>NZ_JABUYD010000014.1:0-108206 GCF_014897515.1 Brevibacterium sp. FME17
TGCGAAGGCGGACTTGCTATGAACCGGTGGACTCAACTCACCCTGACACGCAGGGCTATGCCGATCACATCTGTGCCGTGAAGACCGGCAGTGTCGTCGAGTTCGGCACACCTGCGGAGATCATGACCGCCGAGGTGCTCACCCGCATCTTCGACACCCCCGTCGAAGTCATCGACGGCCCGCGCGGCAGGCTGGCCGTGTACTACTGAGCGTCAGTGCAGCAGGGAGTCTGAACTGCCTGCCGAGTCGGCACTGGGTGGGTGGACCGTGACCCAGCGTCGAACAGCGACGATGAGCATGGTGATGAGTCCGACGATGAGCAGACCGTCGGCGGCGATGTAGAACAGGTGCAGGCTCGACCCGCCGTCATCGACGCCGGCGAGCACGGCATCGGTGCGTTTGTTGAGCAGGGGTCGGATCACGGCGACCTTGGCGATGAGGACGACCGTCACCGCACATGTCAGCTGCCGATACCCTGCTCCGACGGCTGACTTGAACACCGACCACAGCAGGATCACGGCGATGGCGATCTCGACCCAGTTCATGGCGGTGAAGACCAGACGGCCGATGCCCAGTCCCAGCGGGATCGTGATGCCCGGCGCGGTGAACTTCAGCGGCGCCTCGATGAGGGAGATGCCGATGATGAGACCGAGCCAGATGGCAGGAAGAACGATGCGAGCACCCGCAGCGAGACGGGTGTCCTGAGAACTGAAGACATTGGCCATGCCTCGGATTCTACTCCCGGTAGAAGACGTGTGGTATCGGCGCGCAGAAACCACCTCGCACCCCAGCCTGGAACGCGTGCACTTGCGCTCTAGACTGGTGCTCATGCGTCTGTTCTCCAATGCCGTCGTGCGAAGTTCTGCACCTGCCTCCCCTGATGCCACCTCGGCGGTCGCACCCGACTCGATCCTCGTCGACGGGGAGACGATCGTGGCCGTGGGCACCAGAGCCGAACTGCTCGACATCGCAGCCTCCGAGTCCTCGACGACGGCAGCGCTCGCCTCGGCGGGAGGAATCGGGGCCACCGCGGTGATTCCGGGCCTCGAAATCGAGGAGATCGACTGCGCCGGCCAGGTCATCCTGCCCGGCCTCGTCGACGCGCACATGCACTCGGTCCACTACGCAGACTCCCTGACCGACCTCGATCTCTCCGATGTCCGATCCTTGACCGAGGCGGTCGACGCCATCCGTGAACGCGCCAGCCAGATGCCGTTCGGCGAATGGGTGGTCGGCTCCGGGTGGGACATCAACAAGTGGGATGACCCGCGCTACCCCGATCGCGAACTCCTCGACCAGGCCGTGCCCGACCACCCGGTGGCGATGTGGTCGGTCGATCTCCACACCCTCTGGACGAATGCCCACGGCCTGGAGATCGCCGGCATCGATGATCTCACCGTGGACCCGTTCGGCGGAGAATTCGTTCGCGATGACGAGGGCTCGCTGACCGGGCTGGTCCGTGAGGATGCCACCGACCTGGTGGCCAGATTCATTCCCGAACCCTCCCGCGCAGAACAGGTCGAGCGACTCGATCGCACCCAGAAGCTGTTCCTCTCCCAGGGGCTGACCGGGATCCACGACTTCGACTCCATCGCCTCGACGCTGGGGTGGTACGACCTGCGCGAAGCCGACCGACAGCACATCCGCGTGACGAAGTATCTGCGCTCACCGGAGGTGCCCTGGGCTATCGAGACCGGGTGGCACACCGGCGACGGCGATGACTGGCTGCGCCGAGGTGGCTTGAAGCTGTTCTCCGACGGAGCCCTGGGCTCGCACACCTGCCACATGTCCTCACCGTTTCCCGAGCCGCACGCTCACGAAGAGACTGTGACCCCCGACGAGGCGGGCGCCGAGCAGGAGTTCTACACCTACCCCGGCACTGTGCCCGAGGACGCCTTGAGCAGTGCGCCGGAGGACGCCAACTACGGGATCGCCCAGATGTCAGAGGACGACCTGTTCGAGAACGCACGCTGGGCCACCGAGGCCGGCATCTCTGTTGCCATCCATGCCATCGGCGATCAGGCCAACCACCATGTGCTCAACGTCTTCGAACGTCTGCGCCAGACCACGACGGAGGCGCAGGAGCGCTTCGAACGCCCCCTGCGCCACCGGGTCGAGCACGCCCAATTCATTCAGCCTGCCGATGTCGCCCGGTTCGCCGAACTCGACGTCATCGCCTCCATGCAGCCCCGTCACTGCATCTCTGACCTGCACCTGCTCCACCTCATCGACGAATCCGCGCAACTTGCCGCCTACGCCTGGCCCGACCTGCTGGCCGCCGGGGCACACGTGGCATTCGGCTCCGATGGGCCGGTGGAGCCCGCCAATCCCTTCGCAGCGATCTATGCGGCGATGACCAGGGCGAACATCTCCGGGGACGCGACCACGAGCTTCCAGCCTCGACGTCGGATCTCCGCCGCTGAGGCAATTCGGCAGCATACCCAGGGCCCGGCCTATGCCGCAGGACTCGAAGATCGACGAGGCTATCTGGCCCCGGGCATGGACGCCGACTTCATCGTCGTCGACACCGATCCGCTCGTTGCCGAGGGGCTCAATCCCAACGCAGCCGACTCCGACGATGGTTTGCTCGGCTATGAATCCGAAGAAGCACTCTTCGCCCACGCCGAGGCGATCCGTGACACCCGTCTGGCACTGACGGTCGTCGGTGGCCAGGTGAAGTACCAGGCCTGAGTGTCGTCGCCTCGGTGAGCCGGCTGACCGTTCGAGCGGCCCGGGTCGACCTTGTCATCGCTCACGTCCCCTCCGGGACGTCGGGCCGCCTCGGCAAGGGTCTGCTTCGTGCCCATCAGCCGCTTGGCGAAGTTCTCGGCATGACCCGACAACGTCGCGATCCGACTCGCGATGTGTGTCTCGGGATGGTTGTGACCCTCGATCGCCCGCGGGGGATCGAGGACCAATTCGGAGCAGTCGAAGTCGCTGTGGATGAGCGTGCCGACTGTGTTGGAGGATCCCGCCTTCTTCGCCACGAACATCTTCACGTCGTTGATCTCGTGAAGATCCTCGCACAAATTGCTCATGGCCCTGCTCTTCGACGCGGCGGCCGAACGCAGGACGATTCCACGGGGGCACCATCGACAGGAACGACAACGCAGCCGCGCTGCGGAATCTTCGGGTCGGTCCATCCGAGATATTCGCGCTCCGCCCATTCCACCTCGGTGAGTGACGCTGGGAGCTTCATCTTCTCGACCTCGCGTCGGGAAGCGTTGACGAATGACTTCTTGATCCGGTTCTCGGTCAGCTGCTGCATTTTCTGCACTTTTCTGTGAGTGCTCTCACCTGCGCGCAAGCGGACGCCGTATGCACCTGGAACTTGAAGGCGGAGGCATGCGCGATTCCGCCGACGCCCCACGCGGGTTGCGATCGGCAACCGACCGCCGGGGCATTGTCAGCAGCCATCGCACCTAGGACGATTAGGGGTGCGGTTCGATGTCGTCGCGACGAACTTCATGGATGTCGCGTGCAAGGATTGCGTCAGTGACGGATGCAGCCGCGCGGTACTCGCTGCTGAAGCCCATGCTGGCATGAGTGGTGCCTATCGTGCACAGCCAGGAGAGCAATCCCGAGAAGTCGACGGGAGAGTATCCCTGAGCCGCGCCCGGGTCCTCGGTCCACGAAGAGGTCAGCTCTTCGCCCAGGATCGGTGCGGACACGCGAGCGCATCTTCTGATCATCTTCGCTGCCGCGAGCGACGGAGTCACCGTCCACATCGGGTCCGCATCTGCTGGTGCGTGGCGCACGATCGATCGGACTCGTCGTGCAGCGAGCTGCACCGCATGCTCCATGAGAACTCCGTCCCCACCGTGCGCATCCGGGAGGACGAGGCGGGTGATGCCACGGTCGTTGATTGCTGCGAGCAGGGACTGCGGATCGTGTTCGACGACGACCTCCTTGCTCTGCGGCCAGATGTCGAACGGACTGTGATAGCCGGTGAGCGTGCCGACATGGAAGACGAAGAAGTCTGGGTACAGATAGAAATCGTCCTCCGAATCCCACAACTCCTCATAGAAGGCGCCAATTGCGGAGAGAAGCAGCGGTGCTGCACGCAGCGAGTCGCCTGGGGAGGTCGCTACGATCCCCACCCGGTCCTGCGAGGTGAAGTCAGGGAAGATGCTATCCAACCCGATCGTCCGGCTCTTTCCGGCAAACGTGAATTCTGGTGTCTTCAGTAGTGTTGAGGTGTGCATATCGTCTCCTTGTTCGAACGGCGGCCAGTGCGAATCAAAGCTGAGCGTCTCAGAGACCGACGGGTGCGAGAGACGATGCCGACCGGATCGCACCTCGGAGATAGGCTCTCGCGGTTTCGGCGCACCGAGTCATGTCGCCGATTCCGGGTCTGGCAGTTTGAATGTGGTGGGGTAGTCGGGATCGGACACTGCGGGACGGTCGAGTGTGAACGGGGCAATAGGGTGCGGAGTCGATCCGCTAGTCTGCAGATCAGCGAGTATCTGTCCCATAAGACTTGCAAACTTCCCCGCGTGACCGGCGCCGTTGAACACGGCCACGTGTGGGTGATCGGGCAGGGTGTCGAGGATGAATCCTCTGTCGGGCGGCATGTCGTAGACACAGGTGTGGTGCATCAGTGCGGGGCCCGCCGCTTCTGGCAGATGCTCCCGCAAGTACTTGGCGAGGATCTCGCCCTCTGCGTCGTCTCCGACGAATACCCTGTCGTCGCTGGAGATGAACCTGCTGCGCATATCGCGGGCGATCTTTGTCGCCGCTTCGCCGTAGACCGGGAAGCCATAGTACACGTCGTCGTGCGCGTGATGGATCCAAATCGGATGCCGATCGGGGGTGAACGACGACAATGTCTCGCTGCTGAAGTAGGTGACCTGTTCCTGAGACAACGTGAGATTGAACGACAGTCCGAGGTCATCCATCAGCGGCCCCAGCCACGAACCCGCGGCGACGACCATGCGATCCCCGCGAAACTCCTCCCCGCCTGCATGAACGGTGACACCGTCGTCAGCGAGATCAATATTCTCGACACGAGACTGTGCACGGAACTCAACGCCCGCGGCACGGGCCAGCGAGATGTGCGCGCTTACTGATCGACGGATGTCGAGAATGCCGCTGTCGGCCTGCCAAATGCCCTCGGTGTCGTCCGATACACGCCACTGTGGAAACCGCTGTCGGATGTCCGCGGCGCTCAGGTCCTCAAAGGGGATCCCGAGCGCGTCGAGAGCGGTCCGCGATTTCCGGACATAGTCGTAGCCAGTCGTGCCGACCTCCGCGAGGTCGAGGCCGCCAGTTCTCGTGTAGAGAGGAAGCCCGCTCGCTGCTTCGATGCGTGACCATGCGTCGAACATCGCGTCGGTGAGCCGCACATAGTCGGTCGACGGATACACGCGGCGAATAATCCGAGAGTGATCCGAAAAGGACCCGTTCTGATGAAGCAGGTCAAACTGCTCAAGCACCAGCACCCGTTCGGCCCCTTGCTGCGACAGCCAGTAGGCGGCGGCTGATCCCACGCTGCCGGCGCCGATGACGATGTGTGAGTACTCGTTCGACATAGATGGTGCCTCTCTGATTCAGGTGACCTTGGGTTGTTCGGCAACGTCGCCGATGGCTTCTCCACGATGTTCGACGAGACCTGGGTGGAAGGGAACCTCGTGTGCAACCGACGATGGCTGCTACATCATGGTGCATCGGCATCGGCATCGGCGCTCTGCCCGAGGGCAAGTTCTCCTTGGCGAGCGGTGCGAGCGAGACTCTCGACGAAGGACGGGATCAGGGCGGGTGGGAAGAAGTGCCCAAGACCCGGATAGATGTGGAGCTCGGCCTGCGGCATCGCCTCGGCGATGTCGATCGCGGCCGACCAGTGCAATACATGGTCATCGCGTCCGTGGACGACTGTGGTCGGGACGACTACATCACGGAGGTCATCGAGCCGTTCGGGGGCGCGTCGCAGGGCTGCCCACTGTCGAGGTGCGCCGTCGGGGGAGTAGTGGCGATCATAGGCGTCGCCAACGTACCGGCGCGTTTCGTTCTCGTACCATTCCTTGTCGCCCCACGCGTCGCCGTCGGGCATGAATCCGCGATTCGCGGCCAAGGCGGAAGCGAGGAGCTCGTCCCGTGGAATGCGCCTCTGCGGTGAGAAGAGTTCCGCACGATCCCCGTGGAGGATGTAGCGCTTGTCCCGACCAGGGATGGAGTAGAAGAGTCCGAGACTGCGGACGAGCTCAGGACTGCGAATGGCAAGCATCTGGGCGATCATCCCGCCCATCGAGCGGCCTGCGACGTGGGCAGAAGCCAATCCGGCATGGCCGATCACCGCTGCGACGTCGTCGGCCATGTCTTCAAGGCCGTAGCCTCCGTCGAGGTCATCCGGGCCGCCGAAATGCGTCGACAGGCCGGTGTCGCGGTTGTCGAGCGCAAGCACACGGAAACCTGCCTCGCCAAGCTGGTCGATGAAGTCCGGTGCCCACCCGATGAGCTGCGTCCACCCGCCTTCGACGAGGACGAGGGGGATCCCAGCGTCGTCTCCAAGGGACTCGTAGTGGATTTCTCCGTCGGTGATCGGCGCACGAGGCATGACAGGCTTCCTTCGGTTGGCTGCGTGTTCGTCAGCCTAGATCCGTCGCGAAGCCCATGGAATGTGTCCCCCATACAGATATTCGATGCTCTTTGTCTCCCAGTCACAAAGGACGTCGCATTCGGTGGGCTAGGTGTAGCCGAGGAGTCGGACGCGGCACGCGAGTTCCACGGAGAATCTCGTGTCGGGATCATTGAGGTCCAGTCCGAGCATGCTCTCGATATTGCGGATTCGGTAGGAGACCGCATTCGGGTGCAGGGACAGTTGCGCCCCTGCCTTCGTTGGAGAGTTTCGATGACCGAGGTAGGCCAGAAGTGTGCGGACTGAGGTCTCCGCTTTTTCGCGTCCCTGGGCATCGAGCGGGCTGAGGATGTCCCGGAGGAGTTCCCGAGAGATCGGCGATGCGAAGAAGTCGAGGAGAACGCGGCGAAGCCCGGTCACGTCGGTGACTTCGATGTGACCGGTACGGCCGGACGAGATAGCGGACTCTGCGGCAACGCGGGCCTCTGCCGCGGATTGTCGCAGGCCGTCGGCGCCGCTCTGAGGGGTACCGAGGCCGACCGTCACATCCCAGTCGCCGGCGCCGAGCACCTGTGCCTGGTCGGCGACGCTCGCGCTCACCTCGCGAAGTCTTCGCTGATGGTCGCCTGACCTCGGCGCCTCGGTGACGACGATGAACGCGTCGTCGTGGACGAAGGCGATATGCCACAGCTCGGGGCGCTGGTCGAACAGCTCGAGGGCGAACAGCTCGAGCGTGGACTGCAGGGCTTTGGGAGGGCGCAGGCGCTTCGATTGGCTGTGCGTGAACTTCAACCAGGACACCCCGTGTGCCAGCTGTAAGGGGACTCCGAGCTGGTAGGCCTGGTTCGCCAGGGAGTCGAGACGGGAAGACTCCGCGACGATCAGCTGGGCAATGAGCTCACCTGAGGTCTGCCGGGGAGCGAATCGATCCTGCACCTCGTGGAGCATCACGCGGGAGAATACGGCGGCGACTCCAGGCAGTGCGAGCTCGGCCGCATCAGTCGCGACCGCATCGTCGTCGGCGTCGGTCTCGAAGAGCAGCCGGCCTCTGGGAACATCTCCGATGAACACAGCCGCGGACTCGGTCCAATCGATCTGTGGGTCGGGTTCCAGCCACACCCGTCCGCCCAGCGAGGCCGAGGCCGCCTCAAGGACCGCCGAGGACGTGCCCCCAGAGCCCCCGGCTGCGGCATCGCGGGCTCGGGCAAGCGCGTGCTGTGCTCGGGTGAGCACATCAGAAGACTCGTTGCTTACCATCCGATCAATCGCGAGTGCGAGGTCGGAGGCCTTTCTGCCTGCCGCACCGATGAGGGGAATCCCCGCGTCCTCGGCGAGGTGACGAGCGGTGGCAGAGACATCCACATGCATAGGGAACACCAGAGCAGAGACCCCGTGAGCCTGCGACTGTCGGATTGCTATGTCGATGCGATACCCGCTGGGTGACTCCTGGGCGTCGACGATCATGAGGGTCCCCTCGGGCAGAGAATCGATTTCTGCGAGCGCGGCGATCTCGACCCGTGTCACGGTGCTGCCGCTGCTGGGGCCGGCAAGAAGCTCGACTCCCAAACGGGAGCCCTGCTGAAGAATCTGCCCGACATCGATCTGTGCCATGAACACAAACTAGCCCGGTTCTATGTGCTGAGACAACATTGGCATCGGCCTCGGCATCTCTAGGCTCGACCTATGAGACGAGAAATCACAGCTGAAGACGTAGCGGCTCTGGCAGCCGGAGCGGCCGTATTCGGCACTGGCGGCGGCGGCGCGGTGTCCACGGCACAGATGGGTGCGGAGGCCGCGCTTGAGAAGCACGGGCCAGTCCGTCTGAGGTCAGTCGAGGAAATGGGGCCAAACGATACCGTTGTGGCGATGTCAGGAGTCGGCGCTCCGACTGTGGGCATCGAGATGCTCACCTCGGCTGAACAGCCGCTCACTCTGCTGAGCGAGGCCCAGAAGGTGGCGGGGAAGACGATCACCGCTGTGATGCCGATGGAGATCGGGGGCAGCAACGGCGTCGGCCCGATTGGATGGGCGGCTCAGCTGGGACTCGACGTTCTTGACGCTGACGGCATGGGTCGGGCGTTCCCGAAAGCCACGATGGTCGCAATGAATGTTGCCGGACTTCCTCGGGGCCTGACCGTGCTCAGCGACGTGGTGGGCAACGTCACGGTCATGAGAACCGTTGACTCGGCGTGGCTGGAGCGGCACGTTCGTGCATTCTCCATCGCCAGCGGCTCACTGTGCCTTGGAGCCTCACTGCTCGACGGAGATGATGTCGAGGGAGCCGTCATCAGTGGAACGGTCGGTCGTGCGATCGATGTAGGCGCGGCTCTGCTCCGCTCCGACGAGCCGGTGTTCGCGCTGGCCACAGTACTTGATGCGGCGGTGCTCATCAGCGGCAAGATCATCGATGTGTCCCGTCGGACACGCGACGGCTTCGTCTTCGGATCGGTGACGATCGCGGGAATCGGAACCGAGCGCCATCGACTCCTCCGGGTAGAGATACAGAACGAAAACCTCGTTGTCCTCGAGGATGGTGACGTCCGTGCCAGCGTCCCGGACCTGATTACGCTCGTCGATTCGGAGACCGGTCATGCCATCTCGACCGAGCTGCTGCGTTTCGGACAGCGTGTGTCGGTCCTCACCTGGGCCTGCGATCCACTCTGGCGAACGAAGCGCGGCCTGGAGATCGCGGGGCCTGAAGCATTCGGATACGACATCGACTACCGCCCGTTCGACAGCGATGGCGAGGTCGGCAGAGACAGCGGCATCGATACGAGCAGTGCTGACAGCGAGCGCGACGCCTTCGCCTTGACGCTCCCTACGGCAACAGGAGGCGGACTGTGATCGAGAGGATGGAAGTCAGCTCGACCGGCGAGCAGCTCTCGCTGGGCGTCGACGTGGGTGGCACGAACACCGATGCGGTGGTGCTTGATCCGTCCCACGAGGTGATCGCTCACACCAAACAGCCGACAACCGATGACGTCACCGGCGGAATCCGCGCAGCGATCACGACCGTCCTCGCCGATCTGGGCGGGCGTCGTCGAGATGTCACGAGAGTCATGATGGGCACGACCCACGCCACGAATGCCATTGTTCGGCGCAAAGATCTGGGCCGAGTCGCCGTCATTCGCCTTGGGGCACCAGCGTCGAGCGGTTACCCGCCGCTGATCGCCTGGCCGGTGGACCTGCGGAATACAGTCCTTGCAGGCTCTGCTCTGCTGCCAGGCGGCCACATGGTCGACGGGACCCCGATCAGCGACCTTGATCACGAGGCAGTCAGAGGCTTCCTCCGCTCACTCGAGGGGCCGATCGACGCGGTTGCCGTCTGCGGGATCTTCAGCCCCTCGTTCCCCGACCAGGAAGTGGAAGTCGAGGCGATCGTGCACGCGACCCTGGGAAAGGATATCCCGGTATCGCTGAGCCGGGATGTCGGCGCGATCGGGCTCCTCGAACGCGAGAATGCGACGGTGCTCAACGCCGCCCTGTACGGAGTCGCCAGCGGTGTGACCCGTGCCCTTCTCAACGTTGTCGAGCAAGAGGGCCTCGTCGGCGCGATGGTCTACTTCGCACAGAACGACGGGACCCTTATGGCCCTCGAGTTCGCCGAGCGCTATCCCGTGCTCACAATCGGGTCAGGTCCGGCCAACTCGATCCGCGGCGCGGCCCTCCTCGCGGATGTGGACAGCGCGATCGTCGTCGATGTGGGAGGGACCACGAGCGATCTTGGTGTTGTGACCAGGGGATTCCCTCGTGAGTCGAGCCTGCCTCGAGAGATCGGCGGTGTGCGCACCAACTTCCGCATGCCAGACGTCCTCAGCATCGCTGTGGGTGGTGGCACACGAATCGAACCCTCCACGGGCCGACTCGGTCCCGACTCGTTGGGTCACCGCTTGACGTCCGATGCGCTCGCTTTCGGCGGTGCCGTGGCGACTCTCACCGACGCCGCGATTCTCATGGGCAGGGCCGGAGGTGATCTCGCTGAGTTGAGCGTCCCGAATTCTCCGGCGCTCTCCCAGGGCCTTCGCACGGGACTCGAACGTGCACACGAACGGCTCGAGCAATCCGTTGAGAGGCTGTCCTCCGGACGCGTTGACGTGCCTCTCGTCGTCGTCGGTGGCGGGGCCTTCCTCGTGCCGGACGACTTGCCAGGGGTGGGTACGGTCATTCGGCCTGAACATGGCGATGTGGCCAACGCTGTCGGGGCGGCCATGTCTCTGGCGGGAGGCCGGGCTCAAGAGATCAGTGCCTACGAGGACAGAGATGAGGCCGTTGCAAGGGCCTCGCAGGCTGCGATTGATCGGGCGATCGAAGCGGGAGCAGATCCGCTCAGGGTCGAGGTCTACGACATCCTTGAGACCCCTGTCTCATACAGTGCGCAGCAGACAGTGCGAATCTCGGCGAAGGCCGCCGGGCCGCTGTCGATTCTCGGGTCCCGCTCCTCTGTCCCCTCCCCCAATTGATTCAGTGGAATACGCACCATGACGACCAAGGCCAGCAGAAATCTGTTCGGTACCAACTGTGGAATCTGGAAGCGAAGTGAAGAACAATGCGAATCAAGAAACCTTTGTCTGCAATCGCCGTCCTCAGCGCGGGAGCTCTGATCCTGTCCGGCTGTGGCGAGGGGGTATCGAACTCCGCCGACCTGGTCTCGGGAGGAACCTTTGTTGCCGCCGTCAATGGCGAGGTGAGCAACACGATTCCGATGACCAGCACACAGCCTCAGGAACGGCAGATCGCCTCATACGCATATGAGTCCCTCGTCTATACCGATGAGTCGGGAGAATTCGTTCCTTGGCTGGCCGAATCATGGGAGGAGAGCGAAGACGGGAAGACCGTCACCTACGAGGTCAAGGACGGCGTCACTTGTCAGGACGGCACCGACTTCACCGCCGATGTGGCCGCGCAGAACCTCGAATATCACGCGAACCCAGACAACACGTCAGTTCATCACGGTTCCCTGGTCCCCGACGGTCTCAAGGCAGAGGCCAATGGGTCGACCCTGACCGTAACGGTGCCGAAGCCGGATTCCTTTCTCATGAGCAAGGCAGGAACGGTGGAGATGGTGTGCTCCGCCGGACTCGAAAATCCCGAGAGCCTGCAGAACGCGTCGAATGGCACGGGTCTATACGAACTGACCGAGACGAGCCCGGACAGTTTCATCTTCACCGCACGTGACGACTACGACTGGGGCCCGAACGGCTTGACGTCGGAGACGGAGGGTGTGCCCGACAACCTTGAGATCAAGGTCGTCACCGATGAGTCGACCCGCGCGAATCTCCTCGTTTCCGGCGATCTCAATGCCGCGCGCATCACTGGCGCGGACCGTGCACGAGTCGAGGCGCAGGGCTTCGACCACACCGGCATCATCAACCCGATCGGTCAGATGCTCTTCAACGAGCGCAAGGAGCGCCCGACGAGCGATCGCGCCGTCAGAGAAGCGCTCTCGATAGGCTTCGATCGCGAGGAGGCAGCCGAGGTCGTGTCGGGAGGAAACCCAGTCGCCCTTGATTCCCTCATCACCGAATCCCCCAACCTGTGTGTGCCCGATGACGGCCCGGTCTGGGAGCTGCCTGACTTTGATCCCGAGAGGGCAGGACAACTGCTCGATGATGCCGGCTGGACTCTTGGCGATGATGGCGTGCGGCACAAAGACGGGAAACCGCTCGAAATCACTTTCCTCTATGACGCAGCCAGCGACACCCATGCCCCCGCGGCAGAGCTGCTGCGCGAATACTGGCTGGACATCGGCGTCCAGACCGACCTGCAGGCATTGGATGGTGCGGGCTGGTCGGAATCCCTCTACGAAACGTTCGACTGGGACACCGGCTGGATTCAGATCTCGTCGGGAGGACCCACGATCCAGGATGCTTTCTACGGCGGTGCGACACCGGACAAGGGCGGCCTCAACTTCATGGCCACCGACGACAAGGACTATGACGCAGCCGCCAAACGCGCACTGTCCGCGCCTCCTGACCAGGCCTGTGGCCTCTGGGAGGACGCCGAAAAGCTCCTCGTCGACAACTTCCATACCTTCCCCACGACGGGAACGGAGCTGCCCACGTTCATGAACGGCGCGGTCTTCGAAGAGACCTCCTACATTCAGGCACCGTCAATCCGGATGACCGAGTGAGTCACGATGACTCTTTCCCTCAGACTCACAAGACCCACGGGCAGACCTCTCGCTGTGAGGACCTTCTCAGAGCGACTGTCTCCACGCACCTCATTCGCGATTCGTCGGACAGGGCGTCTCCTGGCTTCACTGGTCATTGTGGTGCTCGCGAGCTTCTTTCTTATCCACATGGTGCCCGGCGATCCGGTTCGCGCAGCACTGGGACCCACCGCTCCGACGTCGCTTGTCGAGAATGTGCGATCCGATCTGGGCCTCGACAAGCCGATCCCTCAGCAGTTCTTCGACTACGTGCGCGGCCTGTTCTCCGGTGACTTCGGCACGTCAATCCAGACAAGGCAGGAGGTGTCGGAGGTGATCGGATCCCGGTTTCCCACGACGTTCATCCTCGCCGCCTCCGGATTCGTCGTTGCCCTCGCTGGGGCACTGCCGCTCGGCATGGGCGCGGCACTTATCGCCCGCTCCGGGCGGGGCAGTGCGGTGACCGCGACGATCTCGGGTGCGCTCGGCGTCCTCATCGCCATTCCCGACTTCCTTCTGTCTGTCGCGCTCATCGCGGTCTTCAGCGTGTGGCTTGGGTTCTTCCCGCCTGCAGGGTGGGGCGGACTCGACTCTGCTGTGCTGCCGGTTATCGGCATGGCGCTGGGGCCGATGGCCTACCTGGCGCGGATTGTGCAGGTAGAAATGATCAAGGTACTCGATTCCACCTATATCTCAACGGCGCGGATCAAACGTCTCCCCGAACGCATCCTGCTGTTCAGGCATGCGCTGCCCAACATCGTCACGTCGACGCTCACCGTCGGGGGGCTCCTCCTCGCCGGCCTCACCGCAGGCACGGTGATCATCGAAACTGTGTTCGCGATCCCGGGCATGGGAAACACACTGGTGTCCGCCGTCGGTGCAAAGGACTATCCGATGATCCAGGGTGTGGTCCTGGTGTTTGCGCTCATGGTTCTCGCCGTGAACCTCGTCGTCGACCTCATTCTCATCACCATTGATCCCCGCACATCGATCACGGAAGGATGACATCGTGAAGAAGTTCATCAGCCCGGCAGGAATCGCCGCGGCCATAGGTATCGCACTGCTCATTGTCGTCGCGGTGATCGGGCCACTCGTCTGGGGCGAAGCCGCGGCAACACGATCGGTTAGCGAGCGATGGGCTCCTGCCGGCCCCGACCATCTCTTCGGCACCGATGACCTCGGGCGGGACATCTTCGCTCGAGTCATGGCGGCCACCCGCCTCTCGCTCCTGCTCACCGCCGGTGCCACTGCGATTGGAGTGACGGGCGGTCTCATCATCGGGCTGGGCACGAGCATCATGCCCAAGCACCTGCGCCGCGCTGTCGTGTGGGTCATGGACATGCTGCTGGCGTTCCCATGGCTGCTACTCGTCCTCTTCTTCACTGTCATCTGGGGAGCGACCGCCACCGGAGCTATGCTCGCGATCGGACTCGCAGGTATCCCGAACCTCACGCGCCTTGTGTACAACCTTTCCTCTTCGGTGTCCGGGAAGGACTTTGTACGGGCGGCGCGAGTAGTAGGAGTGGGGCCGTTCGGGGTGCTGTTTCGCCATGTCCTGCCCAATATCTCCAATCCTCTGCTGGTCCAGGCGTCCGCATCTGCGAGCGTCACCCTTCTCGCCTTTGCAGGTCTGTCGTTCCTCGGGCTCGGCGTCCAGGCCCCGGCCTACGACTGGGGGCGGATGCTGAACGAAGGGATCGGGCAGATCTATATCAATCCGATGGGCGCCGCAGGCCCGGGACTTGCCATCGTCTTCGCCGGACTCGTGTTCACACTGATCTCCGAAGCGCTCGCTGACCAGCCTGGCCAGGGCGTCAGGCGCGTCATGGCAGCGAGCCGGGCAGCGATGATTCCGCACCGGATCCAGACCAAGGGCGATCTGCCGGACCCCGTGGTCGTCGGCACTCCCCTGGAGCCGTCAGATCCTCCCATTGCCGAAGTCACGGACCTGAGAATCGCTTTCCCCGACGGAGACGGTGGCCTCGTGGAGCGTGTTCACGGGATCGACCTGATGGTTCGTCCGGGGGAGACGGTTGGCATCGTCGGCGAGTCCGGGTCAGGGAAGTCACTCACTGCAATGGCATTGGCCGGGATTCTCGACGTATCAGCGTTCGTTTCCGCGAAACGGCGGCATTTCGACACCATCGACCTCTCGGAACCTCTCACCCCAGCAGAAAGGAAGCGGTTGGGCACGGAAATGGGTTATGTCTTCCAAGACCCGCTGACCTCACTCAACCCCGCGTTGACTATCGGCCGACAGATGACAGAGGTCCCAGAGATCCACCTTGGGATGAGTCGGCGAGACGCACAAGAGCGTGCGACAACCGGGCTGGAGGCTGTCGGCATTGCCGATGCCGCGAACCGGTTGCAGGACTACCCGCACCAATTCTCCGGAGGCATGCGCCAGCGCGCAATGATCGGCATGGCACTGACCGGGCATCCAAAGCTCATCATCGCTGATGAACCGACCACCGCACTCGACGTCACCGTGCAGAAGCAAGTCCTCGGGGTGCTCCGGGCGGCGAAGGAGTCGACCGACACAGCGGTCGTTCTCATCTCCCACGACATCGCCCTCGTCGCCGGCTTCTGCGACCGTGTCATCGTCATGAAGGACGGCGAGATCATAGAAGAGCTGTCGGCCCACTCCATCCAAGAGACCGCCCAGCACCCCTACACGCGGGGGCTCATCGCGTGCCTGCCCGATATGGGCTCCGACCGCAGCAGCCGACTGCCGGTGATCGAGGACTTTGCGCACACCGTGCGCGGCGATCCCAAAGCAGACGTGCTGGAAACGGATTTCAGAGAGGAGAGCCTGCTATGAGCGTGCTCGAGATTGATCGGCTCAGTGTGAAGTACGGAACCCGGACTGTCGTTTCCGAGGTCTCACTCGCCGTCGGACGCAAACAGACCGTCGGACTCGTCGGTGAGTCTGGCTCTGGGAAGTCGACGATCGCCAATGCCGCTGTCGGGCTCGCGCCAGTGCGAGGCGGAAGTATTCGGGTGAACGGAGTCGATACGATCGGGTGGAGGCGGGATGCACGGAACGCACGGCGGCGCATACAGATGATCTTCCAGGACCCGTACTCCGCACTGGACCCGAAGATGTCCATCGGCGATTCGATCGCGGAGGCCACGCGCGCAACCGGCCGCAACTGGACTTCGAGCCAGAAGCGCACGCGAGTTCGCGAACTCCTGTCCCAAGTCCACCTTGACCCGGATCGATCGGGTGAGCTTCCCGGGGCGCTCTCCGGCGGACAGCGACAGAGAGCCACGATTGCACGGGCATTGGCCGGAGAACCCGAGGTGATCATCGCCGATGAGGTCACCTCGGCGCTTGACGTGTCAGTCCAGAGCACGGTGCTCAACCTGTTGCGGGAACTGCAGGACGAACTGGGGCTGTCAATGCTCTTCATCTCTCACAACCTCGCGGTCGTCCGCTACATCAGTGACGAGATCTGTGTGATGCGCGACGGAAAGATCGTCGAATACGGCGAGACGGAGACGCTGCTGGCGAACCCCGCAGAAGCCTATACTCGGGACCTCCTTGCCGCGGTGCCGGTCCTCGGTGAACGCATGCAGTTCGATTCGGAGGTCCCGGCATGAGCCCACGGGCACACGATCGAATCGCCGAGGCGGGGGTCGCGGAACTTGAACGAATGAGGAAGATTCGCCGCCGGCTGCATCATGAGCCGGAGGTCGGACTCGACCTTCCGGTCGCACAGAAGGAGATTCTGGCCAACCTTGAAGGGCTAGGACTCGAGGTGTCGACGGGTGAATCTCTCTCCTCGGTCACGGCGGTCCTCCGCGGTGGGGCGGGGGCCAACGCTGTGGGCGCGGATTCAGCACCCGTAGTCCTCCTCCGCGCCGACATGGATGCCCTGCCGATTGTGGAGGAAACCGGACTTCCGTACGCCTCGAAGAATGGCGCGATGCATGCCTGCGGCCACGATCTTCACGTGGCGGGTCTGATCGGTGCGGCAAGGATTCTCGCCGCACGCCGCGAGGAGATTCCCGGAACCGTTGTCTTCATGTTCCAACCCGGTGAGGAAGGGCTAGGCGGGGGTCGGATGATGATCGATGAAGGAATCCTCGATGTCGCAGATCGACGACCTGTTGCCGCCTTTGCAATCCACGTCGATGGGAGAACGCCCCTTGGACGTTTCACGACGCGGCCCGGGCCGATCATGGCCGGTGTCAACGGCATGCGGATTCGGATCCGGGGAACCGGCGGACATGCGGCAGCTCCGCACCTGGCGATCGATCCGGTTCCGGTCTCCGCCGAAGTGATCCTCGCGATCCAGAGCTTCCGGGCCAGGCGGATCGCGGCACACGACCCGGTCGTCATCTCGATCGGTCGAATCACCTCGGACTCTGCCGCAGGAAATGTACTTGCCAGTCAGATCGACCTCGAAGCGAACGTGCGCCACTTCAGCGATGCGGCACGTGTGCTCGTGCGCGATGAGCTCCCACAGATGGTTCGCGGCATCGCAGAGGCACACGGATGTGAGGCGGACATCGAATTTGTTCCGTCCTATCCTGCGACCGTCAACGATGTGACGGAGACGGAGCGGGCGATGGAGTGGATGCGCAGCACCGTCGGTGACGAGAACGTCCTCGAGATGACTGAACCGGCGATGGCCTCGGAGGACTTCGCGTATGTGCTGGAACAGGTGCCAGGGACGCTCGTGTTTCTGGGGGCCAAACCGGATGAAGTGGCAACAGACGATGCGTCAGGTATGCATTCCGCGACGGTGATCTTCGACGACGAGGTACTGGGGCTGCAGGCCGCTACACTCGCGGGTCTTGCATGGATGCGACTCGATGAGGAGACCAAGAGACGCCGAGAAGGAGGAGAGAGATGAGGGAAAATCCTGACTACGCCCTCGAAGACACGACGGCAGTCAAAGAGCTGGTCCGTGAGAACCCGTGGTGCACATTCGTCACCGAGGTGCCAGGAAGAGGGTTGGTAGCCTCCCATTATCCCGTACTCCTGGACGAGGGTGACGAAGACATCGTCCTGATCAGTCATGTGGGGCGTCCGGACGAAGAGAAGCACCAACTCGGTCGACACCCGATGCTGGCAATAGTCGAGGGCCCCAATGGCTACGTTTCGCCCTCGTGGTACGGCTTCCGCCCGAACGTGCCGACATGGAACTTCGCCGTCGTGCATCTGCACGGCACTGCGGAGATCCTCAGCGATGCGGAGAACCTGCGGGCCCTCGATCGTTTGGTGGAGCACTTCGAGAGCCCATTGCCAGACCCCCATCTGCTGAACTCGACCGAGGAGAACAGCGAGTACGCGCATCGCATTATCGGTGGAACCGTAGGATTCCGCATGCGCGTCAAGCGGTTGGAGGCGAAGGAGAAGATGAATCAAGACAAATCGACGGAAACGATCAGACGGATCATCGCGCACCTGCGCGCAGAGGGACCGTACGCCAATTCTCGATTGGCCGACAGAATGGAGCGGGTCAACGGACTCGCCGAGGAGGCACGATGAGTGTACAGAACCCGAAGGCAAGTGAAGACCTGCTGCTCACTGACGTCGCGGTGACTGGGAAGCCTGACAAGTTCGACGTCCTCGTCCGCGGAGGAAAGGTCGATTCGATCTCGCCGGCGGGACAACGGACCCATGAGCCGATTGAGACTCATCCCGCCGATGGTCGCTGGCTCCTGCCAGGGCTTTGGGATCACCACGTGCATTTCGCCCAGTGGACGGCTCAACGGCAGCGCATAGATGTCTCACTCTCAAGGAGCGCTGCCGACTGTCTCGACATTGTGCGCCGCGAGATCGTCGCTCATCCAGACGGGAACACAACAGGGCACTCCAGAGCCCTCATCGGATACGGATTTCAAGACGGAGTGTGGCCAGATGCGCCTTCGCTCGAAGCCCTCGATCGAGTCTCCCCCGAGCTGCCTGTGATCCTGGTGAGCAAGGATCTGCACTGCGGGTGGGTGAATACGCCAGCGGCGAAGCTCATGAAGGTGAGCCCGGAACCAGCCACTGGCCTTGTTCGTGAAGGCGAGTGGTTTGGTGCACTCACGGGTCTGCAGGACCCATCGATGCTCACCGTCAGCGACTACCGTGAGGCGGCAGAGGCTGCCGCCAAACGGGGGGTGGTGGGGATCGTCGAGTTCGAGAACACTGACAACCTCTCCCTGTGGCCTGCACGAATCGACGAAGGAGTCGATTCGCTCAGAGTTGAAGTTTCGGTATGGCCGGAGCGTTTGGAGGCGGCAATCGCCGCCGGCGTGCGAACGGGGGATGTGCTCGATTCTCGTGGGTTGGTGCGGATGGGCCCACTCAAGGTTGTCGTCGATGGGTCACTGAACACCCGCACAGCCTGGTGTTGGGATCCGTATCCCGGTCTCACTGCCGGACACCCACAGGCGTGCGGAGTGACAACCGTGCCCCTCGACGAACTCGAGGCTGTGATGAGCCGGGCGAAGAACTCTGGTATCACTGCCGCGATCCACGCGATCGGCGATCGTGCGAACAGCGGAGTCCTCGATGCTTTTGAAGAACTTGGAATGACGGGAGCGATTGAGCATGCCCAATTGGTCAGTGCCTCCGACTTCGAGCGCTTCGGAGCCCTTGGACTCATCGCGAGTGTGCAGCCGGAACACGCAATGGATGACCGGGATGTGGCCGACCGGCATTGGGCCGGTCGCACAGAGCGAGCCTTCGCCTTCGGGTCCCTTGCACGGGCCGGTGCCCTCATGCGGCTGGGGTCTGATGCCCCGGTGTCTCCTCTCGACCCGTGGATCGGGATGTCCGCTGCGGTGACGAGGTTCCGCGACGGCCTCCAACCCTGGCACCCCGAACAGGTGCTCGATCTGGATACGGCGCTCGCCGCGACGACGAGGGGCAGGTCGGAGGTCGAAGTGGGCTCTATCGGCGACCTGGTGCTCGTTGAACAAGATCCGTTCTCCGTCTCTGGCGAGGATCTCCGTCAGATGCCGGTGGCGGCGACGATGGTGGGAGGACGTTTCACCTGGTACAACCTATGAATCAGCTGGTCGGACGGGTGCAGCGGCAGGTGTGGCCTGCACCTCGACCGCGGCGACTACAGAACCGTCGCGGGCATCGGTATCCGTCTCGGGCACGGTCGCCGTCACATGTGCCGAAGTCACAGAGTCCACCGCAAGGTGTGTGCCGGCGCCACATTGGTGGGGAAGACATTCCTGCCTAGGCTTCGACCAGAAACGAGCACTATCCGTGCGGCGCCGACGGGCTTCGGCGCCGCACGGGCTACGACGACATCACAGGGAAGTGACTGATCATGGAACCAACATATGAGTTCATCCGAGAGATGGCAGGCGGCGAGGGCGCCCTCGACGGCGTCACCGTCCTTGACATGTCGCGGGTTCTTGCGGGCCCCTACGCGGCAGAGATCCTTGCCGACCTTGGCGCAACCGTCATCAAAATAGAGAACCCCGCCGATCCCGATGTATCTCGCGGATTTCCTCCCTACCTTTCTGACGGCGACGAGGAATTCAGCGGGTATTACGGTCAATACAACCGTGGGAAGCTCGGTCTGACAATCGACCTCTCTCACGATGAGGGGCGCCAGGTTCTCAAGGACCTGGTGCGCCACGCCGACATCCTCATCGAGAACTTCCGGCCCGGGACGATGGAGAAGCTGGGCGTTGGATACGAAGTCCTTCGCGGGATCAACCCACAGCTGATCTTCACCTCGATCTCCGGCTATGGCCAGACGGGTTCGCGGAGCAGAAGGCCAGCGTTCGACAGCACGGCCCAGGCCGCTGGCGGACTGTGGTCGATGAACGGATACCAGGGGATGCCCCCGGCCCGTGTCGGAGTGACGATCGGCGATCTCTCCGCCGCACTCTTCGCCGTCATCGGGACGATCGCAGCGCTCCGGCATGTCGAGAAGGGAGGGACCGGCCAGGCGGTTGACGTCGCGCAGGTCGACAGCGTCCTTGCACTTACTGAGACCGCTGTCGTCGACTACACGGTCGACGGGAAGGTCGCGGAGCCAAGCGGCAACGACCATGCCTGGGTAAGACCGTACGGCCTCTTCGGCTGTGCCGACGGTCAAGTCTTCTTCGCCGGATACACCGACAAACTGTGGAAAGCCAGCTGTGAACTCTTCGGTTCGCCCGAGGCGATCACAGATCCGGAAATCGACACCATGCGCAAACGATTCGACGTCGAAGTCTACGAGCGCAAGGTGAAGCCTCTCATCGATTCATGGTTCGGCCACCGGACACAGCGTGAGCTTGAGGAGCTCGCCGGAGACGTCGTGCCCCTGACTGCGCTGAGGACAGTCGGAGAGGCCGTCGACGACCCAGGAACCGCCGAGCGGGACATGGTCGTGGAGGCCGATTACGGCGGTCTCGGAAACTTGCGGATGTTCGGCCAGCCGATCAAGCTCAGCGAGACGCCTGCGGTGACGAACAGGGTGGCAAACCGCCTCGGCGAGCATACCGATGCGGTGCTCGCCGAGGTTGCTGGCTACGACGCGAAGACGATCGAGGACCTCAAAGAAAGCGGGGTGGTCTGAGATGGCAGAGGAGCAGATTCGCACCGAGCTGTTCGGTGAGGTGAATGCAGAGAACTACAGGTCCACCTTCGCGCCCGAGCGCAGGAGTCTGTCAGCCGGCGCAGATCTCCCTGCCGGATGGGAAGGTCTCTATTTCCCGTTCTCCAGTCCATTTGCGAGGCTGAGGCCCGATGGTACGCCTGGCGACGATCTGCTCCCCGACATCGATCTGCCGCGGCGGATGTACGCGGGGGAGGACACCACCTTCTACGCGCGGCTGCACGTGGGTGACCTCGTCGAGCAGTCCGCGTCGCTTGGACGCGTGACCGAGAAGACGGGGGCGAGCGGGCGGTTGGTCTTTGCCGATATCGTACGCCGCTATTCGGTGGGCGGTCGTCCAGCGGTTGAATCAACGTGGCACGATGTCTTCCTCGGCGAGTCATCGGCTCCGCGGAGGACACTCGAGCACGGTCCTGTCGTGGGTGAATGGTCCGAAGAGCTGACTCTGGACTCTCGCCAGCTCTTCCGGTTCTCTGCGCTGACCTTCAACACTCACCGGGTGCATTACGACAAAGATTGGGCGATCTCCACCGAGGGCCTGCCCGGGCTTCTCGTGCACGGGCCCCTCACCAGGATGCTGCTGCTCGACGCCGTCACCGCGCGTCGCGACGATGCCCTCCCCTCGTCGTTCTCTTTCACCGCGTCAGCACCGCTCTATGTCGATGAGAAGGTCGTCATCGTCGGACATGACCCCGATGATTCGACCACCGTAGTCGTGGCCGTCGACCACAACGGGAACGTGGCCGCCAAGGGGACCGCGATGTGGGGCTGAAGCACTCAGATGTGGCGTCCGCCGGAGATCTCGGTGACCGTTCCGGTGAGGTAGCTGGACAGGCCAGAGGCGAGGAACAGCACCACCGAGGCAACCTCTTCGGGCGCTCCGGGACGGCCCAGCGGGATCTCGGCGAGCTTCGAATCGATCGCGTGCTGGGGCATGGCCGCGGTCATCGCGGTGTTGATGAAGCCGGGCTGGATCGCATTGATGCGGATGCCCTTGAACGCGACCTCCTTGGCCACAGCCTTGGTCATGCCGACGATGCCGGCCTTCGCCGCTGAGTAGTTCGACTGGCCGAGCATGCCGACCTTGCCGCTGATGGAGGAGACGTTGACGATCGCCCCGCCGCGGTCCTGCTCGCGCATGAGGCCGGTGGCGACCTTGAGCCCGTTCCAGGTCCCGCGCAGGTGGACGGAGATGACGTCGTCGAACTCCTTCTCGCTCATCTTCCGAATCGTCGCGTCACGGGTGATGCCGGCATTGTTGACCCAGATGTCGACGCCGCCGAAGGTCGTCGTTGCCGCATCGGCGAGCTTCTGTGTGTTCTCCAGAGAGGCCACATTGCACACGACCCCGGCGGCAGAGTCGGATCCGCCGAGTTCGGTCACGGCCGACTGCAGGCTCTCCTCATTCATATCGCCGAGGACGACCTTGGCTCCGGAGTTGACGAGGCTGCGGGCCATGGCCAGGCCGAGCCCCTGGGCGCCGCCGGTGACCACGGCGACCTTGCCGGTGAGCAGGCCGGGGATCTCGGAGATGCCCTGGGCGGTGGAGGCGGTGGTGGCTGGTGCGTCGGTCATCAGGTCCTTCTTTCTTTGCGTGTGGATGTGTCTTCTCAGCGTGGAGGCGAGTTACAGGTTGAACTGGGGTTTGTGGGCGCCCTTGAGCAGCTGCCGGGCAACGACGACGCGCTGGACTTCCGAGGTGCCCTCATAGATGCGGAACAGGCGAGCATGGCGGTAGAAGCGTTCGACGGCGGACTCACGCATGTAGCCCGTTCCACCCTGGATCTGCACACCCTTGTCGGCAATGCGGCCCAGAGCCTCGGAGGCGAAGAGCTTTGCAGAGCTGGGTCCGAGCTTCCGGTCCTCATCGGCATCCCAGCGTTTCGCAGCGGCGAGTACGAGAGTCTTGGCGGCGGCAACCTCGGTGTAGATGTCGGCGAGCATGGCCTGGATCAGCTGGAACCGGGCGATGGGCTCTCCACCCTGTTTCGCCTCGGCGGCATAGCTCACGGACTCGTCGAGGATGCGGGTGGCCTGGCCGACGCAGATCGCGGCGATGTGCAGGCGACCCTTGTTCAGCGAGGCCATCGCGGCGTAGAAGCCCTTCTCCTCCTCACCGCCGATGAGGTTGGCGGCGGGCACACGGACGTCGTCGAAGAAGATCTCCGAGGTCCAGGCACCGGCCTGGCCCATCTTGTTGTCATGGGTTCCGACCGTGACGCCGGCCGTCTTCGTCGGGACGAGGAAGACGGAGATGCCCTTCGAACCCCGCGCGTTCGGGTCGGTGCGGGCGAAGACCATGAGCACGTCGGAGGACTCGGCGTTGGTGATGAAGCGCTTGCTGCCGTTGATGACGTAGTCGTCGCCCTCGCGTACGGCTCTGGTGCGCATGCCCGAGGGGTCGGATCCGGCCTCGGATTCGGTCAGAGCGAAGGAGGCGACGACATCGCCCGAGGTCAGCTGCGGCAGCCATTGACTCTTCTGCTCGTCGGTGCCGTAGTTGACCAGGACCTGCCCGGCGATGCCGTTGTTCGTGCCGAAGACGGACCGGAACGCCGGTGTCGTATAGCCGAGCTCCATTGCCAGCTGCGCGTCCTGTTCGGCATTCATGCCCAGCCCGCCGTACTCCTCGGGCAGCGCCCAGCCGAAGAGACCCATTTCGGCGGATTCCTTGATGATCGACTCCGGGATGGCGTCGTCGGCCTCGATTTCGAGTTCGATGGGGACGACCTTCTCGCGGACGAATTCGCGGACGATCGAGAGGACGTCATCCAGTTCAGAAGTATCCATGCTTCGTTCTCCTTGTGAGTTGACGTGGTGCTAGAGGCTGTCGATCCAGGCGCGGACCTGATCGGAGTCGGCCCCGAGTTCCGGTGGTGCGAGGTCGTAGGAGACCTCGGACTTCGCCAGCCGGATCGGGTTGCGGATCGTGGGAATGATGCGCTCGCCTTGACCGGTCTCGACGATCGGGTCGAGGCCGAGATCCCGGGCGCGCTCGACTCCTTGGGAGATCGAGTTGATCGGGGCGCAGGGCAGGCCCACGGCCGTGAGCTTCTCAAACCATTCCTGGGCCGTGTGCTGCTGCAGGGCTTCGAGAAGTTCGGGTTCGAGTTCGTCACGGTTGGCGTTGCGGGTCTTGGCCTTTGCGAAGCGTTCGTCTTCGGCCCAGTCTGGTCGCCCGAGGGCTGTGGCGAGGGCGGCGAACTGGCCGTCGTTGGCTGCGGCGACGATGAGTTCGCCGTCCTTCGTGGCCATCGGCTGGTACGGGTAGAGGCTGGGGTGGGCGTTGCCCATGCGCGTCGGTGTCACACCTGCGGCGGCATAGGCTCCGGACTGGTTCGCCAGGCCCGACATCGCGGAGGACATGAGGTTGGTTTCGACCAGCTGGCCCTCGCCGGTGAGGTTCTTGTGCTGGATTGCGGCCATGATCCCGATCGTCGTGTGCAGACCGGTGATGACGTCGAAGACCGCGACGCCAGCACGGTAGGGGGAGCCGTCGGGGCTGCCGGTGACGCTCATGAACCCGGACATGGCCTGGACGAGCAGATCGTAGCTGGGCAGCGCATTGTGGGCGCCGAATCCGGTGACAGAGGCATAGATGACCTCTGCGTTGGGCACGGGGTTAGAGGTGGAGACCGAGTCGTAGTCGAGGCCGAACTTCTTCAGACCTCCCGGTTTGAAATTCTCGACGATGATGTCGGCACGGGCCGCGAGCTTCTGCGCCACGGAAAGTTCATCGGCATCGGAGAAGTCGAGCACGATGTCGAACTTGTTCCGATTGATCGACAGATAGTAGGTGGCATCGTCATCGCGGACCGGTGGGCTCCAGTTCCTCGTGTCGTCACCACCTGGGCCTTCGACCTTGATGACCGTGGCGCCGAGGTCGGCGAGCATCATTGTGGAATAGGGGCCGGCGAGGACACGGGAGAAATCGACGACGACTTGGCCCGAGAGAGGACCGTTGCCGGCGCGTGGGAGGAAATCGGCGATGGACGCGGCCTGATCTCTCGCGGTCGTCCCGTGATCAGCTGGTGCCTGGCTCGTGGCTGTCTCGCCATTCATCGATGAACGCTCCCGGTGATTCTGCTCGACTCTGAGGTTCCTCAGAGTGTTTCACCCCACAATATAGCAATATGAGTAATAATGAGAAGTGATTGTTATCTGTAATGGTATTTAAGCGAATGCAGGATCTGTGTGCGGTCGTAGGTAGATGGAGAGCAGAACATGATGGAGATTCAGCAGGTGCGTGCCTTTCTCGCCGTCGCCGAGGAGCTGCACTTCGGCCGTGCCGCTGCGCGGCTGGGTGTGCTCCAACCTCCGCTGAGTCGCACGATCCGTGCTCTCGAGGACGAGCTCGGGGTCTCCCTGTTTCAGCGCACGACCCGGAATGTGAGACTCTCGCCGGAGGGTGAGGCGCTGATCGAACCTGCGAGAAAAATGCTCGAATACCAGGGTCTTGCGGTCGATTCCGTCCAGCGGGCGGCAGCGGGGGAGACCGGGCGCATCAGCTTCGGTTTTGCCAGGTCATCCTCGCGGGCTCTGGCCGCTGCCCTGGTGACAGCCTCGCGAGGACGGAATCCGGGCATCGTCTTCAGCCTCGAGTCCAATGTCTTCGCCGAGGAAGGCCTAGCCGGGCTGGTCGACGGAACCCTTGATCTCGCCTTGGTCAGATGGGGCAAGCAGCCACCGGGGGTGACGGGTCGACCGGTCATGATCGAGCGCCTGTGCGCCGCCCTGCCCGAAGGCCACCGGCTGGCAAAACGTTCCTCCCTGCGCGTGGACGAACTCGCTGACGAAGACTTCATCACCCTGCCTGCCCATCCCAGCTCGACGCTGCGAGAGAACACCCTACGACTATGCCACGAGGCCGGCTTCACGCCTCGCCTGGCTCAGGCGGCGCCGGATTCGCAGACGATCGGAGCCCTTGTTGCAGCAGGACTGGGTATCTCGATCACCTTCGACTCGGTCTCGGCGAATACGCGTGAGGCGGGAACCGTGGCCGTGCCCCTCGACATCGAGCAGGATCCCTCGACTCTGTACCTGGCGCACCGGACCGATCATGGCAAGGCCGCCCTGGACGTAGTGATCGACCTCGCCGAGGAGGTCTTGCCGACAGTGGGCTAGACCACTCCGGACGTGCTCGCCCCGCGGATCACAACGTCGCGTTCCAGGCATCGAGGCGCTCGCGCAGCAGCTTCGCAGTGATGTCGGTCCGTCCGATCCCGCGATAGTTCGGCAGCCAGGTCTCGACGCGGTCGTGTGCCCGAGCGGCGGCTTGCACATCCCAGGCGTTGATATCGCTGATCGGGCGGCCCAGGAGTCGTTCGTACTCTGCGAGAAAGAGTTCAGCCGCCTCGGGGGAGCCGAGGAGGACGAGATCTTGTCGGCACCAGGCGACGTCGACACCGGGTGGGCCGCATCTGGCGCCTGACCAATCGACCACTCCGGTGAGGCGATCCCCCTCCCAGAGCGCATTTCCGCACCAGAAATCTGAATGGGTGAGCACGGCCTCGTTCATGCCCAGGCGGTCCCATTCCTGTTGGGCTCGCTTGATGATCGGAGCATGCCCACGAGGAGGTTCTGCTGGAGTCGGTCGCAGTCCGGTGCCATCGATTTCGTGAATGTGCACGAGTGCAGCCGCCATTTCCGTGGCCATCGTCATCGGCGAGAGGCCAGGAGGCGGCGTACTGCCGACAACCCGTGAGGTGACGATGAGGGGATTCTCGAGTTCGGTGCTGGCCGCGACCAGGTGAGGGACCCAGACGCCAAGTGCGGATAGTCTCTCTAAGATCTCGGCTTCCCGGACGGCCGCATCGTGGTGTGCCGTAAAGGCTCGAACCACCAGTTCGTTCTCACCGTCTGTAGTGAGGATGGTGGTCGCGTGCTGACCGCCGGTGAACTCTTCAAGGAACGTGAGCTCTCGCCCCAGCAGTGAGGAGGCCGATCTCATCGCACGTAGCTGAGCTTCAGTCATGATCGCCATGGTATCGAGGGGCGAGCATCCGCTTCAGTCCAGCGGCGTATCGCCGGGCCATCATCCGCTGCGCTGCAACGGACATCGGAGCGAAGGCTCTCAGCAGTGGGTGTCCGGGAACGGATTCCGAAGTGATGGAGACGCCAAGGCGACCGTCTGATCCGAGGGACACGAGGAACGTCTGCTCCCCCGACTCGAGGTGCCCGGGCAGAGTGCGGTAGACGAAGCCCGCCGCAGATTCTGCGTCGATGACCTCGAGAACGATGCACGATCCCACCGGCAGCACCAGATCCCGGCCGCGCCACCGCCTCGGCGCCGATGGCCAGACCGGGTTGAGCCACAGGTCGATGATCTGGCCGGGATGCACGCGGCGCGAAGGACGCGCGATGACACCGGCAGACTCCTGCAGCTTCCACGTCAGGATCGCATCCCTTGCCATCGGGAACAGCTCGGCCGGGCCCAGGTCGAGGGTCTGCTCTAATCGGCTCATCCGTCATCTCCTGATGCTGCCGGCCAACTCGTCCTTGTGATTGTCGGTCGCTCCTGCCTACGATACAAACAAAGCACTGAGCGAACGCTCGGTTAACTCGACGGACGATGGAGTTCACGCATGACAGAACACGCCAGCACCCAAGCCCAGGCCCATTTCGGCAAGCGATTCGCCGGTCAGGTCGCACTCATCACCGGTGCCAGTCGTGGAATCGGACTCGGCATCGCCAAGCGACTGCAGGCCGAAGGTGCCACCGTCGTCCTCACCGCCCGCAAACCCGAGGCCCTCGCCGAGGCGGTCGCGCAGTTGCCCGAAGGCACTGCCCTGGCCATTGCGGGGAAGTCCGACGACCCCAAGCACCGCGCGGAGGTCTATGACACGATCGCGGAGAAGTTCGGTCGACTCGATGTGCTGGTCACGAACGTGGGAATCAACCCGGTCTACGGTCCGCTCATTGACCTTGACCTCGATGCCGCTCGCAAGATCCTCGACGTCAACGTCATCGGCACGCTCGCCTGGGTGCAGGAGGCAGTCCATCACGAGAAGCTGGGCTTCCGTGAGAACAAGGGACGGGTCGTGAGCATCTCCTCGGTGGCCGGTCAGGTGCCCAGCCCCGGAATCTCCTTCTACGGCATCTCAAAGGCCGCAGTCTCGCACCTGACGAAGTCACTGGCCGTCGAGCTCGGTCCGGACATCCGGGTCAACGCCGTTGCTCCTGCCGTGGTGAAGACTAACTTCGCCACCGCTCTCTATGAAGGCAGGGAAGAGGAAGTCTCCTCTGCTTATCCGGCCAAGCGTCTCGGAACTCCCGAGGACATCGCCGCTGCCGTGGCCTACCTGGCGTCCTCGGACGCCGACTGGATCACCGCCCAGGTGCTCACTGCCGATGGGGGAGTAATCACCGCCGGCGGCAGCGCCTGATTCTCCTCGTTCGCTGAGGAGAATTGGCCCCTCTGACTGAATTGACTGTGGAGGAATGGTCGTTACTCCGCCACAAGAAGGTGTTCAGTGCGGATAGTCTGACGCGGACTGATGGTCTGAGCCGGGCTGTCCTGCCGCGTGGCGGCAGATTCTGCCATACCGCTCGGCCACTCCGGCTGGATCGAGCTCGCCGCCGGGGCGGTACCACTGGGATACGCCGGTGCAGATAGTGGTGATGGCGCGGGAAGCATCCCGCGGGAATTCCGTCGCGAAAGTGCCGTCGGAGACGCATTCGGCGACCACATCGTTGAGAAGCTGCTGTTGACGGTCACGTGCGGCAATATGTGCGTTCCGCGATTCGCCCTGCAGACTGCGGATCTCGCTGAACGCGATGAAGGCGATGTCTGATTGCTGAGCGTGGAAAAGCAGCAGGCATTCGACGAGACGCTCGAACCGGGCGAGGGGCTCCTGCGGTCCATCTGACAGGGCCTCGACGCTGCGCGACCAGAGATCCGTCATCGCCAGCCTGTCGATCTCCGCCAGGATCGCCTGCTTCGATTCATAGTGGTGGTAGAGACCGGGAACGGAGAGGCCCGCCGCATGAGCAAGCTGGCGAATGCTGGTTCCGTGGAAGCCGCCGTGAACGAAGTTCTCCAGCGCCGCCTGCAGGATCGGAGGAAGCAACGGCGTCTGATAATTTCTCCAACTGCCCACGAAAATTCCTTGTCTCAAGCGAACGGCGATGACTGCTTCCAGTCCTAATCTACGGGTACTCATGGGCTGAGTGTCGACGCTCCCGCAGCGATGCGCAGTCGACTCTCTTGTGCCTTTCGGTCCCTGTGACCTAGGATACAGGCAATACCGAGCGATCGCTCGGTCGGTCCTACCGAAAGCCTCCAGACCAGGAATGGATGTTCGATGACGAATGAATGCCTGAACGCCGCTGATGCGGCCCCCGCCTCGTCGCACGTGTGGACACAGCTCTATCCTGCGGGTGTCGGCCTCGACCCGGATGTCCGCGAGGTATCGGTGGCGCATGCCTGGAACGCCCGTGTCGACAGGAGCCCTGCGCAGACTGCCATCGTCTATCAGCACCGCAGCTTCACCACCGCGGACATCGATAGGGATGCTGAGGCCCTCGCGGCCGGATTCCTCGCCCGGGGCTTCGGGAAGTCCACCGTCATCGGAATCTATCTGCAGAACGTTCCGCAGTTCGCGGTGGCTCTGCTGGCCGCGTGGAAGCTCGGTGTCGTCCCGCTCGTCCTCAACCCCATGTACCGGGGGCGTGAACTGCGGGCGCTCGTCGATGACTCCCAGGCAGCAGCGGTCATCTGCGATGAAGGGGACCGCGAATCTTTGGTGCAGACCGTTACCGACAGCTCCGTGAGTTGGGTGCTCACCACCACGGATGGCGAATACTCGACGGAGAGCATCGAACCGACTGCTGCAACCGTACCCACCCCTTCGGCGCAGGCGCCCGCTGGCAGCACGGGCGTCGACATCGACTCGTGGCAGACGTTCCTCGACGCGCACCGGGCAGGCTCGACCAGACGCGAAGACCTGCTGCCTGGACTCGACGACTCTGCCCTGCTCACCTACACATCCGGCACCACAGGACCGGCGAAGGGATCGGTGGCCACCCACCGGAATGTGATGAGCGTGGCTATGGGGTACGGGCAGTGGCTCGGGCTGGGCGAGCAAGACGTGATGCTTGCTGTCGCACCGCTCTTCCACATCACGGGAGCTGTTGCCTGCGCCGCAACCTCACTGGTCTTCCCGATCACCCTTGCGTTCACCGGTCGCGTCGATGCCGACAAGATCGTTGCGGCCATTCGTGACTACGAGGTCACTGTGACCATCGGCTCGATCACCGTGTACAACGCGCTGCTCGAACACCCCACAGCCTCCTCGGCGGACCTGACAAGCATTCGCTTCCTCTACTCCGGCGGCGCTCCTGTACCACCGGCCACGGTCGATCGGTTCCGGAAGAAGTTCGGACACTATATCCACAACATCTACGGAATGACCGAAACCGCCTCGGCGGTCATCGGAGTTCCACCGAACACCGAGGCCCCTGTGGATCCAGCCACAGACACCCTAGCCATCGGGGTCCCCTTCCCCGGTCTGGAAGCGCGAGTCGTCGACATCGTCGACCAGCATGTCGTCACCGACGGCAGTGCGGGTGAACTCGAACTCCGCGGTCCGCAGATCACTCCCGGCTACCTCAACAAGCCCGAGGCAAACGAAACAGCCTTCGACGACGGATGGCTGCGCACCGGCGATGTCGCCGTCATTGACGACGCCGGATGGATCTACCTGGTCGATCGGATAAAGGACCAGATCAACGCTTCGGGCTACAAGGTGTGGCCGCGAGAGGTCGAGGACGTCCTCTACGAACATCCTGCCGTACTCGAGGCCGCTGTGGTCGGAGAGCCCGACGAATATCGAGGTGAGACGGTCGTCGCCTTCGTCTCGCTGCGCGCGGGAGAAGCCACCACAGGTGACGATCTCATCGCCTTCACGAAGGAACGGCTTGCGGCATACAAATACCCGAGAACCGTTCACATCATCGGCGACCTGCCCAAAACACATACCGGAAAGATCCAACGCAGGCTGCTGCGCGGCCAGGGCGCGCCGAAGTACTGACCATGATGACAGGAGAACTTATGACTGAGGCAAGTATCGGCCGTCGCTTCGAAGGCCAGGTTGCCCTGGTGACCGGAGCCAGCCGTGGCATTGGACTTGGGATCGCCAAGCGGCTCCAGGCCGAGGGTGCCAAGGTGGTGATCACCGCGCGCAAACCCGAGGCCCTCGCCGAGGCGGTCGAGTCCTTCCCAGAAGGAACTGCAGTCGGCATCACCGGAAAATCCGACGACGCCGATCACCGCGCGGAAGTATTCGACACCATCGCCGCCACATACGGTCGGCTCGACGTTCTGGTCACGAACGTCGGGATCAACCCCGTTTACGGATCGATGATCGACCTCGACCTCGACGCGGCCCGCAAGGTCCTCGACGTTAATGTCCTCGGTACCCTCGCTTGGATCCAGAACGCGGTCCATCACGAAGAACTGGAATTCCGGGAGAACAAGGGGCGGATCGTCAGCGTCTCCTCCGTCACCGGCGAGGTACCCAGCCCCGGCATCGGCCTCTACGGAATCTCCAAAGCCGCCGTCTCCCACCTGACCAGAACCCTGGCAGTCGAACTCGGGCCCGACATCCGCGTCAACGCCGTGGCCCCGGCCGTGGTCAAGACGAACTTCGCCACCGCCCTCTACGAAGGCAAGGAGAAGGAAGTCGCCGAGGCCTACCCGCTCAAACGCCTCGGCACCCCGGACGACATCGCAGCAGCGGTGGCGTATCTGGCCTCATCCGACGCCGATTGGATCACCGCACAGGTACTGACCGCCGACGGCGGACTCATCACCGCAGGAGGAACAGCATGACCGCATTGCCCACCGAAGTCGAGGCGCTGCGGCTCCGAACCAGGACCTTCATCCGTGAGGTCGTCATTCCTGCCGAGCCTCGGCCGGGGGTCTATCTCGACGAAGAAGTGCGTCTGGAGCTGCAGGCCAAGGCGAAGTCTGCCGGTGTCTTCGCACCCCATGTGGCCAAGGAATGGGGTGGCCAGGGTGTGCCGATCAAGCACTGGTCGCCGATCTTCCAGGAAGCTGGATACTCGCCGATCGGACCCGCCGTCCTCAACTGCATGGCCCCCGATGAAGGCAATATGCACATGCTCGGGCTCATCGCCACCGACGAGCAGAAGCAGCGCTACCTGGCACCGCTGGCCTCCGGCGATGTCCGATCGTCCTTCGCGATGACCGAACCGCATCCCGGCACCGGGTCGGACCCGGCCGCCTTGGCCACCTCGGCAATCAGAGATGGCGAAGACTGGGTCATCAACGGTGACAAGCGCTTCATCTCCGGGGCCGAACTCTCGAGTTTCTTCATCGTCATGGTCGCCACGGAATCGAGTGCGTCCCAGGGAGAGGGAGCTTCGGGAAGAGGGCAGTCGGCGACGATGTTCCTCGTCGACCGAGACACTCCCGGCATCGAGGTGGGCCGGTCGATCCACACCGTCGACCGGACAATCGCTGGCGGTCACCCCTACGTCCACTTCACCGATGTGCGCGTCCCAGAATCCGCAGTTCTCGGTGCTCCTGGGAAGGGATTCGACTACGCCCAGGTCCGTCTGGCACCGGCTCGACTCACTCACTGCATGCGGTGGTTAGGTCTTGCTCGTCGCGCCCTCGACACTGCGCTCGATCGGTGTGAGCACCGCGAGGTCTTCGGAGACATTCTGGCGCGTCAAGGACTTGCTCAGGAGCTGATCGCACAGTCGGTCATCGACATCGAAACCGCTGATGCCATGATCACGAAGACCGGGCTCGTACTCGAATCAGATCAGAAGGAGGCGAACTCCTTGTCCTCGATCGCCAAGGTCTACTGTTCGGAGGCCGTGTACCGAGTCATCGATCGAGCTGTGCAGCTGTGCGGAGGCGACGGAGTTTCCGATGAACTTCCGCTCATCCAGTACCTCAACGAAGTCCGCCCCTTCCGCATCTACGACGGCGCCACCGAGACGCACAAATTCGCGATCTCACGCCGGGCCTCGTCGAAGCGGCGGAAGGAAGTCGCCGCAGGCGAGCCACGTCGCGATGTCGTTGGAGGTGCCAATTGAGCGCAACCCTCGTCGATGTCGTCGATACCTTCGCTGAAGCCGCCGAACTCCCGGCGCCGCCATTGCTCGTCACCGAGCCGCTCACGGAGTACTTCGACGCCTGCGGGATCGGCAGCGGTCGGCTGCAATGGTCGAGAATCGGAGAGGGACAGTCGAATGTCACGTACCGGATTCGCCGAGGTGACGCTGATGTTGTCCTGCGACGCGGACCCAGGCCGCCGATTCCGAAATCGACCCATGACATGGTGCGCGAGGCGAAGATTCAGATAGCGCTCGGTGCCCAAGGAGTCGACGTTCCACGGATCCTGCAGGTCTGCGAGGACAAGTCAGTGTTGGGCGTCCCGTTCTACATCATGGACTTCGTCGACGGCCTCGTCGTCACCGATGAACTTCCGGCGATCCTCGATGAGCGCATCGACAGGCAGCGGTTCAGTGAGATCCTCGTCGATCAGTTGGCGTCTCTGCACAGCGTGGACGTGACCGTCCCCGATGTGGCGGCTCTCGGACGTCCGGACGGATACCTCAAGCGACAGGTGGCTCTGTTCTCCTCACTGTGGGTCCAGAACACGACACGCTCCCTGCCCGAGGTCGCCCGCATCGGTCAATGGTTGGAGGACAACCGACCAGAGACGCAGCGTCACTCGGTGGTCCACGGTGACTACCGGGCCGGCAACGCGATGATCAAGCCGGACCGGCCGATCGAAGTGGCCGCGATCCTCGACTGGGAGATGTCGACGCTGGGGGATCCATTGGCGGACCTGGGGTATTTCACCGCGACCTACGCAGATCCGAACTATCCCCAGACGATCATGGATCTCACGCCTGTGACCAGAAAAGACGGATTCCTCAACCGTGCACAGATGACACAGAGGTATCAGGAGCGGACGGGCCTCGACCTCTCCGGACTGCCTTGGTACCAGACCCTTGCGCTGTGGAAGGCAGCGATCTTCAGCGAAGCGATCTACACGCGCTGGCTCTCGGGCGAAGCCCCGGCCGCCGGCGACTTCACCGGTTCACTCAAACAGGGTGTTCCACTGCTCCTCGAGTCCGCCTCGGCGATCTCGAAGAACCTCGAAAGGTAGAGAAATGACAGCACAAGCAGCAGCGGCAACGGCGCCTCTGCATCTGAAGAGGCGTTCGGTCTTCGCCAGCACCATCGGCAATGTTCTCGAGTGGTACGAATGGAGCGCCTATGCGGTGTTCACTCCATTCATAGCCGCAGCCATGTTCAACAGTGATGACAAGGTGTCATCGGTCCTTGCCACGCTCGGCGTCTTCGCAGTCGGATTTCTGATGCGGCCGCTGGGCGGAATCGTGTTCGGCAAGATCGCTGACCGAAAGGGCCGGAAATTCGTCCTCATCGTCACCATGCTCATCATGGCCGGAGGATCATTCCTCATTGCGATCATGCCCGGGTACGGGCAGATTGGCATCCTCGCCTCGATCATGCTCCTTCTGGTTCGCATGGCCCAGGGCTTTGCCCACGGAGGTGAATCGGCGACCGCGAACTCCTATATCGCGGAGATCGCTCCTGCTCATCGACGTGGTTTCTGGGGCAGCATCGTCTTCGTTGCGATCTTCGGCGGATCCGTGCTCGCCTACACCATCGGCGGCATCATCACGAACGTCTTCTCCGAAGCCGCCGTCGGCGACTGGGCATGGAGGATCCCCTTCGCACTCGGCGGTCTGCTCGCGCTGGTTGCCCTCTATATGCGCCGAGGCATGGTTGAAAGCGACGTGTTCGAAGCCGAGGTGGCCGACACAGCTGAGGTCGTGCCGCTCGATCGCCGACGAGTTGCCCGCGCCATCGTCCTCGTCGTCCTGATGACCTCCGGCATCACCGCAGCCCACTACACATGGTCGTCCTACGCGTCGACATTGGCGATCACCGAACGCGGCATGGACGCGCAGACGGCCTACTGGGCCACGGTCGGCGCGCAGATCATTGCGCTCATCTCCCTGCCGTTCTGGGGAGCACTCTCGGATAAGATCGGCCGTCGCCCGGTCATCATCGGCTTCGGTCTCCTCATGGCCGTCTTCCAGTTTCCGCTCATGGCCATGATCACCTCGGCGGGATGGACTCTGTTCGTTGCCTCCTCCTTTGCGCTTCTCATCGTCGCGATGTCCGGTGCGCTGTTGTCCGCGGTGCTTTCAGAAGCATTCCCGACAAAGGTGAGGACCCAGGGCATCGGCTTCGCCTATTCGGTGTCCGTCGCAGTCTTCGGTGGAACGGCGCCCTATCTCAACGGGCTGTTCAATTCGCTCGATCTCAGTTGGCTCTCCAGCGGCTGGGTGATCCTGCTGTGCCTTGGCACGGTCGCCGCCGTGGCCCTGCTGCCGGAGACCAAGGGCAAGGACCTCGCAGAGATTTGATGCGGTTCTCCGCCGGCGGAAAGGCCTGATCTGCTGACTCCGTCAGTGTGGGCTCGCGTGCGATTTCCTCGACAGAATCGCACGCGAGCCCACAACCACGAACGGAACAGCCGACTCACCGATCGGAACGGCCGACTCACGGGTAACCGCGCTCCATCACGGTGTTTGTCCGCCGTGATCGCAGACACTAGACTTGGCCCCATAAGTTCATAGCCACACCAGCTATAGGAATATAGCCACAGCAGCAACACGCAAAACCACACAATTGAATACTGCCGTTAAGACATGACGTGGGAGAGCTGCTCAACTGTCGCAACCACCGGTTGCCCGAACAGTGCGAAGCAGCGCCGTAGGTGCAATTCCCTCCCCGGGAAACTCTCAGGCCCAGTACCACCGATTGCAGGCATATCTGAAGGAGCCGACTCCGGCTCGCCGTGCCACAGTGCGCACAGCGTAACGGAGGATCGCGTCCGACAGATCGGGGAGGACCGCCACTGCTCAGTGCGTCCTCCATAGGCGGGCGCGACACCGACCCAAGGACGGCAATTGACCAGTTCACTCGCCCACACAAGTTCACTCGCGCACACCACGGCACCCACCGGAGACACCGAACGCCCCTTCTCCGACCGGCATATCGGTCCCCGCGCCGACGACACCGCGGCCATGCTGGCCGAACTCGGCTACGACTCCCTCGAAGCACTGTCGGCCGCAGCCATCCCAGAATCCATTCAGATCGACGGACTCGACCTGCCCACGGGCCGCTCCGAAGCCGAGGTCCTCGGTGACCTCCGCGCGATCGCCGGCCAGAACGTCATGCGCACGCAGATGATCGGCCAGGGCTACTACGACACGATCACCCCGGCCGTCATCCGCCGCAACCTGGTCGAGAACCCCGCCTGGTACACCGCTTACACCCCGTACCAGCCCGAAATCTCCCAGGGCCGCCTCGAAGCGCTGCTCAACTTCCAGCAGGTCGTCCAGGACCTCACCGGCCTCGACATCGCCAACGCCTCCCTCCTCGATGAGGCCACCGCCGTCGCCGAGGCCGTCCTCCTCATGCGTCGAGCAGTGAAGAAGGGGACGACCGTCGTCCTCGACTCCGAACTCCATCCGCAGACCATCGCCGTCGTCCGTGCCCGCGCGAAGGCTATGGACTTCCGCGTCACCGTCGCTGACCTGGCCAAAGGCCTCGTAGGCGAAGATATCTTCGGCATCGTCTGTGCCCAGCCCGGCACCACCGGAGTCATCCGCGACTTCACCGAAGCCGTGGACGGCGCCCACGATCGCGGCGCACTTGTGACCTTCGACGCCGACCTCCTGGCCCTGACCCTGCTCAAGGATTCCGCCTCCCAGGGCGCCGACATCTCCGTGGGCTCGGCCCAGCGCTTCGGTGTTCCCCTGTTCTTCGGCGGACCCCACGCCGGCTTCATGGCCGTGAAGTCCGGCCTCCAGCGCCAGCTGCCCGGCCGCCTCGTCGGTGTCTCCAAAGATTCCCAGGGCAAACCCGGTTACCGCCTGGCCCTGCAGACCCGTGAGCAGCACATCCGCCGCCAGAAGGCGACGTCCAACATCTGCACCGCGCAGGCACTGCTGGCCAACGTGGCCTCCATGTACGCCGTCTATCACGGCCCCGTCGGCCTGACCCGCATCGCCTCCCGCATCCACCGCCTGGCCCAGGCCTTCGGAGCGTGCGCGGACACCGCACCCGGCGCCGAGGTGGTCAGCCGCGAATTCTTCGACACCGTGGCCATCCGCGTCGCCGACGCAGAAGCAGCCAGAGTCGTGTCCGAACGCGCCGGTTTCAATATCCGCGTCATCGACGACTCCACCATCGGCGTCTCCTTCGGCGAACCACACTCGGTCGCCGATGCCAACGGACTGCTTGAAGCCCTGGGAATCATTGCCCGCATCGATGAAGCGGACTTCGAAGCCGCCTCGGCGGGGACATTCGGTGCCAACCATGTTCCGACCCCAGCCTTCGACGCGACCTTCCACCGCGATACCGAGTTCCTCACCCACCCCGTCTTCAGCGCACACGGGTCCGAGACCTCGATGATGCGCTACCTGCGCACCCTCGCTGACCGGGACCTGGCGTTGGATCGGACCATGATCCCGCTCGGCTCGTGCACGATGAAGCTCAACGCCGCGGCGGAGATGGAACCCATCACCTGGCCGGAGTTCGCTTCCATCCACCCCTTCGCCCCCGTCGAGCAGACTCATGGCTGGCGAAACCTCATCACCCGTCTGGAGAACTCGCTCGTCGAGGTCACCGGCTATGACCGTGTGTCCCTGCAGCCCAATGCAGGCTCTCAGGGTGAGCTGGCCGGGCTGCTGGCGATCCGCAACTTCCATGTGGCCAACGGTGAGGCCAACCGCGACGTGGTCCTCATCCCGCAGTCGGCTCACGGCACCAACGCCGCATCTGCGGTCCTGGCCGGACTCAAGGTCCAGGTCATCGCGACCGCCGAGGACGGCTCGGTCGACATGGCCGACCTCGACGCGAAGATCGAGAAGAACGCGGACAATCTCGCTGCGATCATGATCACCTACCCGTCGACCAACGGAATCTTCGAGTCCGAGGTCCGCGACGTCTGCGAGAAGATCCACGCAGCCGGCGGCCAGGTCTACGTCGATGGTGCGAACCTCAACGCCATGGTCGGTCTGGCCAAGCCCGGCGAGTTCGGCGGCGACGTCTCCCACCTCAACCTGCACAAGACCTTCTGCATCCCCCACGGTGGCGGCGGACCCGGTGTCGGACCGGTCGCGGTGCGCGAACACCTCGCCCCGTACCTGCCCGGCGATCCCACCGCGGCCGAACTCGTGGCCGGTGCCGAGGATGCCCACGAACTGCCGATCTCGGCCTCGATGTTCGGCTCCGCCGGCGTCCTGCCGATCAGCTTCGCCTACCTTGAGCTGATGGGCGGCGACGGACTGCGCGAGGCCTCGCGTGCAGCACTGCTGGGGGCGAACTACCTGGCGGCCAAGCTCCACGATGTGTTCCCCATTCTCTACTCCGGTGAGCACGGACTCGTCGGCCACGAAACCATCCTCGACCTGCGCGAGGCCACAGCGAAGTCGGGCGTGACCGCCGAGGATGTGGCCAAACGCCTCATCGACTTCGGTTTCCACGCCCCGACCCTGGCGTTCCCGGTCCCCGGGACCCTGATGGTCGAACCGACCGAGTCCGAGGACAAGGACGAACTCGATCGCTTCATCGAGGCCATGCGCGTCATCCGAGCCGAGATCGATTCGATCGGCGACCAGTACACCTACGAGGAGTCGCCGTTGGCCGGTGCCCCACACCCAGCCACCGTCGTGATGGATGACTGGGATGCCAAGTACTCCCGCGACACCGCTGTGTTCCCGGTCAAGGGATTGCGTCAGACCAAGTACTTCCCGCCGGTCAGCCGCATCGACGGTGCTTATGGCGACCGCAACCTGGTGTGCACCTGCCCACCGCCAGAGGCCTTCGAGGTCAACGATGGAGAGGACGACTGATGAGTACCGAGAATTCGACGCGCGAGACCCCACTGCACGGAATCCATGAGCAGCTGGGTGCATCTTTCACCGACTTCGGCGGATGGGACATGCCGCTGAAGTACGGATCCGAACTGGCCGAGCACCGAGCCGTGCGTGAGGCCGCGGGAATCTTCGACCTCTCCCATATGGGAGAAGTCCGCCTCACCGGCTCCGATGCCGCCGCTTTCCTCGACTACGCGCTCGTGGCGAAGTACTCGAAGATGAAGATCGGCAAAGCCAAGTACGGTGTGCTGGTCAACGAAGCCGGCTACATCCTCGACGACCTCATCACCTACCGGATCGCTGACGAAGAGTTCCTCATCGTCCCGAACGCCTCGAACACCCCGACCGTCGTCGCGACCTTGAAGGAACGCCTGCAGAACTTCCTGCAGGGGGAGTCCCCAGGTGCCGATGCCAAACTCTTCGACGAGTCAGAGGACACGGCACTCATCGCCGTGCAGGGGCCGAACTCCGCGGCCATCATCCTTCGGGCCCTCGACGAGGGTGCACATGGGGAATTCGGGCCCGCGACCACCTCGGCGGACGGATCGACGGCCAACGATGCGGCCGTCGACGGCTCCGGCGATGATTCCTCGGTGAACTCGACAGGGATCACCGTCGGCGAGGCGGTCCGGGAGCTGAAGTACTACGCATGGATGCCGCTGACGATCGCGGGCATCGACCTGATGCTCGCGCGCACCGGCTACACAGGCGAGGACGGCTTCGAACTCTACATTCCCAACATCGCAGCCGAGCGTTTGTGGGAGACCCTGACAACCGCGGGAGTCGACTACGGCCTCGTGCCCTGCGGCCTGGCCTCGCGTGATTCGTTGCGCCTAGAAGCGGGCATGCCGCTCTACGGCAACGAACTCAGCCTCGAGACCTCGCCCTACGACGTGGGTCTAGGCCGCATGATCGGGTTCAAAACGAAGGAGAACTTCGTAGCTCGTGACGCGTTGGCCAAGCTGGGGGAGACCGAACCGGCACGCGTGCTCGTCGGCCTCACCTCCGCTGGCCGCCGCGCCGCACGGTCCGGGGCAACCATCTTCGCTTCTGCAGATGAGGTCGGTGCCGAGGACGGCACTGCCGTCGGAACCATCACCTCCGGACAGCCCTCGCCGACGCTGGGACACCCCATCGCCCTGGCGTTCCTCGACCGCGGGCTGGGCGATCCGGGCACATCCGTGTTCGTGGACATCCGCGGCAAGTCCCACGAATTCACCGTGGCCGAACTTCCGTTCTACAAACGCGGCGAGAACTGATCCACCGAACCTGATGTTGTTGCCCCCGGTGGCTCGTACACTGGGGGGCACCTGCTCACCCATACAGCTGTCAACCAGCAGAAAAGGACAATCATGGCTGAATTGCCTCCGCTCCCAGACAACTTCACGTACTCCGCTGAGCACGAGTGGATCAACGCCGGTGCCGACGCCATTGTCGGCAAGACGGTGAAGATCGGCATCACCGCGGTCGCCTCTGACGCCCTCGGCGAGGTCGTGTACGTGGATCTGCCGGAAGTCGGCGACACCGTCACCGCAGGCGAAACATGTGGCGAGGTCGAATCGACCAAGTCGGTCTCTGACCTCTACTGCCCCGTCACCGGCGAGGTCACCTCCATCAACGAGGCAGCCACGGACAACCCCGGACTGCTCAACTCCGACCCCTACGGCGACGGCTGGCTGTTCGAAGTCAACGTCACCGAACTGGGCGAAGTGATGGATGCAGCAGGCTACGCAGAGGCCAACTCCCTCTGACACAATCTCCGACCGATGGGACCGACCACAGCTGAAACATCCGGCCCGTGGCCGGTCCCATCGATCACACGAAAAGAATCGGAGTATTTTCCATGCCACTGAGCGTCTTCGATCTCTTTACCGTCGGCATCGGCCCGTCGAGTTCCCACACCGTCGGCCCGATGCGAGCGGCATCGAGCTTCCTCACACTTCTGGGCGACAAGCTCGGATCCGTTGCAGACATCAAGGTTGATGTCTTCGGGTCCCTTGCCGCCACCGGTGCCGGACACGGCACCTTTGACGCCATCCTGATCGGCCTGGAAGGCTGTTCTCCCGAGCACGTCGAAGCCAATGAACTCACCGCCCGCCGGACCCGCATGTCCGAGACCGGCACAATCCTCCTCGGCGACGTGGCCGGGGACTCGGATGCCGCTGCTGGCGGTGTCGAGATCGCCTTCACCGAGAACGATATGGTCAAACGTCCCCTGACCATCAAGCCCCGCCACACGAATGCCATGACCATTGCCGCCTTCGATGCTGAAGGCAAGACGATGGCCGAAGAGACCTACTACTCGGTGGGCGGCGGCTTCGTCACCTCAGAGACCGAGTTCCGTGAGAAGGAGCAGGCCGCCGAGGCTGTTGCTGAGTCCGGAACCGATGACGCCAACGAGTTCGCCGTTGCCGACGCTGTCATCGACGCCAAGCTGCAGGCTTACAGTGAAGAACTGCCCTACCCGTTCCACTCGGCCGTCGAACTCCTGCAGCGCTGCAAGGAGACCGATATGTCGGTCGCTGAGATCATGCTCGTCAACGAGAAGTCGATGCGCGATGAGGACGAGATCCGCCACGGTCTCCTCCACATCTACTCCGTGATGGAGGAATGCGCCTCGGCGTCCTTGGACCGTTCGGGCTACCTGCCAGGCGGACTCAAGGTGCGCCGACGGGCTCACGACTGGTATCTCAAGCTCAAGGCCGAGGACCCCGAACGTGACCCCGGATACTACCTGGAGTGGGTCAACCTCATCGCCATGGCCGTCAACGAGGAGAACGCTTCTGGCGGACGCGTGGTCACCGCGCCGACGAATGGTGCGGCGGGCATCATCCCCGCGGTGCTCCACTACGCACTGAACTATGTGGATTCTGTGGTCAAGGGCGGCGAGGCTGCCAAGCACAGGGCGATCGTGGACTTCCTGCTCACCTCGGCGGCGGTGGGTGTCCTGTACAAGGAGAGAGCGTCGATCTCCGGCGCCGAGGTGGGCTGCCAGGGTGAGGTCGGATCCGCGTCGTCGATGGCCGCCGGGGGACTGGCCGCCATCATGGGCGGAACTCCCGAGCAGGTCGAGAACGCCGCCGAGATCGCGATGGAGCACAACCTGGGCCTGACCTGCGACCCGATCGCCGGGCTCGTTCAGGTCCCGTGCATCGAACGCAATGCGATCGCGGCAGGCAAAGCGATCAACGCCTCGAGGATGGCGCTGTGGGGCGATGGCCAGCACAGGGTCAGCCTCGACGAGGTGATCGAGACGATGCGCCAGACGGGCGCCGATATGAGCTCGAAGTACAAGGAGACAGCGCAGGGCGGCCTCGCCGTCAACGTCGTGGAGTGCTGAGGTAGCCCGGGCCGCCGAGGTAGGCGGGGCCAGGGGCTCCTGTGAAGCCCGGCGCGCATGCCGAGACACAGGCTAAGGGCCGAAACACAGGTTAGGCGCCGAGGAGCGCCCTTGCGCCCTATGCGTGAGGCTGTGTCTCCATCGAGACCACGCCGGAGCGTCCATACACCTACGCACGCATAGGTGTATGGACGCTCCGGCGCTGTATCGGTGCCGGGTGCCGGCGACAGCCTCCGTTGAGGCGCCCTTTCCCACACCCTCCACACCCTCACCCACATATCCGCGCCCTCCTCTCCCACACCCTCCACACCCGCACCCGCGCCCTCCACACCCACACCCATTCAATAACCAGCCCTGCCGCACGTCTCAATGAGGCGGGCGCTGGCTTCAGCGCCTATCGAAAAGTCATCCCGAAGTCACGACTCGAAGCGGCGGCGAAACGTGGAACATCCGTGGAACCGCAGTTCCAAAGGTGTTGAAATGTAACGAAACGATAACGAAGCTCTGTCCCGGCATGAGCGCGCGGGAGCGCCCTGGCGCATCCCAGAGATGCCATGGGGAAACCCGGGTTCGTGACGTGCGGAACACGCGCGGGAATCACACCGGAATGTGGCGTGAATCGCCGGTTTTCGAGTTGACGCTCATCCTCAGGTCGTTAGGTTTGGGGGCGTGAGAAACGCAGTCGCTGAACCTCAAACAGAAACCGATGTCCGGACTCCAACCATGGAGGACGGTCAACACATGTGGAGACTGGCTAAAGATTCGGCCGTTCTCGACCTTAACTCCTCGTACTCCTACATCCTGTGGTGCCGTGATTTCTCGGCCACCTCGACCATCGCGCGAATCGGCGGAGAGCCCGCCGGGTTCGTCACCGGTTACACCCGCCCGGATCGGCCTAACACGCTGATGATCTGGCAGGTCGCTGTCTCGTCGGACTTCCGCGGACACGGATTGGCGAAGACCATGCTCAACGAGCTGGCCGACCGCACCAATTCGCTCCGCCTGGAGACAACGATCACCGATGATAACGATGCGTCGAACCGTCTGTTCCAGTCATTCGCTGAGCAGCGCGGAGCGTCGTGCGAACGGCGTGCGCTGATCACCCCGGATCTGTACCCGGACGGACACGACACCGAGTACCTGTACGAAATCGCACCACTTTGATGCACCGCTGAAAAGTCTGGTGCCACCAGGCGCCCTGGGGATCAGCTGATCCCGACTGGGACGCCGACCGGCGACAGCCGTATCCGAAACTGATCGGTCGCGGCCACCGCCTAGCCGCTTGCTCACGAGGCAAGCGGGTAATCCAGAAGTCGAAAGGACTCAAGTGATGACCGAAAGCTCTAAGACCACAACTCCCGACATCTTCGAAACTCGCGAATCAGAGGTGCGAGGATACTCGCGCTCCTGGCCCGCCACCTTCGCCAAGGCACATGGTGCGAAGCAGTGGGGCGAAGACGGCAAGGAATTCATCGATTTCTTCTCCGGCGCCGGAGCTCTCAACTACGGGCACAACAACCCCGTCGTGATGAACCCTCTCATCGAGTACCTCCAGTCGGGTGCAGTCCTGCACTCGCTGGACATGAAGACCCCAGCTAAGCGTGAGTTCCTCGAAACCTTCCAGGACCTCATCCTCAAGCCCCGCGGACTCGACTACACCGTGATGTTCCCCGGACCAACGGGAACCAACACCGTCGAGGCTGCACTGAAGCTGGCTCGTAAGGTTACGGGCCGTCAGCACATGCTGTCCTTCACCAACGCATTCCACGGCATGACCCTGGGCTCGCTGTCGGTGACCGGCAACTCGATGAAGCGCGAAGGCGCAGGCATCCCGCTGACCAACAGCTCGAAGATTCCCTACGACGACTACTTCGACGGTGAGATTCCTGACTTCCTGTGGCTTGAAAAGGTCCTCGAAGACTCCGGCTCGGGCGTCGACAAGCCAGCCGCTGTCATCGTTGAGACCGTGCAGGGCGAAGGCGGCCTCCGCGCCGCACGTGCCGAATGGCTGCGCGCTCTGTCCGAGCTCACCAAGAAGCACGACATCCTGCTCATCGTCGACGACGTCCAGGCCGGCTGTGGCCGTACCGGATCGTTCTTCAGCTTCGAAGAGGCTGGCATCGAACCAGACATCGTCTGCCTGTCGAAGTCGATCTCCGGATCGGGTCTGCCGATGGCACTGACCCTGTTCCGCCCCGAACTCGACGTCTGGGAGCCAGGCGAGCACAACGGAACCTTCCGCGGAAACAACCCCGCATTCGTTACGGCGACCGCCGCGATCAAGAACTTCTGGGCCGACAACACGTTCCAGAACGAATTGGCCGACACAATCGCCGCACTGCACCAGCGCCTCGACTCGATCGTGGAGAAGGCAGAGGGAGCATCCATCCGTGGACGCGGACTCCTCGCCGGAATCTTCTTCGAGGATGACGAGGTTGCCGGCAAGGTGGCAGCAGAAGCCTTCGAGAACGGCCTGCTCCTCGAGACCTCCGGTCCCAAGGATGAGGTCACGAAGATCATGCCTCCGCTGACCATCTCCTCGCACGATCTGGAACAGGGCCTCGACATCATCGAGGCTGCTGTGCTGAAGTTCGCTCCGGCCAAAGAAACCGCGGCGGTCTGAGCCTGCTCCCAGCTGAGCGCGAGAGCCTGAAAAACTGAGCTTCGGTTCGCCGAGACTCAACCATGAAACTTGTATGACGCGTTGCCGGTGGATCGGTCGACATTTCGACCGACACATCGGCAACCCGTCTGATGTACCGATTGAAAGGACCACGAATGTACGTAGTCAACCGCGATGACCTCAACGACACAGACCGCGATATCAAGTCGGAGACCTGGCGCAGCCGCCGCATGGTGCTGGGTAAGGAACGAGTCGGATTCTCGCTTCACGACACCGTGATCTACGCCGGAACCACCTCGACCTTCCACTACCAGAACCACGTCGAAGCCGTGTACTGCGTGCAGGGCAAGGGCACTCTGACCGACCAGGAGACAGGCGAGACCTACCCCCTCTCCGACGGCACCATGTACCTCCTGGACGGACACGAGAAGCACACCGTTGTCGCCGACGAGGAACTGCGCATGGCTTGCGTGTTCAACCCGCCTGTCACCGGCCGCGAGACCCACGACGAGAACGGCGTCTACCCGCTCATCGTCGAAGAGGACTGAGATCCTTTTGTGAGCTGAATAGCTCCATCGCCGAGGTGGCTGATCCGTTGATCTGCTGCTGAAGCTGGGTGCGGGATTCCGGACACCATGACTGGTGGTCACGGAACCAAGGAAGATCCGCTATTGCGGGTTTCGCCGAGGTTCCGTGGCCACCAGTTTTTGTGTAGATACGGTTCTTCGCTCGGGCAGAATTCAGGTGTGATACTGTTCGGCTTATTGACACCTCAAGTATCGTGACGCTGCCTGCCGACTGACACATTCCAAGACTCCGACTCTGGCATTCCTCTGTTCAATTCCACTCTTTGGAGTCTCCATGAAGTTCATCAGGCGTGCCCTTGTCTCTGCTATTGCCGCTGTGGCACTCATTGTCGGTCCGGCTGTGTCCGCTGAGGCGGCGACGATGTCATTCGACGTGACGAAGCTGTCGGCGAAAAACATGGTTGTCTCAAACGGCAACTGCAAATATTTTGATGTTCACATGAAGTACAAGAAGTCGAAGGTGGACAGTTGGGACGTGGAGGCAGATATTGCTGGCCGCCATGGAAGCACCACCTCCGCGTACTTTGGCAATTATCATTCGCCTTCAACGAAAGATCGGGCAATGATCTGCCCGAGTTTGGAGGGACTAGGGAAGTACAGGATCGGGCCTTCTGAGATCAGCGCTGACTATGATGATGCCAACTACAACTCGCATTGGTATGCGCGCACCGACTACACCAAGGGCTCCTTCTACGTTCGCGGCAAGACCTACGCCTCTCTCGCATCTAAGCGCAGCGGCAAGACCGTCACTCTGACCTCGACGACGAAGGTCTACAACCCCGAGAAGTACGGGAAGGTCACCTACAATCCGAAGGTGAAATTCCAGGTCAAGTCCGGCAGCAAGTGGAAAACCATCAAGACGGTGACCGCTAAGAAGGGCAAGGCCACATACAAGGTTAAGACGAAGAGCAAGAAGACTTATCGGGTCACCTTCGGGCAGATCAGTTGGGCAACCGGGGCAACCTCGAAGTCAGTCAAGCGCTGACCAACCGCGAGTGAGGGTGGTCAAGTCCTGACCGAGATCACTCGCGGATGATCAGTTCTGTCCCGTGCATATATCCCCGGGATCCTTCGAACGGACCCAGCGCCTCGTAGACAGGCAGCCACAATGCTCCTAGATCGGCAGTCTGTCGAGCTCCGGCCGACTTGGCCATGCGGTTTTGGCTGTAACGGAGTTCGCCGATCTCAGCGTCGGTGACAGTCCAGATGACCACCTGCGGTGGATCATCATTGGTGAACGTCACTCGGCGGGCATCGGCCATGACCGACCATCCGGTCGCCTCGGCGAGGGCTTCGGCCAATTCTGTGCGGTCCACAGTCATGGAAACTTCCTTCCAGTCGTCTTGTAGTGGTTGCAGTGAATGCGCATCGGGCGCTCCCGTGAGGGGGAACGCCCGATGCGATTGCGCTGTCGCTGCGTGAACAGGACGCCGGTGTCACTCGTCCGGGCGGACCTTCTTGCCGCGGTCCTGCCAGAACTTCGCAGTGGTGACCTCGTCCGTGCCGTCCCAGGCGTCGACGGTGGTGTTGATGTGCTTGAACGTGGGCAGATCGGAGCGGTGGAAGACCGGCTCCAGTCCCTGCTTGCGCTGCTCCTGGTAGTTCTTCAGCAGGTTGAACACCAGCGGCGAAAGCATCAGCAGGGCGAAGAGGTTGATCAGCGCCATGATCGCCATGAAGATGTTTGCTGCGGTCCAGACGATGTCCAGCGCGGCAATCGCTCCGATGAAGACCGACACCATCACGATCAGCTGATACACCCGCAGGGCGACCCTGCTGGTGGTCAGGTGCTCGATATTGGCTTCGCCATAGTAGTAGTTGCCGAGGATGGAGGAGAAGGCGAAGAGGAAGATCGCGAAGGTGAGGAAGTGGATCGCCCACTGTCCGAGCTGCCCGCTCAGCGCCGTCTGCGTCAACTGGATTCCCTCGCCGGAGTCACCGTACTTGGGGTTGGACAGCAGAATGATGAACGCCGTGATCGAGCAGACGAGGATCGTGTCGAAGTACACGCCCAGGGCCTGCACGAATCCCTGCTTGGCTGGGTGAGACGCCGAGGCCGTTGCCGCGGCATTCGGAACGGAACCGATTCCGGCCTCATTGGAGAACAGGCCGCGCTGAACGCCGATGAGCATGATGGAACCAAGCGATCCACCGGCGATCGAGTTCATGCTGAATGCGTCGGAGAAGATGGTGGCGATCATGTCGGGGACGGCGCCGAGGTTGAGCGCCACGACGATGATCCCGACGATCAGGTAGAGACCGGCCATGATCGGCACCAGGTATGCGGAGACGTTCGAGATGCGCTTGGCTCCACCGGCGAAGATCGCATAGGCACCGACGGCGATGACCACACCGGCGATTGCTGTGAATGCGAAGTTCGAGTCCTCAATGTTGAACGATGTTCCGACAGCGTCAACGATCGAGTTCGACTGCACCGTGTTGAACACGATGCCGTAGGTGATGGCGACGATCACGGCGAAGATCAGACCCAGCCATTTCATGTTCATCCCGTGCCGAATGTAGTACGCCGGGCCGCCGCGGAAATTCGGGCCGTCCTTCATCTTGTAGACCTGGCCGAGTGCGGACTCGGCGAAAGCGGTGGCACCGCCGACGATGGCAGTCACCCACATCCAGAACATCGCACCAGGGCCGCCCAGCGAGATGGCCAAGGCCACGCCGGCAATATTGGCCGTGCCCACCCGTGATGCGGCAGAGATGGAAAAGGCCCGGAACGGTGAGATGTTCCTATTGCCCTCGGAATCTCTTCCTCCCGGTTCGACGAGCGTGCGGAACATTTCGGGCAGCATTCGCACTTGGATTACTCCGGTGCGGATGGTGAAATACAAACCAGTGGGAATCAGCACTGCAACGAGAACGTAGGACGATACGGAATCGATGCCGTCCAGTGCGGTCTGCAACATCTCCATGGAACTGAGCCTCCTTCGGCAATCATGCGATCAGAGGTTCGGGCGGATGAAAGCCTGAACTTTCGCTGTGTATGTCTTCAGTCTGCCACCAAGCCGCTCCTGTAGTGCGCAGGTGTGGGGGCGATTGGCTCATTGAAGGAAAGTGAAGCAGTGGGTGAGCAGAGCGAACCACGGCTGCGCTCGTGAGCCCGGCACGGCCAGGATTCACCTCCAGTCCACTCTCATAACATCGCGAACTTGCTCGTGATGACTAATCTGATCGCCAATGGGCTGCACCGTCGGTGGACCGTCTTCGCGATTCGGCCTCCGACCCGCAGTCACCGGCAACAATCGTCGAGGAGTCCCCACATGCCCATCGCACTCCTGAACCCCTGCTCAGCAATTACCTCCCTCGTCCGTGTTCCACCGCTGGTCATCGCTCACCGAGGAGCCTCGGCGAAGTATCCCGAGAACACGATTCCCGCCTTCGCCGCCGGAATCGAGCAGGGTGCGGACATGATCGAAATCGATGTGCATATGAACAGGGACGGCGACCTCATCGTCATCCACGACGACACCCTCGAGCGCACCACCAACGTCCGCTTGCTCCACCCTGAGCGTGCCGACCTCAGCGTAAGCGGTATGACGACGGCCGAGATCGCAGCCCTCGACGCCGGCAGCTGGAAGGGGTCCTCCTTCGCCGGCGTCACCGTGCCCCACCTCGGCGAGGTGCTGGAGTTGGTGCACACCACTCGCACCGGCCTGCTGCTCGAGGTCAAGCATCCCGCCCAGTACCCCGGAATCGCCGAGGTGCTTGTTGAGTCCCTGACATCCGTGCCCGATTATCTGGACCGGGCATTGGCGGCGGGGATGCTCGTCGTCCAGTCCGGCGATTGGGCCTTCATCCGCGAGTTCCATGCCCTGGCGCCTGAAGTCCCCGTCGGGGTTCTGGGGAGGCCCTGCCCGGACGAACTGCACGATTTCGCTACCTGGGTCGACCAGGTCAATCCTCAGTACATCGCGGCCGATTCGACTTTCCTCGGCCACGTCCACGAGCTGGGAATGTCGAGCCTAGTGTGGACCGTCGACAGTGTCGAGGAGATGGAGAAGGCTATTGACCTCGGCGCTGACGGCATCATCACCAACAGGCCCGACCGGCTTGTCGAGGTCGTCGAAGCCCTCTGAGGTCAGCGTCGAGGCTTTCCCGCTGCCGCAGAGACGAACAGAGCCACTGCACCGATGAAGAGTCCCAACACGGCTCCCCGCCAGAGCAGCCAGCTCAGGTCGCCAAGAGGTAGGAAGGCCACAATCTCACCGGTCGCCAGACTGCACAGATACATTGCGCAGAGCAGGGTGAGGAAGCCGGAGACTCTGATGGCCAGCGACCAGCCTGGTGAAGAAGTGCGGCCCTGCGCGCGTGCAAGGAGGAACACCGCGGCGACCGTGGCGACTGCCGAGCTCAGGGCGATCGGCCAAGCCGGCCGGTACCACGAGGGCAATGCAGGCGGACCGAGGAATTGGAACAACGGCACGTGGCAGCAGAACACGATCACCACGCAGACAAGAAGAACGACCCCCGCACCGGTTGTCGCCCGGCCCGCTGCCGGAAGCTTGGTCGATACTGGAGGCTTGCCATCCGTTGCAGTCTTGCCCACCACGGCGACGAGGACCCCTACGATGACCAAGGGGAACACGAATGCGCCGATGAGCAGCACGACTTCTGTGAAGGTCAGCGCCAACATTTCCGGACTCGGCCGTTCGATGTGTCCCACTACCTCGGCGATGGCCGAGATTCCGAAGATGACAATGCTGAGCACGGTGACGATGCTGCGCGGAATGGGCGAGAGCTCGCGTGCGACGACGATGGCAGCGGCGCCGGCCAGGCAGGCCAGGACGGACATGGCAATTCCGGCGGGCAGGCTCTGGGCGGAGTAATACTCGGCTTTTGCGAACATGAGTGAGCAGTAGCCGACCCAGGCGACGAAGTGAACGACGAACGCGAGTGCGATCACGGTGAAGCGCATCGGGGCCGAAGCGTTTCTGGCAGCCGTCTCGTTCAGCGTGGTCGAGTCATCCAGTGAGGTCGAGTCATCCATAGTAGGATCCTCTCATGGAAGGCTGTTCTTTTCAGGAAGCGACCTTGCTGATGCAGCGGCGGATTGCGAGCAAGGCCTCTGGTGGGTGACCGATGGATTTTCCTCCCGCTGTTGTGCGGGTCGGCCCCCTGGCCGAGAGCAGATCGAGCGCCCTGGTCAGTGCACCTCAGCTGATAGTTAAGATCAGCTCTGCTGAGGACATGGCTCAGTGGATGGGCATGCAGCAACGGGGAGGCACGACTGCTGAAGGCACCCGAATCCTCAGCGCTCCTTGCCCTCATGTTGGGCATTCGCGCCGGTGGAATGACGAGCCGGTTCTCAGCGGGGGCATTCGAATGAGACGCTGGGGGCATGGCCAATGAACTCGCGTCGTCCACCAGTCCGTACCTCCGCGCCCACGCCGACAATCCCGTCGACTGGCGAATGTGGACGAAGGGCAACCTCGCCGAGGCGGCCCGTCGTGACGTGCCGCTGCTCATCTCGATCGGCTACTCCACCTGCCACTGGTGCCACGTCATGGCTCATGAATCCTTCGAAGACGAGGCCATCGCGCGCGTCATCAATGAGAACTTCCTGCCGATCAAAATCGACCGCGAAGAGCTGCCGGACATCGACTCCTATTACATGAACGCACTCCAGGCGATGCGTGGTCAAGGCGGGTGGCCGATGACGATCTTCGCGACCCCGCAAGGCAGCCCCTTCTATGCCGGGACGTACTTCCCACCGGCCCCGCGGGGAAATCTGCCCGCCTTCACACAGGTGCTCGCCGCCGTGTCCCAGTCGTGGACGGAGCGCCGCGACGAGGTGACAGAGATGACGGCGCGTATGGATCGGGGTCTGGCTGATATGGCCAGTGCCGTCTCGGACGCCCTGCCTGCCGAGGCCGCGTCCGAGCTGCTCAGCGCCGAGGAACTCGACTCGGCTGCCGAGTCCCTGCTCGACTCCTATGACCCCGCGTGGGGCGGGTTCGGCAAGGCCCCGAAGTTCCCACCGCTGATGAACTTGATGCAGCTCCTGGCCACATTCGTACGATTGGGTGGAACAACCTCGGCGAGGGAAGGGGCACTGGCCCTTGACGTGGTCGACAGGCTGGGAGCCGACGGACACCTCGAAGGCGAGCTCGTCCTCGACTGTCTCATCGCGGTGCGCAGCACCTTCGCTCGGATTGCCAGCGGCGGCATGCGTGACCAGGTGCGCGGCGGCATCGCCCGCTACAGTGTCGACCGCCAATGGTTCGTGCCGCACTTCGAGAAGATGCTCTATGACAATGCGCTCTACCTTCGCGCCGCCGTGCAATGGGCGAAGGTCGAACGTGCACTCAACCCGGATTCGAAGTGGTTGGCGCTCGCCGAACGCGAGGTCACCGACACTGCGAATTTCCTCACCACGGACATGTCCGATGGTGACCGATTCATCGCCGCACTCGACGCGGACTCCCTCAATGCTGACGGTGTGCTGGAGGAAGGTGCCGCCTACGTCGTGACACCCGAAGAGTTCGCCGAGGTGGGGGAGGAGGGACTGCTGCAGCTCGTCGATTCGCCGGCCGCCGCGGAACTCTCCGGCTCCGTCGTCGCCGCCATCCGCATCATCGACTGGTTGGGCATGGACGAGGTGCCCTTCGACGAGAACCACCCTGCACCGTGGACCACCTCGGCGACGGTCGCACAGCAGGAGAGTCTGAGGCACCTATTGGGCACACGCCCTCAGCCCGCGCGGGATGAGAAGACGATCACCGAATGGAACTCGCTGGCAATCACGGCTCTGGCCGAAGCCGCCTTGTACACCGGTGCGTCCGACGGAAGTGGCATTGGTGCAGATGGCGGTGCTGGTGTGGGTGGTTCCGCAGCCACCGGACCGTCGGCGGGCTGGGGGAGTGAAGCTGTCCACTTCTGGGAAGCGATGGTCGCACGCTTCGGCACCGATGCGAGTTTCGAGGTCCGGCGCAGCTTCACCGGTGACACCCCGGGTCCCGGCCAGGCAGGCCTCGCCGACTGGGCGCAGTTCATCACTGCAGGGATCATGGTCCGCCAACTCCCAGGAGCGTCGGTGCAGGTGAGTGACCTGAGGTCATGGAGCGCGAGGATGTTCACAGACTTCACCGCTGAGGGTGAGACGCTTGAGGTCTTCGATTCCATGGGCGACGAGATCCTCGACGTCAGAGCCTCCGATCCGGTGGACAATACTGTGCCCTCAGGCAGGTCCGCCGCGGCAGAGGTGGCACTTCTGCACGCAGAGATCGGCGTGGACGGCGGAGCGGAGACCGACGGCCTGAGCACCGGAGGACTACTCGACCTGCGCGACCGGCTGCTCGGCGTCTATAGGGCGCTCGCCGGACGCGCCCCACGCGGCTGCGGTCACGCGCTGTGGCAGTCCGAACGAGCTCTCAAACCAGTCCGTGTCGCCACCCGAGATGCCGCGCTGAACAGCATCGCGGCCAGGCATCCTGGGGTCACATTGGTCACCGGTTCAACCGGCGTCCCTGGTGATAACGGTGCAGAGGTCGAGGTGCCCGACGGTGCCGCCATCGTCTGCCAGGGAACACAGTGCTCACTGCCCGTGACGACGGTTGAGAACCTCGTCGCACTCCTCGACGGTTAGGCGAGTCAGCATTACGGGCGATCGCTACAGGCAGCGGTCCATCTGCGTCGTCGATGTGCTCAGCCCCAGGTCTGGCGCTCGATCCCTGACAGCAGAAGATCGAGGCCCGCAACGAATTCCGACTTGTCGTCGAAGTTCTGGAACTCTTCGAGCACTGAATGGACGAACGGAAACTGCTCAGGGCTGAAGCTCGACCAGTGGTCAACCTGCTCGGCGAACTCTGCTTCGGCGTCGACCGCTGCCTCCCGGTTGATGGCTCCCTGTGAGACTTCTGCCCCCATTCCGGATGCGTAATTCACGACCGCCAGAGAGGCATGGAACTGTGTGGTGACGTTGAGTTCCATCTTCTGCAGCGCCTGACCGATCCGCTCCCAATATGTCAGCGAGTTCTGCTCATCGGGTCCGGCTTTGATGAGTTGCCCTGCCAGCCAGCGGTGCTCAATCATCTGGATGAAGAGACACAGCACCAGGCGCCGGATCTGCACAAGCCCCTCACCAGTTGAGTCGCTGGTGCGTGTGTCTGGTTCGGGATCTGGGAAGTCGGCAAAGGTAGACGGACGGGTCATCCCTGACTCCTCGAGGGCCGAGGCCTCCTCGAGAGCGCGCCCCAGCAGCTCGTCGGCGACTATCGCCATGAGCTCATCTTTGCCCGAGGCATACCAGTACAGGCTCGCCACCCCGCTCTGCAGCTCGGCTGCCAGCCCCCTCAGTGTGACCTTCTCCGCTCCAACTGTGTCGAGGGTCGAAATCGCTGCGTCGATGATTGTCTCGAGCGAGAGAGAGGCGCGGGAACGGGGCTTTCCCCGTCCGCCGCGACGACGTGGGGTGGTGTCACCTGGACCGCCCGTGCCGCCTGGGTCACCCGTGTCACCTGGGCTCTGATCTTCTCCGCTGTCAGAACTTTCTGTTTCTGTGTCGAGATCTCGGACCGAACGTCGTGATGCACCTGAATCCATGTCTCTGAATCTACCCACCCATTTGCATTCAACCAAACACCGTTCTATTCTCGAACATAGTTCGATGAATCGAACGGCGTTCCATCATCGAGCGTCGTTCGATCCTGATGTTATTTTCGCACCGGCTATCCAGCCGACTATCACCCACACGCGAAAGGACGCATATGTCCTCCTCCTCTGTTACCTCCTCAATCGCCGAGACTCGAGCACCCAAACCGCAGAGTCTCCGTGCTGCCTGGCCCGCTCTTCTCGCCCTGTGCCTGACCATGCTCGTAGAGATGGTCGATAACTCGATTCTCAATGTCGCTCTGCCGACGATCGGGCGAGACCTCAATGCTTCTCCATCTGACCTGCAGTGGATCGTCGGTGCCTATTCGCTGACGTTCGGCGGACTGCTCATGGTCGGCGGGACAATGGGTGACAAGCTTGGTCGCCGCCGGACCCTCCTCTTCGGTCTCGCGCTCTTCGGCCTTGCCGGACTGTCGGTGCTGCTCGTCTCCACGCCCGCTCAGCTCATCGCGGTGCGGGCAGTGTCAGGAATCTTCGCAGCATTCATCGCCCCATTGACCATGTCGCTGGTATTTCGACTCTTCGACCGCGACGATCTGCGGACGAGGGCAATCGGCCTCATCGTGGTCGTCTCAATGATCGGCTTCGCGCTCGGTCCGACAATTGCCGGACTCGCGATCGCGAACTGGCCCTGGCAAGTACTCCTAGTGGTCAACGCACCGGTCGCGCTCATCGCCTGGCTCGGCGTGCGGTTCGGCATCGCCAAGGATGACCCTGCTGACCGGCGCGCAGGTGATGCCGACGTCCCCGGCGGCATACTTTCTGTGGCCTCGCTGGGCTTTCTCCTCTACGGCTTCACCGCTGGGGTTGAAAACGGCTGGGGCGCACCGCTGACGATCATCATCTTCGCAGCCGGAGTGCTGTCCCTCATCGGCTTCATCTGGCGAGAGAAGTCGGCCAAGGACCCGATGCTCGATCTCAAACTGCTCGCACTGCCGACCGTGAGTGGTTCAGCGATCCTCCAGACCGCGACAATGATCGCCATGGTGGGCGTCATGTTCGTCTCGACTCAGCTCTACCAGTTCGCCTGGGGATGGTCGGCGTTCCAGGCGGGGTTGGCGAACCTGCCATTCGTGGCAGGCATGCTGCTTGCCGGCCCGTTCGTTGATCGCGCGATGGCGCGCTTCGGTCACCGCAAGACCTCGATCGGCGGTATCGCACTCGTCCTCATCAGCCTCGTCGTCTGGATCTTCGCTCTCACGCACGGATTCATCTGGTGCGCGATCGGGATGCTCATCATGACCATGGGGATGCGGACGATCATGACGACCGGTGCCGTCGCTCTCCTCGGTGCGCTTCCTGAGACGCACACGTCGATCGGATCGGCGCTCAATGACACAGCTCAGGAGCTCGGCAACGCCGTGGGCGTCGCGATCGTCGGCACGATCATGGCCACGGTTCTCGGCAGCACACTGCCGCAGGGTGCCTGGGATTCGGCAATGGTTGCGGGCTTCGTGCACTCACAGCAGATTTCGTTCACGGTCCTTGCCGGCATCGTGCTGGTGATGTCGATCTTCGGTATTCGCACCCTGACCGACTCGAAAGAGGTCGAGGAGCACTGAACAGGTGCCCCGGTTCTGAAGGCGAGTCGACTCCGGAGAGTCGGCTCAGTCGATGAGTCGCAGCCCCCGGAAACGGTTGAGCGCTGCCGCGATCTCCTGTGCACGGGGGCGGGCGACATGCCCCGGATGATCGCGATTGCCGGTCAGACCGTCGACTCCCTGCGCATCAAGCATGTCCTCGACCTCGGCCAGAGCCTCAGTCAGTGAGGTCCGGTCGTCGAAGATCTCGGCCATATACTCAAGCGCCTCGGCGATGCCCGTCGTCTGCTGCGGGTCGACGAGCTGGGACACCGCGGTCAGTTCGATGAAGGCCTTGCCGAACTGAACCTGACCGAGCCCTTTCGCCTTCGCCGACTTCGTCTTCGAGCTGGGACGCAGTGCCTTCGCCGTGGGGACTCGAGGCTGCGGAGTGGTGAACACTTCTCCTGTGTCATCGGCTGATTTCATACCCACGAGTTCGTGCGCCTTCTCGGTGACTTCCTGGGGCACGTAGGCGTCGAGGGCGATGACATGGTCGGCGACCTCGAAGAATGCGCTCGATCCACCGGCGACCAGCACGGTGGAGACGCCTCGGTGGGTGAACAGTGGACGGATGCGGTCGACGAAAGGGGTGATGGGTTCGCGGTCGGCGGGGATGAGTGCGCGCATTCGGTCGTCGCGGATCATGAAGTTCGTCGCCGAGGTGTCCTCGTCGATGAGCAGTGAACGTGCACCGACTTCCACAGCTTCGACGAGGTTGGCTGCCTGTGAGGTGGACCCGCTCGCGTTCGTCGTGGTGAAGGCTCTCGTGTCAGTGCCGGATGGCAGATTGTTGATGAAGGGCGAGATGTCGTCGCCGGTCACGGCGCGACCGTCCTCGGCCCGGATGGAGGTGGCACTGGGTTCCGTGATGACCCATTCCCGGCCGTCGCCTGCAATATGCGGGTAGACGCCGCGCTCGAGAGCGCGCAGAATCGTCGACTTGCCGTGATAGCCGCCGCCGACGATGACTGTGACACCACGAGGGATCGCCATGCCTGTGAGACTGCGTCCGTTCGAGAGTGTGACGGTGTGCTCGAGTGAACTCGGGCTGGCGAAGGCCACAGCGTTCGACTCCATCGGCAGATCCGAATCCCCGGATTGCCTCGGCAGGATCGCACCGTTGCCGACGAACGCGAGAAGACCTGCCTCGCCGAGGTGGTTCTGCAGTTCCAGCTGATCCCTGTGGAGCTGGACATGTTCGCGCAGATTTTCACCGGCCTGGCTGCCGTTGACCTGACCGGGCCGACCGCTGTTTGCCTTATCGACCTGGGGCAGATTGGCATGGACGAACATGGCCTCAGCGAGTTCAGGGAGATCGCGAGTGAGGATGTCCGCGGCCTGGTGGCCCAAGATACGTCTGCCGCGAGCCGGAAGATTGACGAGCAGACGTGCCTCGAAGCCTTCGTCATCGATGACGACATTGGTGCGCTCAAGCACCTCTTGTCCCGGGCGTCCGAGGATGATCGAGCGCCGACCGTTGCGGTGCAGGAACGAATCGCCGACGCGGAAGAGGAAGTCGGCGGCCGCGATGCGATCTGCGCGTTCGCTGGTGATGTCAGTGGGGAACCCCGCCTCGGCGCGGTCGATCCTGACCCGGACCTTCGACGGGGAGGCGAAAGGGTCGACCTGGACCCGGTCGATGAACACGGTGACCGGCCCGAACTCGTAGCTGCCACGGATCTGCTTGTAGATTCCGTAGCTGCGACCATCGAGGCTGTGCAGGGTGGAGGCGAGATTCGATCGTTGGGAGTTCATCCGTGGAATGCTACTTGATCGAGGTCAACAGAGGCCAAGGCTGTGGGATCAGTCGCGGGTGCGTCCCAGATAGAATTCCGCGGCGTTGTCCCAGCACGCGGCGGTGAGTTCCTCCGGTGACAGAGTGTCACGGATGATCTCGAAATCTGAGTTCTCGAACGCTCGAGGAGCTCTGGTCGACGGCAGGTCCGTACCTACCATGAGCGCTGAGGGGTCGACGTCGACGATGGCTCGCATCGTGGCGGCGGGATCGAGTTCGACACGGCCGAAACCTGTCGCCTTCACCTTGACTCCTCGTTCGACCAGGCGCAGAAGGGCCGGCAGTCCGTCGCGGTGCATGCCGAAATGATCGATGCTCACCGCGGGCAGTCCGGCGATGCGCTCACCCAGATCCTCGTCGATGCTGCGGGCATCGATGTAAAGCTCCGAGTGCCACCCGGCGAGGTCATGGACGCGACGAGCCATATGTTCCATGTCGTCCAAGATTGCGGAGCCTCCTCGGGCGACGTTGAAGCGCAGTGCTTTTATACCGTCGCGGTCGAGTTCGAGGATGCGTTCGTCGCATGTGTCGGTGGGAAGCTGGGTCACGCCGACGAAGTCGGGACCAAGAATGCTCAGAGCATCGACAAGGTAGCACTGGTCGAACCCTTGGAATGACCCGGCGACCACTGCTCCGCCGGCAATACCCAGGCCGCTGATGCGCATGAGATAGTCCTCGACCGTGAAGGGGTCCGGCAGGTAGCCGTTGTTCTCGACGAGAGGATGTTTCGGATCGATGATGTGCAGGTGCGCGTCGAAGACCGGAGTCGGAGAATTCATGGCTCTAATTTACCCTCGTTTCCAGCAAGTCATGTTTCATCTCAAAGGGTGGCCACGTGGGCCCGGAGGGGCACGCTTCAACTGCTGTTCGCCAGCGTCCTGTAACCGGGCGGCGCTGATCCTGTAGCCGCGCGGCGCTGTGTCGGTAGCGGAACGGCGTCGAGCTGACCGCCTAGAAGGAAGCAGACTGGACGCAGCCAGCAGCTGGGCGTCGGTGGCTTCCGGCGGCTGCGTCAGATTGCGGAACAGTACACAAGTTGCAACCCGTGTACTGTTCCGCAACTTGGTTACATGACGAGTGCTGGTGCCAACACGATGGACCAAGCCGAGTAGGGCCAAACCGTTGGAACAGTTCCAGCGCTCACCCCTGCAGGAACGCCTTCGCCGCCGCTCCCAGCGCCACCACATCATCGATGGCGACCATTTCGCGAGCCGAGTGCATCGAATACAGTGCCGGGCCCACATCGACGGTGGTCATACCCAGGCGGGCCGCGGTCAGGGGGCCGATCGTCGACCCGCAGGGCATCGCGTTGTTCGACACGAAGTTCTGGTACTCCACACCGGCCGCCGCGCATGCCTGCGACCAGGCGGCCGTGCCCACAGCGTCAGTGGCATAGCGCTGCTGAGCATTGAGTTTCAGCAGCGGACCGCCGCCGAGGTGGGGGCGAACATGGGGATCATGACGCTCCGGATAGTTCGGGTGGGCGGCATGACCTGCGTCGGAGGATACGCAGATCGACGAAGCCAGCGACGCCAAATAGTCACTGCGCGTTGATTCCGGGAACAAGGAAGCGATGATGCGTTCGGTGACGTCGGCGAGGAAAGGCCCACATGCACCGGAGCGTGAGTTCGACCCGATCTCCTCGTGGTCGAATCCGGCGAAGAGCGCGACGGAATCCAGCGCCGCCGCATCGACTTCCACTAAGGCGCTGATACCGGCGTGGACAGACAACAGGTTATCCAACCTCGGTGCGGCAAAGAATTCTTCCCGGGCACCGAAGAGCCCGGGGGACTGAACCGGGATCGTGTAGACGTCGTGTCCCACGACCTGCTCAGGATCGACCTCGGCGGAGGCGGCGAGGATCTCGATGACATCGGCTTCAGCCAGATCCGCGAGGCCGATGATCGGAGTGGTGTGACGTTGCTTGTCCAGCGTCAGACCATCATTGACCTGGCGATCGAGGTGGATGGCCAGTTGCGGGATCCGTGCGATGGGCGGAGTCTGTGCGAGGACGACGGAACCGTCGGCGAGGCTGAGCTGCCCGGCCAGCGCCAGTTCCCGATCGAGCCACGAATTGAGCAGTGGTCCGCCGTAGATTTCGACGCCGATCTGACGAGTTCCTTCGGCAGTGAATTCCTCGCCCGGTTTGAGCTTGAAGGCTGGGGAATCCGTGTGAGAACCGAACACGCGAAAACCTGGAATCGTAGCCGACGACCCACCCGAATCAGCACCGGAGACATCAGCTTTGCTCGCTGGAGTTCGCCATGCAATGATTGCGCCGTCGCGGATGACGTAATAGCCCTGGCCGGGCTCGAGTTCCCAAATCTTGCGCTCTTTGAGTCGGCGGAAACCAGTGGACTCCAATCGTGCGGCCGCCGTCGCGGTGGCATGATAGGAGCTGGGAGAAGAACTGATGAAGTCCGTCAGATCGGCTGCGACCTGGGTTTTCGTACGTGGTGTCACGGGCGATGTGCTCATTTCCACAGCCTATCGTTTGCGGTAGCTTTGGCTACAAGGGCATTGGTCTTCGAGTCCGCGTCGAGACGACGGAGGGTAAGAATCCAGTGCCACAGGAGCCATCGGCCGCTCGGGCTTCATCGCCCATCGCCCGAGTACCAGCGCCGAGGAGCAACGCAATGCAATGCAAGGAGTGTGCGACGTGAACCAGTTCGTGACCGAATGGAACACATGGCGGGATTCTAGGAACTCGGCACTGGCGACTCCCTTCGGCTGGCTTAGCGTGTCCGGCCTGCATTGGCTCGACGAGACCACGACCTGGCCGGACGCACCCGGCACCTTCACCGTCGACGATGGCTGGGTCAGCGTGGCACTGGAACCTGGGACCAAGGCCGGTCCTGCTGCCGCGACCTTCGACCTCATGAGTAAGTCCGCCGAGGCGGGCCCGAGCACCAACGACGCGTCCCCTTCCAGCTCGGCATCGGTACCGAGCGACACCACGATTCTGCCGAAGATCCCAGAGATCTCAGGACCTGAAGTGCGGGTCGAGGAGAATGGATTCAGCGCGAAGCTGCCCACCGGAGGATCCCTTCAGTGGTTCACTGTCGGCAATGTGCTCTACGAACTCATCGACCGGGCAGGTCGCATCGGAATCCGCGTCCGGGATTCCAAGTCGCCGCTGCTGGGCAAATTCTTCGAAGTTCCGGTCTTCGATCCGGACCCCAGCTTCGTGTTCTTAGCGAAGTTCACTCCCTTTGAGACGCCTGAAGTGCACAAGATCAACACAGCGCAGGATGGCCTCAACGTTGAGACCCCGGCCGTGGGAGTAGTTTCCTTCACGAGCGAAGCCGGCGAGGTGAAGCTTCTGGCCACAGGCAACCCCGCCAGCGGGCTGCAGCTGGACTTCCACGACTCCACGAATGGCGTGACCACCCCGGCGTGGAGAACCCTCGACTTGGGCGTCCCGAATCATGACGGTTCACTCGTCGTCGACTTCAACCGAGCCGTGAACTACCCGTTCGCGTTCACCGCCTTCGCCACCTGCCCCGCACCGATTGAGGGCAATGTCGTTCCCTTCGAAGTCACCGCGGGAGAGCGCACCCCGCCGTTCTACTTCTCGGAAGCCGGCATCAATGTGCCGTTCCTCTTCTACGTGTGGTGGGACGAAGAAAGCGCGAAGGTGACCCGGCCGTGGTACGCCCGCTTCGGACTCGATATCACAATGCACAACCCGAACCACGACGACATCGCACAATCGCTGGTCGGCTTCGACGGCGTCGCCATGTCCGGAGGCGACGTCACCCCACTGACGCGCAAGGCGAGGTCACGGATGGTCAAGGTCGCGACCGAAGCCCTGACCTCTCGGATCCCCGTCATCGGCATCGGCGCCTACGCCGAATTCGTCATCCGAGCACAGCGTGAACTGCACGAATCCCAGGGATACGTCGACAACATCGAGGAAGAGTACGCGGGCACCGAAGGCAAACTGCTCATCGTGATGAACAACGAGTTAGCGCCGAAGAATGTCGGATTCGACGTCGTGCATACCGATGTCAGCGGACTTCTCTACGTCGAGATGCCCTACGACATCCCGCTGGAATCGGACTTCCATGAGCTCGACGAGTTTGAGGCCGCGATGTACGCAGATGCCCCGATCAAGAGCTGGGAAGAGTTCGACTATCGCATGGTCTGCCTCATCCGCCAGCACCGCTGAGCAACCCCGCTGTGGAGTGGTCCACTAAAGGTTGCCCAGCGCCCGGAGGGTTGCCGGGAGGAAGCCTGCCTAAACAGCGCCTACCAGATGGTGACGCGCTCTTCAGGAGCTAGGTACATGCCGTCGGTTTCACCCACGCCGTAGGTGTCGTGGAAGGCGGTCATGTTCTTCACGACCTGATTGCAGCGGAACTCCTCCGGTGCGTGCGGGTCGATGCTCAGCCGTCGCACGCGCTCTTCGGTGCGCATCTTCGCCCGCCAGGCCTTCGCCCAGGCTTCGAAGAACGTTGCAGCCTCGTCGGACGTCGGCTCACGTTCCAGCTCCAGCTCAAGAGCCTTCCAGCCGATGGACAGTCCGCCCAGGTCACCGATGTTCTCACCCACGGTCAGCGCACCGTTGACGTGCTGTGATGAATCCAGACCTGCCGGTACCAGCGCCTCGTACTGAGCAATGAGGGCATTGGTGCGCTCCTCGAAGCGCTCCCGGTCCTCGGCCGTCCACCAATCGACGAGGTTGCCGTCGCCGTCATAGCGTGAACCCTGGTCATCGAATCCGTGGCCGATCTCGTGGCCGATGACCGCGCCGATGGCACCGAAGTTCGCTGCCACATCACCGGAGGCATCGAAGAACGGGGGCTGCAGGATCGCGGCTGGGAAGACGATCTCGTTCATCACCGGGTGGTAGTAGGCGTTGACGGTCTGCGGCGTCATCAGCCATTCGGTGCGGTCGATCTCCTTGCCGATGCGCTTGATCTGGCGCGCATGCTCGGCGCGGGCGCAGCGGCGGACGTTGCCCACCAGGTCAGAGGAGTCGATCGCGGCCGGATACTCGCGCCACACCTCGGGGTAACCGACCTTCGGTGTGAACTTCGAGAGCTTGACCAGGGCCTTCTTCTTCGTCTCTTCGCTCATCCAGTCGAGCTCGTTGATCGATTTGTCGTAGGCCCTGATGAGCATCGCCACGAGGTGGTCGATCGCCGCTTTGGCCTCCGGCGGGAACTCGGCCGCGACGTAGAGTTTGCCCACAGCCTCGCCGAGGAGACCCTGCACCAGTCCGACACCGCGCTTCCAGCGTTCCCGCAGGGCCGGGGTGCCCGAGAGGGTGCGGGCGTTGAAGTCGAAGTTCTCCTCGACGATCTCATCGGTCAGCAGTGCGGCGTTGGCGGAGAGGACGGAGAAGCGCAACCAGGTCTTGATCGTCTCGATGTCGGTCTGGTCCCACACCTCGGCCATGCCGGTGACGAAGGAGGGCTGGCCGATGACCACGTAGCTCAGTTCCTCATCGACGTCGGCGGCCAGTGCCGCGAACCAGGAGTCGAAGTCGAAGCCGGGACCCAGTTCGCGCAGTTCGTCGAGGCTGACCTTGTTGTAGGTCTTCTCTGCGTCACGGCAGGCGACCCGGTCCCAGTGGTGGCGGGCCAGGGAGGTTTCGAACGCCATCACCTTGGCGGCCACCTCGGCGTCGGAGACGTTGCTCTTGGCACCGATCCCACCGAGGGCGGACATCTTCTTCACATGATCGACGAACTTCACACGCACCTCGGCGTGGTCGTCGTTGAAGTAGTAGTCCTCGTCGGGCAGGGAGATGCCTCCCTGGTGGAGGTAGAGGGCGTAGATGTCGGAGTCCTTCGCATCGGCGGTGACGCCGCCGTCGAGGACCCCGCCGATGCCTTCCACTTCGAGGCGACCCAGCAGATTTGCCAGTTCGGACTTGTCCTCAGCGGCGTCGATGGCGGCGAAGGAGGAGCGAAGAGGGGTCACGCCCAGCGAGTTGATCTGGTCGAGGTCCATGAACGAGGAGTACACGTCGGCGACCTTCTGGCCTTCGCTGCCCGGCTCCTGCGGGGCGTCGGAGACGGCGGTTATGATGTCGCGGACCTTGGTCTCAGCTGTGTCGAAGAGTTCGCGCATGGCGCCGTCGCCGGCACGGTCGTCGGGGATGGTGAACGAGTCGATCCACTCGCCGTTGATGTGGCGGAACAGATCGTCCTGAGGGCGCGCCGAAGCGGTCGGTGTTTCAGAAGTCATGGTGCAACAGTATCGTGATCAGTAGGCAGAACGGTCAGAAGTTACCGGTGCGGATGCGCCGGTGTCTCGCAGCCGTTGCGGGTATCGGATCGATCAGGAGAATCGTATGAAGATGGCATCCGTGGTGTTCGTGTGTACGGGCAATATCTGTCGTTCGGTCACGGCCGAACGTGTGCTCCAGCATCATCTGGAACTCAACGACGCCGAGGCGGTTGTTGATTCCGCCGGCATCAGTGATGAGGAAGCCGGCAACCCCATCGACCCCACCCAGGCGCGGGTGCTGCGCACGGCCGGGTACCGTACCGAGGATCATGTCGCCCGGCAGATCACGCCCGACTGGTTGGCCGAACGTGACGTGGCCATCGCGATGACCCGCAGACATTACCGTGCCCTGCAGAACCTCATCGGAGACCTCCCCGCCGAGGCGCGCCCACGGCTGCATATGCTGCGCGAATTCGATCCGCGAGTGTCTCAGGAGGAGGCCGTTGATGCCCCGGCGCCGGACGTTGAGGACCCGTGGGCAGGGGAATTGAAGAAATTCGAAGAAACTCTTGAGACAATTGAAGTGTCCGTGCCGGGAATCACAGACTATCTACACTCTTTGGCCGAGCAGACTCGGTGATACTGAAGGTAATTGTTGAAGGAGAAAACTGACATGACTCGAACCACGTGGCCCGCCCTCAGGCTCGGCTTCGCTGCCCTGCTGGTGGCTGCCTTGAGTGTCTTTGCTTTTGCCCCGGCCAGTGCTCACGACCAGCTCGTGTCTTCGAATCCCGAAGATGGATCGACGGTCGACCAGCAGCCGGAATGGATTGAGATGACCTTCTCCGGTGAAGTCCAGGAGGTCGGCTCCGAGGTCAAGGTCGTCATCGACGGCAAGAACGTCTCTGCTGGTGAGCTCGCTGTCGACGGCAAGAAGCTCACCGTCGCACTGCCCGACAACCTCAAGCCCGGCGACTACAAAGTCACCTGGCGCGTGGTGTCGCAGGACGGTCACCCGATCTCCGGTGACTTCGACTTCACCATCTCTGACGCCGAGGGCGCCGGCGGTGCGGTCGAAGAATCTTCACAGGCCGGACTCGGCGGCGGCGTCGTCGACGAGCCGGGCAAGGACACCGAAGAGCGCGGCGAGATCGGCGAATCGACCGGAAGCGATTCCGGTATGTCGACACCGATGATCGTGTTGCTGGGTGTCGGCGGTCTGGCCATCATCATCATCGTCATCCTCCTCATGCGCCGCAAGGCACAGGGCCTGCCCGGCACCACCAAGAGTGATGACTCGGGAGACGGTCCGAAGGACGAGTGAGCTGCAGGCTTTCGCAGAAGAACCCCTCTCGAGCAACGCGGCGTCGGAAAATGTCGTCCTCGGCGACGTGAAAAACCGACTGAGCGTTGATCGACCGAGAGGCGATCGGCCAGGGCAGAGTATTCCGAGCTGAGCATGGTCCCGGAAGTGAACGCTTCCGGGACCATTCTTTGCCTGCCAACGATGCGGGTTTCGCCTGGACACAGGTGCTCCAGCGGTGAGGGCGACTCTTGCCTCAGCGTTGAGCGCCCGCCCCGCGCACCCGGTCGGCGAGCAAGCCGATCAGCACCGCGACACATCCGATCGCTGAAATCGCGAGGGCCAGGAAGATGCCGTTCGCGCTCGGATGGCCATCAGCACCCAAGTGCGCAGCAAGCACCGCGCCGGAGATCGCACTGCCGAAGGAACCGCCGACGGTACGCAGCACCTGATTGAAGCTGACCGCACTACCCAATTCCTCTGTCGCGACGGTGCGGGCGATGAGCGCCGGCATCGCTGCATAGGTGGTGCCGACACCCATGCCGACGACGAACATCCCGACAAGGATCTCCCAGAGTTGGGTATGGGCGAAGAGCAGCAGAAGTGATGACGCGGTGACCAGTGTCGCGCCCAGCGGCAGTAGGGTGGTCATTCGAATCCGCTTCGTCAGATGTCGCACGAGGCGGTTGGCGAGGAAGCTTCCGACCGAGAACGGCAGCATCACGAACCCGGCCCAGAACACCGGTAGGGCGACACCGTATCCGGTCTCGCTCGGCGCCTGTGCGATGATGCTGCCGATCGACAGCACCATGTACATCACCGTGCCGAGTGTGATGGCCGTGAGGTTTGCGACGAGAGCATCCGGGCTGCGGAGGACCCGAAGATTGATCAGCGGATACTTCACCCTCAGTTCTAGCAGGACCCAGATCGTGAGCAGGATGATCGCGACCGCGAAGCAGCTCAGGGTCGGCAGGGTGGCCCAGCCCCAGATCTCTCCTTCGCTGACCCCGAGCAGCAGCGCCGCGAGCCCGAAGGCGAGCACTGTCGCACCTGGTACGTCGAAGCGGACTCGCGGCGCCTGCGTGTCCGGTCCCGATGGGACGGCGACGATCACCACGACCATGGCTGTGGCAACGAAGAGCGCAGCGAACCAGAACGCGAACTGATAGTCGAGGGATCCCGCGATGAGTCCCGTCAGGGGGTACCCGATGCCCATTCCCGTCGACACGGTCACCGACAGGCTGGCGATGCCGCGCGTGCTCTTCTCCGCAGGCAGATAGCGCCGTGCCAGTGCGATCGTCATGGGCACGATGCCGTAGCTGAGTCCTTGCAGCGCACGCCCGATCAGGAAGACGGCGAAGTTGGTCGCTAAAGCGGCGATCACCGAACCCACGAGGATGATTGTGAGAGCGCCGAGGAGGAGTCTCTTCTTGTGTGGGCCATCGCTGAGGCGGCCCATCACCGGGGTGACGATTGCGCCGACGAGCAGATTGATCGTGAGCATCCACTGGGCGGCGCTGATCGCGACGTGGAATTCGGAGGAGATCGTCGGGACGAGCAGCATGCCCAGCGAGCTGACGATCGCCGTCGACAATGCCGCATAGATGAGTGCGGGGAGCAGCCGTCCGCCTGGTTCGGGCTCACTCATCCGCAGCCTCCCGCATGAGTTTGCGCAGCACGGGCACGGCAGCTGACAGCGTCGCGCGTTCGGAGTCATCGAGATGTTCGACAAGAGCATCGGCGAGCCACCGGGTGCCGGCCGCATGTTCGCGTTCGAGTGCGATGCGCCCCGTCTCGGTGATCTGGACGCGGACCTTGCGTCGGTCGACCTCGTCGCGTGAGCGTGCGACATACGACAGATCTTCCAATTCGCGCAGAGCCACGGCGACTGCCTGCGGTGTGATCCTCTCTGTCGCTGAGAGTTCGGATGCGGTGGCAGGTCCCCGCTCATTCAGGTGAGTGAGGATGCCGGACTTCCCGCGCGAGGTCGTCCGTTCCGAGTAGAAGCGGCGGATGAGTGGGCGGAGCGCACTGCGGAACTCGGCGGCAAGGTTCGGATCGGGCATTGCCCCATTGTACAAATAAATTGATCAATCTACTTGTCTATTGTGGCCTCGCGTGTGAGATGGAATAGAACCATGTCGAGCGGCTGTTGTCCCAGGAAGCTGATCTTTGAACTTTCTCGACGCTCGACCGAAGGACCGCATCGCTTTGTCCGTTCCACTGAATATTCTCGACCTCGTCCCGATCCGTGACGGATCCTCCGCCCGCGAGGCCATCGACACCTCGATGCGTGCCGCACGCCTGGCCGATGAGCTCGGCTACTCCCGTCTCTGGTTCGCCGAGCACCACAACACCATGGGACTGGCCGCCAGTGCGACGGCCTTGCTCATCTCTCAGGCAGCCTCGGTGACCGAGAAGATCCGTGTGGGTTCAGGCGGAGTGATGCTGCCCAACCATGCTCCGCTCATGGTCGCCGAGCAGTACGGAACACTGGCCAACATCCACGGCGATCGCATCGATCTGGGGCTTGGCCGCGCGCCCGGCACCGACGGGATGACGGCACAGGCACTGAGCCGCTCCTCGGCCGAACCGCAGGACTTCGCACAGAACATCTATGACATGCAGGGGTGGTTCGGCGCCGAAGGCAAGGCGCACACGGCACCGATCGAGTCCGCGGTCTCCGTCGGCACGGAGGTGCCCATCTGGGTGCTCGGCTCGACGATGAATGGCGCGTCGATCGCCGGTCAGCTGGGTCTGCCGTTCTCCCTGGCTTCGCATTTCGCACCGAATCAGATCGATGAGGCTATCCGTGTCTATAGGGATTCCTTCACCACCGAGGCCCCAACCGCACAGATCGACGAACCCTATGTCATGGCCGGCATCAATGTGCTGGTCGCCGAGACGGACGAGGAGGCAGAGCGCGAGTTCACCACGGTGAAGCAGATGTTCACCGACATCGCTCTTGGCCGTCGACGCCACCTCCAGCCGCCGGTCGATCCCAGTGAGCTGCCCCGAGGCGGTGAGAGCCCGATGCTGGCGATCAGCGCCGTCGGCTCACCAGAGACGGCCACCCGTCAGATGTCGGAATTCGTCGAGCGCACCGGTGCCGATGAGCTCATCACCGTCACCTACGCCTACGACCCTGCAGTGGCGGAGCGTTCGCTCAAGCTGCTCGCCGACGCCTGGTTCTGATCGAGAGGTTTCACCTGACCGGGCGCACGTCCGCTCGCTTGGCGAGGCCGACCGTTCTCGACAAGCTCGGCTCCATCGGTTCTGCCGAATTGCCCTGTTTTCAGGTGGGCCTTCGTGCAGTGCATCCGATATTGACGGGTCACACCTGCAGCGAAGTCTTCACCCTTCTCATCGCGAACGCGCTTGCTGAATACGTCGAAACTCGAGTGTCTGCCTGCATATGGGAAGGGTGGGCGAACGACGAGGAACCGTCTGGCTGCGAACCGTTCCGATACAGAGGGCGCACCTATGCCAAATGCTCGATTGTTCTACGTGACTTGAACGAACTCGACGCCGAATATGGTCCCGTCAGTCTCGTATGGCCAGCCGATCAGTCGTGGTGCATCTACAACGACATCGACACAATCGACACGTTTGTAGGCGGCTCGATTGAGGTCGTTGACGCTATCAAGGCCGTGCGCGGACTTGAAACATTCGACGGTGAACAACCTGCCTCACCCCACCAGCCGCACATGCGCCGCCAGGCCGGCATCCTCTTCGGCCAGTACCCTCGCAGTCGAGAGGATCGTTGTCTCCATCGCCGAGGCGGCTCTGGTCGGCCGTACGTCGCCGCGGGCGGCGAGGCTGACCGTCCGATTCAGGCTTGGCTCCACCAGCTGTGCTGAGACCAGCTGGGGCCGGTCGACGAGGACCATGGCGGGAACAATGGCGACGCCGAGGCCGCGCTCGACGAACCGCAGCACCGCGTCCATCTCAGCGCCCTCGACGACGATATTCGGCGCCAGTCCTGCGGCGTCGAAGGCCGCCGAGGTGGCTTCGCGCAGATCGTATCCGTGATGGAACAGCACCTGGGGGAGTGCCGCGACCTCCGCCAGAGTCACCGTGTCACCTGGCAGGAGCGCGGACCTGCCCCGACCGTCGGACGGTAGCGGCTCACCTGCCTCCGTGGCAGCAATCACCACCAGATCCTCACTGAGCACCCCCTGCATCCGCAGCCGCGGCATCTGCGCACTCGGACTCAGCGTCCGCGTGATGAGCGCAAGGTCTAACTCACCCGTACCCAGCGCCTCAATGAGCTCCCGCGATCCCTTCTCGACCAGCTCGAGCCCGACCCCGGGATGCTCCTGATGGAAGTTGCTGATCGCCTCGGCGACGAGGCTGACGCACAAGGTCGGCGTCGCACCCAGGCGGATGCGACCCTTGCGCAGGCCCGCGAGCTCATCCATGTCACGGCGCACCGCCTCGGCGTCGGCGAGCATCCGTCGTGCACTCGGCAGAAGTGTCTCACCCGCGGCGGTGAGACTGATGTGTCCATGGGCGCGATGGAAGAGTTCGGAGCCGAGCTCCTTCTCCAGCGTCGAAATCTGCCGACTCAGTGACGGCTGCGCCAGGTGAAGAGTGGCGGCGGCCTTCGTGAAATGACCGGTGTTGGCGACCTCGACGAAGCTCGCGAGCTGTTCCAGATTCATGCTGATAGCGTACCGCTATCGAGTTGAGCGAAACAATACATTGGACGCATGAGGTGGTCGAGCCTAGCGTGGAAAACATGAACTCCACAGCACAGAATTCGAAGACCACACAGGGCAATTCCCGCACACACGAACACACGATCTCCACCTCGGTGCTGGTCATCGGAACCGGCGGATCCGGTCTTCGGGCCGCAATCGAGGTCGCCGAATCCGGCACCGATGTCCTGGCCGTCGGCAAGCGACCCAAGGACGACGCCCACACCTCGCTGGCGGCCGGCGGCATCAACGCGGCCCTGGCCACGATGGACCCCGACGACTCCTGGCAGCAGCACGCCGCCGACACAATCAAGGAATCCTATGACCTCGCCAACCCCCGCACCGTCGAAATCGTCACCCAAGGAGCCGAACAGGGAATCGCTGACCTGGAGCGATATGGAATGGACTTCGCGAAGGAGGACGACGGTCGGATCTCGCAGCGCTTCTTCGGCGCCCATACCTGGCGTCGCACCGCTTTCGCCGGCGATTACACGGGACTCGAAATTCAGCGCACCCTCATTCATCGTGCCGAGGCCCTAAACGTCCCCATCCTCGACCGCGTCTACATCACCAAACTCCTCGTCGCCGACGGGCGCATCTTCGGCGCCTTCGGCTTCGACATCGTCGACGGCTCCCGGTATCGGATCCATGCCGACGCGGTCATCCTCGCCGCTGGTGGGCACAACCGGATCTGGCGCCGCACCTCATCACGTCGCGACGAGAACACCGGTGATTCCTTCCGCCTGGCCGTCGAAGCCGGAGCCCGTCTGCGCGATGCCGAACTCGTCCAGTTCCACCCCTCGGGCATCATCGAACCCGAGAACGCCGCCGGAACACTGGTCTCCGAGGCTGCACGCGGTGAGGGCGGAATTCTGCGCAACGCACTGGGGGAGCGGTTCATGGAACGCTACGATCCAGAACGCATGGAACTCTCCACCCGCGACCGCGTAGCTCTGGCCGCCTACACCGAGATCGCCGAGGGCCGCGGGACGGAGAACGGCGGCATCTGGCTCGATGTCTCCCACCTGCCGCGCGAGACCATCATGAACCGCCTGCCGCGCGTGTTCCAGACGATGATGGAAACGCAGATGCTCGACATCACCGTCAGCCCCATCGAGATCGCCCCGACCGCGCACTATTCGATGGGCGGGGTGTGGGTCGACCCGGTCGAGCACAGCACCGACGTCGAAGGGCTGTGGGCCATCGGCGAAGCGTCATCCGGGCTGCATGGAGCCAATCGCCTCGGCGGCAATTCGCTCATCGAACTCCTCGTCTTCGGCCGCATCGTCGGAAAGTCCGCCGTCGCGTACTCATCAGAGTTGGGTGCGCAGGTGCGGTCGCGGTCTGCCATCGCCGAGGCGCGGGCTGAGATCGATGATCTCCTGGCTTCCGAGGGTACGGAGAATGTCCGGGCGCTGCAGCGCGAGATCCGCAATCTCATGACCGAGCATGCCGGAGTCGTCCGCGATGAGGCTGGATTGTTGGAAGGACTCGAGAAACTCGCCGGCATCGAGGTACGCATGGGTGAGGTCGGAATTCACCCGGATATCGCCGGCTACTCCGATCTCTCACACGCCTTCGACCTCAAGTCCTCGGCACTGGCGGCTCGGGCAACCCTGGAATGCGCACTCGAACGCAGGGAGACCCGCGGCTGCCACAATCGCAGCGACTACCCCGAACAGGACGAGAGTTTGCAGGTCAACCTCGTGTGGTCACCGTCCACTGGAGTCGTGCAGGAGAGCATTCCAGCAGTCGATCCCGAGGTTGCCGAGCTCATGCGAGATGACGAGATCAGCCAGGTCGGCAAGCTCGTCGAGTGAGTCGGAACCTTCGAGCGCGAGCTCTCCGCGAGGGTCCTTCAGGCGGCGAGCTCGCGCTTCCAGTCTCCGACCAGGCTGATCATCGTGAAGCCTGTGAGGAAGGCCGAGAAGGTGGCCAGGTGTCCGATGGCGACGATTTCCAGGCCCGCGTCGGTGGTGTCTGTGGTTAAGAAGACTCCGGTTGCTGCCACTGAAACGGCTCCCCACGCGGCGGCCACGAGTGCACCCGGGACTCGGGGCAGAGCTTTCGACAGCATTCCGGCGATGAAGCTGAGGGCGATAGCGCTCCAGACTACTGATTCCACGTTGATCACATCACCGGATACCCAGCTCGTGGGTGCCCGGGAATCTCCTCCGCTAATGTGCTCGGCATTGAGCGCTTGAATGGCGCCGCAGACCATAGTAACCGACAAGGTTCGTTGAGTACACAATATGACGCATTCTGTGTTGTCGACATTGTCCTTATTACTGGCGCTGCCTGCCGATCGGCGAGCTGAGCGTCCTGTCCAAGGTCGCATTGCTTCGGTCCGAACTTGATGCATCTATCAATGCATGCATCTGATAGTTTGGGTGTGTGAATGATCTGCTGACGCTGCCCTGGGAGACCACCGACGACGCTTCTCCGATCGCTGCGCGGATGGCGGCCTGGGCCGCTCGTGAGGTGATCGAACAGCGGTATGAACCTGGAATGCTCCTCACCGAGGCTGATCTCGCCGAGGCGCAGAAGGCCAGCCGCACCCCGGCCCGGGAGGCTATGCTCCAACTCGAGCGGTGGCGCTTGGTCCGCCTCGTGCCCAAGAAAGGGGCCATCGTCACAACGGTCACCGGCGAAGAGCGGCGGGACCTGCTGGCCGTGCGCGCCATGTTCGAAATCGACGCAGTCCATGCCCTGAGTGCCGACGCCGAGGTGATGGAGGCCTTGGCGGCGGACCTGCAGTTCCTCCTTGGTCGGCAGCGCGAGGCTCTGAGCGGCGACTCCTCACTGGATTTCGCGAGCAGTGACTACGCCTTCCATGCCCGCATCATTCGCAGCGGCCGGAACGCGGTCACCGACGAACTGCTCTCCACCATCGGCCCCCGCCTGGCTCGCCTGACTTACCAGGCCGTCATCGATCTGCCCTCGGCTCTCGAAGACCTCTTCGCCGACCACGAACAGCTCACCGAATGCGCCCGCCAAGGAGATTCCCCACGATTTACGAGACTCGTCCGCCAGCACATCGATCACGGTCACTTCCAGCAGAACCGGACCCGGTGACACCCGATCCAGCGGTGACCTCAGACTCGGCCACGCCGACGCCAGGCCCGACAGCGATGCCCCCTGAACCCGTCCGTCGCCGAGGCGGTGCCTGGCTTCGCGTTGCACCTGCCATCTTCCTGCTTGCATGGGGCGGCAATCACTTCACCCCGCTCGTCCATATGTACGAGGAAGATGGAGGATACGCGGTCTGGCAGGCCAATCTTCTCCTGGGCATGTACGTCGGCGGGCTGATCCCGGGACTTCTGATCGCCTCGGCGATATCGGATCGTCGCGGACGCAAACCCGTGCTCATAGTCGGCACCATTGCGGCGTTGGTCGGCAGTGTGCTCCTCGGCATCGGCTTCGACCTCTTCTGGCTTCTGTGTCTGGGCCGGGTGCTCGCCGGTGCGGGCGTCGGCGTGGCGATGTCGGTGGGCACGAGCTGGATCAAGGAACTCTCGATGCCGCCTTTCGACCACAAGGCCGGAATCACAGCAGGCGCTCGCCGCCCGGCACTGACTCTGACCCTGGGATTCGCCGTCGGTGCCGCGGTCACCGGATGCCTGGCACAATGGGGGCCAGTCCCCGAGGCGACACCCTATGCGGTGCACGGACTGCTCAGCATCGTGGCCCTGGCCATCCTGTTCGCCGCGCCGGAATCTCTGTCGCGGGAACAGCGGCGCTCTCAACACTGGTGGAGAGGCCTGCGCGTTCCCCTGGTGGGACACCGCACGTTCGTGCGCCTCATTGCCCCTGCGGCTCCCTGGGTCTTCGGTGCAGCGGGCATCGCCTACGCTGTGATGCCGGCACTGGTCCAGGACGAACTGGGGGAGTGGACGACCCTCTACGCAACCGTGCTCACCGTCGTCACCCTCGGTGCCGGGGCGCTCGTGCAGAACAGCGTTCCCCGGATCAACCGGTGGACGGGCGGGCGCGCACTCGTCGTCGGCCTCGTGCTCATGACCCTCGGGATGGCGCTCGCCGTGGTCGCGTCCCTGGTCGCGGATCCAGTCCTCGCCCTGGTCGTGGCCATCGTGCTCGGCATCGCCTACGGCATCTGCGTGGTGGCCGGTCTGGTCATCGTCCAGGCCATCGCCGAACCGGACGACCTGGCCGGCATCACCGGCGTCTACTATTCGCTGGCCTACTCCGGGTTCCTGCTGCCCACTGTGCTCGCGGCGCTGCTGCCGGTCATGCCCTACAGCCGCTCCTTGGCTGGGGTCGCCGTGATCTGCCTGCTCTGTCTTGGCGCTGTGGCGCGCGCCTCGAACCGGCCGGGGTGAGAGACGCGGACCGACCGACGACCCTTGCCACGGGCAACTAGGATGAAAACGGAATCCTCACCACGCAGACGAATCGATGACGATGGAGGAGCCACTGTGAGCCAGGAACCGCCGTCACTGTTTGAACCTGACGAGGCAGGTCGTCCCCTTGCCGATAGATTGCGCCCGAAGACACTCGAAGACGTGCTCGGACAAGAGCACCTGCTCGGACAGGACGCCCCCATCGGCCGGATGGTCGACGAACGCCGACTGGTCTCCATGGTGCTGTGGGGGCCACCAGGCTGTGGGAAGACAACCATTGCGCGACTCCTCGCTGAGCGAACAAACCTCGTCTTCGAATCGGTTTCAGCGACCTTCTCCGGTGTCGCCGAACTCCGCAAAGTCTTCCAATCAGCTGCCAAGCGCCGCGAGATCGGCCAGGGCACGATGCTGTTCGTTGACGAGATCCACCGCTTCAATCGCGCCCAGCAGGATTCCTTCCTCCCCTACGTGGAAGACGGCACGGTCGTGCTCGTCGGTGCGACCACGGAGAACCCCAGCTTCGAACTCAACTCAGCATTGCTCTCCCGCTCCCAGGTCTTCGTCCTCAGCCGACTCAACGAGCAGACACTGACCACACTCATCGAACGTGCCGAAGCGGCCACGGGAAGATCACTTCCTGTTGACGCGCAGGCCCGGCAGGCGATGGTGGCGATGGCCGACGGTGACGGTCGATACCTGCTCAACCTCATCGAACAGCTCCAAACAGTCAGCGGGACACTTGACCCTTCTGCCTTAGCCGAGCTGGTTCAGCAGCGCGCACCGATCTACGACAAAGGCCAGGAAGGCCACTACAACCTCATCTCCGCCCTGCACAAGGCGATGCGCGGCTCCGACCCAGACGCGTCACTGTACTGGTTGGCACGAATGCTCGACGGGGGTGAAGATCCGCTCTACATCGCCCGACGTCTGGTGAGGTTCGCCAACGAAGACATCGCGATCGCCGACCCGCAAGCCGTCCAGCAGGCGCTGGCGGCATGGGACGTCTACGAGCGTCTCGGATCTCCAGAAGGTGAGCTCGCCATCGCCCAAGCCGTCGTCTATCTCGCAACCGCACCGAAATCCATCGCCGTCTACCGTGGATTCAACGCAGCAAAGAAGCTCGCGAAGCAGACGGGGTCTCGCATGCCACCGGCAAATATCCTCAACGCCCCGACGAAGCTGATGAAGAATCTCGGTTATGGAGAAGGATACGAGTACGATCCCGACCGGCCCGGAGGTTTCTCGGGGGCGAACTATTTTCCCGAGGATATGGAGCCGCAGAGGGTGTACCGGCCCACCGGCAATGGCTACGAACGCGTCATCGCCGAAAAACTGGCCGAATGGCACCGGTTGCGTGCTGAGAGGCGGATGCAGGAAGACGAGAAAGACCAGGAAGCGCAGGACGACGACGGAACCGAGATCTGAGCACGGAGGTCACCTCGGCGCGCCCAGTGACGATATTCAACGACGACAACAGCTCGCAACGACCAGATAGGGATCGACACCATGCTCGGACAATCACGCCAGAAGCCGTCACCAGCCGTCAGCGCCTTCAACGACATCATGGGCAAACACCACGTGCTCACCTCGGCCCGGGCGACAGCACCATTCGCCAAAGGCAATCGCTTCGGCGGCGGCAATGTGCTCGCCGTCCTCAAGCCGGGCAGCCTCGTCGACATGTGGCGGGCCCTGCAGGTCTGCGTCGATCACGACCTCATCGTCATCCCGCAGTCGGCGAACACCGGACTGACCGGAGGGTCGGGACCCGGCGATCAGGACTATGACCGTGAGATCGTCATCATCTCGACGCTGCGCATCAACGAGATCCACCTCATCAACGACGCTCGTGAAGCCGTCTGCCTGGCAGGCTCGACGCTCTTCGAACTCGACGACGCCCTGGCCGCCCACGACCGTGAACCACATTCGGTCATCGGCTCATCCTCGATCGGTGCGTCGGTCGTCGGTGGCATCGCGAATAACTCCGGAGGCAGCCAGATCCGCAAGGGTCCGGCGTTCACGAAGCACTCGATCTTCGCCCGAGTCAACGACGAAGGCAAGGTCGAGCTCGTCAATCACCTGGGCATCAGCCTCGGCGATGATCCCGCGCACATCCTCGACAAGCTCCAGCGCGGCGACTGGGCTCCCGCGGATGTCACGCCGCCGCCGGAGGACGCCACGGAGACCGAATACGGCGAGCACGTCCGCAAGATCGCCGATTCTCCCGCACGCTACAACGCCAACCCGAAATTCCTCCACGAAGCATCCGGGTCGGCGGGCAAGCTCATGGTCTTCGCCGTGCGCACCCGCACCTTCCCCAAGCAGAAGGAATCGACGACCTTCTACATCGGCACCGACAGCCCCGCCGAGCTCGAGGCCCTGCGCCGGGCGATACTGACCTCGGACATGCCGCTGCCGATCTCCGGCGAGTACATGGGACGGCCCTCCTTCGATCTCGCCGAGAAGTACGGCAAGGACACGTTCGTCTCCGTCAAGCACGCCGGCAGCCGCGAACAGATCAAGCTCTTCGCGTTGAAGAACTGGGCGAACGGGGTCTTCGCGAAACTGCCGTTCTTCGGCCAGACAGTCGCCGATTCCATCGCCCAAGGCGCGTTCAGCCTGTTGCCGCAGCAGCTGCCGGACCGAATGCTGGAGTACCGCGACCGCTTCGAACACCACCTTCTGCTTGTCGTCAGCGGTGACCAGAAGCAGAGGACCGAGGAGTTCCTCACGACCTTCTTCGCCGAGGCGAGCCATGACGGTGACTTCTTCATCTGCACTGCCGATGAGGCTCAATCGGCCATGCTCCACCGTTTCGGTGCCGCCAGCGCGGCAACCCGGTACTTCAACCTCAACCGTGACGACTCGTCGGACATGATCACCTTCGATGTCGCACTGCGTCGGGACGAGGATGACTGGCTCGAGGTGCTGCCACCGGAGATCGCCGAGCAGCTGCACATCAGCTCCTACTATGGTCACTTCTTCTGCCACGTCCTCCATCAGGACCACGTGGCGAAGAAGGGTGTCGACCCGGTCGCGTTGAAGAAGCAGATGATGGCGCTGCTTGAGGAACGAGGTGCCGCGGTTCCTGCCGAGCACAACTACGGTCGCCTCTACCGTGTGCCGCCGGAGATGGAAGCTCACTTCAAGGAACTCGACCCGTGCAATGTCTTCAACCCCGGTGTCGGTGACACCTCGCCGCACAAGAATTGGGCCTGACCGTAGGCACGTGCTGCTGAGCGATCAAGCGGAGTTCTCCGTGGACTATTCGACAGATCGCTTGGTGATCTGTCTGTCGCGGAGGGCGTCGCCGAGGGGACGGCGGTCAAGGATCTGCAACCGCCACCAATTCATCGCTTTGAACATTCCGGACCCGATTGTGCCGACGATGCGACCTGATTCGTCTGTGTAGGCGGCAACGAATCGGTGGTCCTCAAGATTTCCCTCGACCACGTGAAATCCGCTGTCACGGGAGGGGAAGCCGAAGCTGCGCAGTTTGAGATCGTACTGGTCGGACCAGAAGTACGGGACAGACTTCGCCGAGGTCGGCGTGAGTTCCAGGATGTCGCGTACGCAGGAGAGAGCGTGCTCATTCGCGGTCTGCCGATGCTCCACGCGCACGTGGCGTTCCTGTGTGGGATCCCACCATGCAGCCACGTCGCCGATGGCCCAGACATCATCGGTGGCGCATCCACTCGCATCACAGCGCACACCACCGGCGCCGGGCTCATTCGACGCGGTCAGGGGAACCGAGCTTGACCGCAGCCAATCAACGGCAGGCCGGGCTCCCACGGCGACGAGAATCGCATCCGCAGATACCGTTCTTCCGTCGTCGAGTGTGACTCCGGTGGCCTGGCCCATGCCTTCCTCGATGGAGCTGACGCCATGTCCGAGTTCAAGCTTGACTCCATGGTGGCGATGCAGCTCGGCGATCATGGATCCGATCTCGTCGCCGACCACATTCTGCATCGGCAGTTCGAGAGGATCGATCAACGTGACCTCTTTGCCCAGCGAGCGAGCGACGGCGGCGACTTCTGCGCCGAGGAATCCTGCGCCGATGACTGCGAGTCGTTGGGCCGTCTCCAAATCGGCTTGCAGAGTCAGAGCGTCGTCAAGAGTGCGCATCACGTGGACACCGTCGAGATGGTGTCCGAACGGCAGCTCTCGTGCGGTGACTCCAGTGGCGATGATCAAAGCGTCATACGCGATCTGCTCGCCGGATTGGAGGGTGAGCTGATGGGCTGCGACATCTGCTGAGGCGACTCTGGTGCAGAGGCGCAGCGTCACATCGGCATCGGCCAGCAGTTCACCGGTGCGCAGCTCGGCCTTTTCGGGCAACCAGGTACCGGCCAATATCTGTTTGGACAGTGGTGGTCTGTCGTAGGGCATATGGCGTTCCTCACCGAAGATCAGGATCTCTCCGGTGTGGCCTTGAGCCCGCAGTGCATCGGCGGCCGCGATTCCGGCGGGGCCGGCACCGACAATGACGACCTTCTTCGCTGAAACGACTCTCGTCACTTTTTGTGAATGCGGATTGCGGCGGCAGGACACAGTGCTTCCGCCTCCTTGGCGGAGCTCTCCTGTTCGGGAGAGGGATTCTCCTCAAGCAGAAAAGCCACTCCGTCATCATCCCGCTGGTCGAATAAGTCCGGGGCTGTGATGACGCAGTTTCCAGCCCCGATGCACGCGTCTTGGTCCAGTTCGATTCTCAACAGATCCTCCTACGTTGACCGTCAACTATTCGTCAAGCGACTGATTTGTCAAGCGACTGATTTGGGGGAGAAGCATCACTCACATTATAGGTGCCGCGACTTCCCGCGCCTCTTTGTTCACTCTTCATGCAGTCTTCGCTCACTCCTCGTCTTCGATATCTGCCGCGCTCTCCTCCTCGAGGCGCGCTCGTTTGAGCTTGCGGTGTCTTAAGACGGCGAATGCGGTGAGGGCGATGACTATGCCGATAATCGCGCCGGTGACAAACGAGCCGTTGCTGGCTCCAACCAGCGGTGACCCAAGACCGACATCGATCAGGGGGTGGCCGGTGGTCTGCTGGAAGGCGATTGCGGCCACCCAAGCAGCGGTGAATACTGCTGATACGGCGTAGGAGACAACGATCCGTTTATTGGCTGCCCGCGAGACCGCCAGAGTAAAATCGACACCCTCACGTTTGCAGTATGCGGGCACTGCGAGACCGGCCACTCCGGTTCCAAGGACCAAAGGGATGGTCCAGAGGCCAGCGCCGATGACGGCGAAGAGCACGGCGAGGGCGAAGAAGACGTGTGTCGAGACGACAGAGCCGAATGTATAGGCGCGGAGGATGACATCACGTTCCCGTTCATCACCCATCGAGGGATCGTCGAGACCGGTGATTCTGTCGGCGAATGCATTGGGACGGGGTTTGCTCGCGTTGCTGTTATTCATGATTCCTCCTTCAGCGCGAAGATCTCTTCCACGCTGGTCTCCAGGGTCCGGGCGATCCGCAGCGCCAGGTACACGCTGGGAGCATAGTCGCCACGTTCGGTGGCGATGATCGTCTGCCGCGATACGCCGGTGAGCTGGGCCAGTTGAGCCTGAGTGAGACCGACCGACTTGCGGACGTGTTTGAGGTTCGAGGTCTGAACTTCCATCCCACTCCCTATGTCAAAGATTCTTTACATCGAAAGTAAAGCATTGTTGACATAGGTGTGTCAAAGATCATTGACATTCGGAAGGTGTTTCGCGCTGGAGAAGGGTTTGCGGTGCAGCCGCAACCTGCTGTCCGAACCCAGCGCGCACTACCCCTCGATGCGCACCTGTCGTCCTGGACGGTTGACCCGCACCTCGTGACTTGAGCGTTTCGGGTTGAGCAGCTTGAGCAGGCTCAGCGCCAGCAGCGCACCGACGATGGCGCACCCGGCGGGCAGCAGCATCGCGGTCTTGGCATTTGCCGCGTCGATGATGTTGCCGGCAATCGCCGATCCGAAGGCGACGCCAAAGCCCAGTGAGGTGCCCAGCCAGGCGAACGCCTCGGTCAGGCGCCGAGGTGGTGCGAGCTGTTCGATCACTGAGTTCGCGCCGATGAGGCTCGGGGCGATCGTGAAGCCGACGAGGAACAGGATGATCGTGTAGGAGATCATGCCTTGTGCCAGCATCATCGAGCAGGCGCCGAGCGCAAGGAGGGACACGGTGATGCCGAAGCGATGATGGGTGGCTGAATTCCAGTTTCGCGACCCATAGAGTGCGCCGGCGATGAGTGAGCCCAGGGCGAAGGCGCTGAGCAGGATGCCGGCCAGGGACTTCACTCCCTGCTCGTCGGCGAAGGCCACAGCGATGACGTCGATGGCGCCGAAGTTCACCCCGAGGAACACGTTGACGATGATGATCGTGAAGATGCCCGGGTTGGAGAATACATGGCCCCTGGCCTCTGTGGTGCGTTCGATCGGTGGGGGTTCGGTCGACTTCTGCACGTAGAGCAGGGCCGAGCCGATCCCGGCGGTGAGCATCGAGAGTATGATGCCTGCCGGTGGGAACACAGCGGTGGCGAGCACTGTGGCGATGACGGGGCCGGTGACGAAGAGCAGCTCATCGGCCACGGATTCCCACGAGAATGCAGTCTGCAGCTTCTTCGGCGAATCCACGATGTGTGACCAGCGGGAACGCACCAGCGACCCGACGGAGCCGACGGTGGCACCGCCGATGCCGGCGAAGACGAAGATGAGTCCCACCCACCAGTCGGCGTAGACGCAGACGATGAGCAGCGAGAGCGACACGAGGTGCGTGATGACGATGGGCACCATGACAGCAGCTTGACCGCGACGGTCGACAAGACGCGCGATCCCGGGCCCGGCAAGCGCTTGGATGATCATGTACACGGCGGCAACGATGCCTGCCAGACCATAGGAGCCGCTGACGCCCTGGATGAACAGAACGATTCCCAGGCCCAGAACTGCGATGGGCATACGTGCAACAAGACCGGCCAAGGAGAACTTGAGAGCACCGGGAAGAGACAGAATTTCCCGATAGTTGTTGAACACCAGAAAAGTCTACCCAGCGAACCAAGCCCTCACCATACGAATACGGCGTTGTTACCGGTGAGTCGAGTCACCTCGGCGTGCAAGGTGTCAAGAAGAATGTAACAAAAGCTATATAATTGCCGAGATTGTATCTTCTCCCCGCCGGCGTTCCCGCCGCATTGACTGAAACCCGGAGTGCCGATGACGGACAACAGCAGTTTCGATGATCTCTTCGACAGCCAGGACGAACGACCGCAGCGCCCCCGCCGCAAGAAGAAAAAGGTGTGGCGCAAGGTCCTCGTCGTCATCCTCGTGATCGTCATCCTCGGCGTGCTCGGCGTGGGGCTGTACCTATGGAACGTCGGCCGGTCCTATGACAACAACGCGAACAAGCTCACCGACGAGCAGGTCTTCGGCACCAAGCGTGCCGATGACAAGGAAGACGGCGGCACGAACATTCTGCTGCTGGGCTCCGATGAGCCGATGGACCAGGTCGACGTCAACGACTCCCGCGGACTGCGCTCGGACACAATCATGGTCATGCACCTGCCCGAGAACGGATCGAAGGTCCAGGTCATGTCGATCCCGCGTGACAGCTGGGTCGACATCGAAGGCCACGGCAAGGCCAAGATCAACTCTGCGCTCTCCTACGGTGGTCTGCCGCTGGCCGTATCCACGGTGTCGGACTTCATCGGCACGGACCTCGACCACGTGGCGATCATCGACTTCGAAGGCTTCAAGGCATTGACCGACAGCCTCGGCGGGGTGAGCGTGAACTCGGAGCAGTCGTTTGAGAAGAACGGCTACACCTTCACGAGGGGAGAGAACGTCCTCGACGGTGACGAGGCACTGACCTTTGTGCGCGAACGCAAGTCCTTCAAGGACGGCGACTTCCAGCGCGCTCGTAACCAGCAGGCCTTCATCAGGGGTCTGACCAGTGAGATCATCTCCGCCGACACCCTGTCGAACCCGAAGAAGATCCAGGATATGGTCAAGAACTTCGCCCCGTACATGTACGTCGACTCCAGACTCGACGCCCAGTACATCTCCGCGACAGCCTTCGGCATGCGCGACGTCCGCCCCGGCGACATCGAGTTCTTCACCTCCCCGACCGCTGGCGTCGGCACCTCGAGCGACGGTCAGTCGATCGTCAATGTCGATGAAGAGGAACTGAAGAAGGTCCAGGACGCGTACAAGAACGACACCCTCGAGGACTACGTGCAGAACGCCCCGGAGTCCCACCTGTAAACGAAATAGTATGACCCCACCGGATCTACCTGAAATTTGCATGCGAAGTGGAAATTCAAAGCAGAAAGGCCACTGTTTATGTATCAGTCTGAATCAACGGACTTCAGGAACGCACCTGAAGGCCAACGATGAAAGCAGCGTTGCCGACCTCGGCGGATATAAAGCGGATCTTCTTCAAGCAGCAGCGTAAAAAGAACGTCTTACCCGAGCATGCTGTTCTGACCAACGAACTTAACGATGTTATTAGGAATCTACGAGGCCGACTCGCGCTGCTGGACGAAGGAAACTCGAAAGAACGACTGAATGCCGAACTGAGACGGGTGCTCGAGCAAAAGAAAGTTATTGAGGAATCCTATTTCGAGCAACAAGCTGAGAACGTTACGGATTATATTCTAAATCAGCCTTCAACTATACGCCTGTCTAAATCCACGTACGAGGGTAGGGAAATAACTACCCTAAACAAGCGCAGGCCCACAATTACTCTTTTTGACCGCTTCGTTTCACAAACGCTCGCAAGTTCTTATAGGATTCGAAGCCGCGGACGGGATCATATTATACAAAACGTTCTGAACGCGTTGAGAATGACAGCGGGTAGTAAAGAAGCAACAAGATCGATCGTAAAAATTGATATACGCGAATTTTTCAAGACAATAGATCATGAGCTACTCCAGCGAAAATTGAGTTCCCACTCTGGTGTGCCACAGTTCGCTCTTCGTCATGTAGGCGCAATACTAGATGCGTACGAGCGAATATATCGCCGTAAGAGCGGGATCCCTCAAGGGGTTCCGTCGTCTTCTATGCTTTCAGAAATTTACATGGAGTCGTTAGACGACCGACTCAAGCAACATCCAAACGTGATCCTGTACGTGAGGTACGTCGACGACATATTAATAATATCTGATGGCGATTCGGCGGAATCGATTGTTCGTTATGTTGATGAACTTCTAAATAGACTCAATTTGTCACGCAATGAATCCAAGTCGGTAATAATCTCGCATTCGGACAACGCAGCACGTGCAATAAGTAGATTTGACTATCTAGGGTATCAGTTTCGATTTTCTGCCGACACGAGACAACTAGAGACCATCGACATTTCGTATGCTAAACTCACGCGGTATGTCACTGCCGTAGACCGTCTGAAAAGTTTCGCTCAGAATAGTCTTTGCTGGAATGATGAGCAAGGTGTCCGCAAGTTCTTGGATGCATACGAATATCTGGTATTCCCTCACTATTCGAGCGGGGACGCCGATTCGCTGAGGATTGTATCGGGGCTCGCTTATAGTGCCAAATATATCATCGATTCAGAGCGGCCGGGCGAGAATATTAAAAAATTTGTCAACCGCATTAACGGAACTATTGGCCAAGTGGTCACGAGTGTCATTTGTGGAGCGCCTAATTCGATAGAGTGCGGGTGCTGCCAGAAGCCAGTGGCCAAGGTGGAGAAGTTGCGTCGATATTTCGATGTGCCGTGTTCGTATGAAGACGTCATGAAGTCACCTGCCATGCCCCACTTAGATGACACGATCCGTCGGGAGAGCAGGAGGCTACTTTGGAACTCTTGAGAGGTGGAGCGTCGCGGCTGAGAGCGTTGGCAACTGAATGTATGCCGTTTGAGCTCCCACTTGAAGTTGGCAGACCCTGGTTGTACCAGTGGTTTGACTCGAGGATGGTGCGACTTAACGGGTTCCAAATCGGAGTCCTTGCTCGCAGTAGAAAAGACCTTTTGTTGATCGCGCTAATTGCTGACTCGGATGGCCTCCCGATGTTCGCGAGCGACGATTGCGAAAGGCCCGTGGCGTTAGACGGCGAGGCCTTGGCCAGAAAGTGGCGCGCTCCAGCCTCATTCCTTGTTCGGCGCAATAGATTGCAGACCCGTCGTCTGGAACTGCTGGCTCTCGGGTCGCAGGTTGCCATCGCGCTTGTGTATGGAAATCAAAAGGATTCGTTGCTCTATTTCGGAAGCCGAAGCAGATCCTCGCTCCGTTTTCCATCTCGCCCAACGTCCCCGGGCAAGCATCTGAAATCGAAGTTCAAGGTCCCAGATTCGACCCGTGAAGTATCTATTGAGACACGTGGTCGAAGCCTTGGCACCTACAACTCTTTTTTTGCCTATGAGAAGTACGCATTCATCGGAGAATTCTACGATTCCAAGCGTTGGCATGCGTTGGAGGCTCATTGGAAGAATCTGCGACGTCTAGACGTTTCCAACTGTTTTGGAAGCATCTATACTCATTCGTTTGCTTGGGCTACGAGTACCGATGCTCACAGCAAGGCACATTTGGGCAAGCTGCCAGAGTTCCCGAAGGCGGACGTGGGCCGAATATTCGACAAGGTTATGCAATGTGCCAACTGGGGTGAAACTCATGGTATTTGTGTTGGGCCGGAATCGTCGAGAGTCTTTGCGGAAATTATTTTCCAGAAAATGGATTTGGTTATTCACCAGCGCCTGCATCGGAAAAAATTTACTTCAGCCGATTATGAAATACTGCGATATGTGGATGATTTTTTCATATTCTCTGATGATCTCCATACCGTGGATGCTGTGGCGTCCGTGATTAAAGATGTCTTGACGGAGGGCGGTTTTTCGCTAAACCAAAGTAAGACTCAAGATTATCTGACCCCGTTCACTACCAGGATCTCTGAGCGAAAAGCTTCTTTGAAGGTGTTTCTGAAGTTGTCTTTACCGTACGAGGGTGCCCTGCCTGGATACGATATTCGGGAGATAAGCGTACATCTTAGATCGACGGCAATTAGTTCCGATAACGATGCTCAGGCCGTCGGTGCGGCGCTGACGCAGATAGAGCGACGTTTGCGGAAGTTTTTACGTAAGCGCGCTGCTAAATGTGGAGAGTACGACCAAGCGAGAGAGCTGTTTTCTTATGTTTGGGGATTTGCTCACAGCATGCTCTATCAGTATTTGTCGAACCCTTCAGTATCGTCTTCGATGAAGATCGTTCGTACTTTGCGGGACATCCGGAGGGCTTCCGAACTGTGCGTCGGGTTGTCTGGAAGGCATCGGGCCATGCTGGAATTTGAGTCGTTGGAGTCATTGCATTTCGCGGTTGCGCGCGCAATAAGACGTCTAGTGGCAGCTGAAGATACCGAGATCGAGGTTTGCCACTTTCTGTCACTTGCGTCGGCGAGCCAGGTGCGACTCTCATCGGGAAATCGTATTCTATCCGATATATGTGACGTCTTGGACAGGCATCTGTCTGCAAATGATTCGGCAAAGGCGAACCAGGCGGGGGTGTTTCTGCTGTTGTCGACGATGAAATATTTTCTCACCGATAGTCGCGCTTCGAGCGACAATGTGTCTCGACTAATGAGTACCTGTGGGAAGTTTACTGATCTATTGTTTGGTTCGCAGTACCTGCCAGCGGGACAGTTGAAGAACCATGCTTCACAAGAATTACTTCTATTAGCGTTGATCGAATGTCCATATATTAGCGTAGATGTTAAATTTGAACTATTGAATAAAGCCTGGGTGGTTGCGTCCGTCAGGAAGAGTCTTGGCACAGCTGACTTGACAGAGCGATCTGCTCGTCGTTTTTTGCGTCGTTGTCTCGTTGACGAAGTTGCGCGCCAGGGTGACGGCATGTCTGGTTCAGATATCGGTGCATTTGTGTGGTCAGACGAGGATTTTGATGAACAACTTTACGAGAAGGAGCCTCAGTTCATATACTGACTGCGGTCGTGCGAATCTGGTGCCTCGGTATTTCAGATTGCATCAGGGGGTGGTCCCTCTGGGGCTGTTGGTCAGACCCACACAATGAAACTGGGAGTTTTCGGGCGGTATCGGGAACTCCTACCTTGCGTTTGGCCCGTACTAGTACGGTGCGAGCCAAACGTTCGGGTCTGCCCTGCTATTTGAGGCCCCCGCTGCGCGCGTTCGTCACACAAAGTGTTTGGGTGGTCGATTTACACGGTGTCTATGCGTGGTTGGCCCACTAGAAACGTCTAGGTCATAGGCGCGACCTTGCACTCGTCGGTGAGTGGTTTTTGTCGCCGAGTTGGCCCTGCCCATCCGTGCACACGACGAACTCCGCCCCTGGGCTTCCAGAGGCGGGGTTCGCTGCACCCGAGCAGGGTGACTTCAGGTCAATTGCCGAACGCGATGTTGTGGACTCCGTGGGGTGAGCCCCATTCCCCGCCGTTCGACACTTGTTCGTTCGCGACTCCGACGGACATGGTCTCTCCAGTGACGGTGTTCTGATAGTCCGAATAGATGGTCCCAGCAGCACCGTCTACACCAGTCTTGACCCAATGAGTCCCATGCTCATTCCCGTGTTTGTTCAGGGCCTTGACGACCTGCGGCGTGGCGAATCCTTCGACCCGCTCCGTATTGTCGGCACCCCAAGCTCGCACGAGCTCATCGGCATAGATGTTGGTGTCCGTCGGGTAGTGGACGGACTGCGGCTCTGCGTCCGCGCTGGTGGCTGCGGCGGGTGCCGGGGCCGCCAGGGCGGGTCCGCTGGCGAGTCCGACTCCGGCCAGGCTGGCAATACCGGCGATGGCCAGGGCTGCTGCGCGATTGCGAATGGTGGTCTTCATGTCATCGATCCTTCTTCTTCGAGATGTCGTCGCTGAATGATGTCTTTGCTGAGTGCGGTCACCGGGCAGGTGACACATCATCGACGCCGACCAGTATTGCGCCCGCACTTGAAGCCAGGACCACAGTGTCTGAGAGGAAACTCGGAGAGGGTCACAGCCAGGAGACGACTTGTTTGCAGTCCTGCGGCGGTCGCCGAGGTGCGCGGAGCCAACGGGGCGCATACGGCAACGACTCTTGCCTGGTGACGCGGTGCGAACGAGTGCTCGGCGGATTCGACCAGACGGTGACACACGGTTGTTGCAGAGCGCGGTTTGCGACGTTTTCGTCCGCACAGTGAAACCCGATTGTGACCGGACCTCGCCGAGGTGGTTCTGCATTCTCCTCGGACGTGATCTGGGCCATATGAAGACTGGGTTCGAAGGCCTAGAGTGGGCCCTGAGGTTCATCCCATTCGTCACTCAGAGGAAGTGGACGATCCGAGCAGAGAGCGGAGGCCCGAATGACCTACGTGATCGCGCAGCCGTGCATTGACGTCAAGGACAAGTCGTGTGTCGACGAATGTCCTGTCGACTGCATCTACGAAGGCGAACGCAGTCTCTACATCCATCCCGACGAGTGCATCGACTGCGGGGCTTGTGAACCGGTCTGCCCCGTCGAAGCAATCTTTTATGAAGACGATGTCCCCGAGGAGTGGGCGGACTACTACACCTACAACGTCGAGTTCTTCGACGAACTCGGTTCACCGGGAGGCGCGGCAGGCCTGGGAAACACCGGCCGAGACCACTCGGCCATCGCCGCCTTGCCGCCCCAGAACCAGGACGTCGAGCTGTAACCGGCCGGCCACGGGGAGTCCCTTCGCCCCGACCTACTCCAGCACCCTATCCACTAAGGTCCGCGCATCGTGCTGGACGGCCCGCAGGTGGTCCTCATCGCGCAGCGACTCGGCATAGATCTTGTACACGTCTTCCGTGCCGGAGGGGCGCACCGCGAACCAGGCGTTCTCGGTCGTGACCTTGAGCCCGCCGATGGGTGCGTTGTTTCCCGGCGCCGAGGTGAGTGTTGAGGTCACCGGTTCACCGCCGACGGTCTTCGCCTTCACCTGGGAGGCGTCGAGTGATCCCAGTGTCGCCTTCTGCTCCCGGGTGGCCGGGGCATCCTGGCGGGCGTAGGCGCTGGTGCCGAAGTTCGCGGCCAGTCCTGCATAGCGCTGGGACGGGGTCTGTCCGGTCTTCGCCGTCATCTCGGCGGCCAGGAGAGCCATGATGATGCCGTCCTTGTCCGTTGACCAGACCTTGCCGTTGCGGCGCAGGAATGATGCTCCTGCGGATTCTTCGCCGCCGAAGGCCAGCGTCGAGTCGAGGAGTCCGGGGACGAACCATTTGAACCCGACAGGTACTTCGAACAGCTGGCGACCATGTGCCGACACAATGCGGTCAACGATCGACGAGGTGACCAGTGTCTTGCCGATGCCTGCGCTGGTGGACCATTCGGGCCGGTTGTCGAGCAGGTAGTCGATCGCGGTCGCCAGATAGTGGTTGGGGTTCATCAGCCCGGCATCTGGGGTGACGATGCCATGACGGTCGGCATCGGCGTCATTGCCCGTGGCGATATCGAAGTCATTGCGGGAGGCGATGAGCCCCGCCATGGCGTAGGGCGAGGAGCAGTCCATACGGATGTTCTCGTCCCAGTCCAGAGTCATGAACGACCAGGCGGGATCGATCTCGGGGTGAACGACGGTGAGGTTGAGGTCGAAGTCCTCGGCGATCGCGGCCCAGTAGTCGACGCTTGCACCGCCCAGCGGGTCGGCGCCGATATGGATATCGGAGCCGCGGATCACGTCGAGGTCGATGACCGACTCGAGGTCTTCGGTGTAGTTGGCGATGAAGTCGAAGTTCTCTGTGTTCTCCAGGTGGAAGGCCCGCTGGAAACCGGTGCGCGGGATCTTCTCCCACCCGGCCCCAAGGTAGGAGTTCGCACGCTCGGCGATCCAGGTCGTCGTCTCGGAGCCTGCCGGACCGCCGTGGGGCGGGTTGTACTTGATGCCGCCGTCGGAGGGCGGGTTGTGGCTGGGTGTCACGATGATGCCATCGGCTTGGGCATCCGTTGCGGTCTTCCCGGCATTGAACCCGAGGATCGCGTGGGAGAGCACCGGGGTGGGGGTGAAGCCATCACGCTCATCGATGAGCACAGGCACCTCCGCGGCGGCGAGGACCTCGAGGACGGTGAGGATTGCGGGTTCGCTCAGCGCGTGGGTGTCACGGCCTAAGAAGATCGGCCCGTGGATGCCCTGCTTCTTACGGAAGTCGACGATGGCGGCGGTGATCGCTGCGATGTGGGCTTCGTTGAAGGCACGGTTGAAGCTCGAGCCGCGGTGCCCCGAGGTTCCGAAGCTCACGGCCTGCGCTGGCACTGAGGAGTCGGGAACGAGGTCGTAGTACGAGTCAAGCAGTGCGGGGATATCGACGAGATCCCTATCCTGGGCCAGCTGGCCGGCGCGAGTAGTCATACTTCTACAATGCCAAACCCGAACCGATGCACACAGTTCTGAGCCTCCAGTTCTTGCATCGTGGACGGCGAGTGTCCAACGTCGCCGGAAATTCGCTGTCGGCACCTATCCAGGGCACCTGCGGGAGATTAGGCTGAAATCAGCAAATTAGAACAACAATCCCTGCTCTCGACGAGGAGATCGGCAGTGTTCGAAGGCGACACCACTGAACCCCAGCAGCGTGCCTTCGCCGGTGAACTGCCCGCCCATTCTGCGACGGCACGGATCCTCGCCGAGGCTCATCGCCGTTACCGTGACCTCGACGACGGAGAGATCGCCGACTACATCCCCATCCTCGCCGAGGCGGATCCCACATGGTTCGGCCTCAGCTTCATCGATATCTCCGGCCGTGCCCATGAGGCAGGCGACATCGACCTGACCTTCTCGATTCAGTCGATCTCGAAGGCATTCGTCTTCGCCCTGGTCTGCCAGGCCCGCAGTCACGAATTCGTGCATGAGCGCATCGGGGTCAACAACACGGGACTGCCCTTCAACTCTGTGATGGCCATCGAACTCAATGATGGGCATCCGATGAATTCGATGGTCAATGCCGGGGCGATCGCCCGACTGCTCGAGAGCTACGGGAGGATCATCACTGATCCTCTGGACAGCGTCGACATCTACACCCGCCAGTGTTCACTGTCGGTGAGCGCACACGATCTCGCGGTGATGGGTTCGACTCTGGCAGACGGGGGAGTGAACCCGGTGACCGGCGAACGCGTGGTCTCCGCCGAGGTGGCCCGTGACACCCTCGCATTGCTGGCTTCGTGCGGAATGTATGAGAACAGCGGTGAATGGCTCTTCGAGATCGGTCTGCCGGCCAAATCGGGAGTCGCGGGCGGAATCGTCGCCATCGCTCCGGGCAAGGGTGCGCTCGGCACGTTCTCTCCCCGGCTCGACTCCGCCGGCAACAGCGTCCGCAGCCAGCGGGCCTGCTTCGACCTCTCCAGGGCCTTGGGTCTCAATCTCTTCGCCTCCACCCCAGCACCCGCACCACGTCAACGCTGAAAGGAATCACTATGACTGTCCCGGCCGAACCGACCGACCACGCTGAGGTTCGTGCATCCTGGACACCCATGATCGGGCTCTTCCTCGCCCAGGTGCTCATGTCCTTCAATGTTTCAGCCCTCCCCATCTCTCTGGGTGGGATGGTTGAGGACTTCGGGGTGGCACCCACAGTCGCCTCATCGACGATCGTCGTCTACGGCCTCGCCGTGGCGGCCCTTGTCATGACGGGTGCGAAACTGGGCCAGCGCATCGGCTGGGTCATCATCTTCCGGTTCGTGCTCATCATCTTCGCCGTATCGTCACTGCTGATGATCTTCTCGCGCACGGTCGCGTGGGTGATCGGTGGGCAGTTTCTTGCTGGTGCCGCTGCCGCCATCATCGTTCCGGCTCTGGTGGCACTCATCGCAGAGAACTACCGGGGATCGCAGCAGGCCGCAGCTGTGGGTTCGCTGGGATCGGCCCGCGCATTCTCGGGAATGAGCGCCTTCCTCATCGGCGGCACCTTGGGCACCCTGGTCGGGTGGCGGCCGATCTTCCTCATCACCCTCGGCCTGGCCGCCATCGTCTTCGCGCTGAGCTTCAAACTGCACTCGGACAAGGGTGATCCCACGATCCGCATCGACATCGTCGCCTCGGTGCTCATCGGCTCTGCGATCGTGCTGCTGACCATGGGATTCAACAATCTCAACGCCTGGGGCATCATCCGCGCTGAGGACGGCGCCCCGTTCTCCACCGCAGGCCTCTCCCCGGCACCGGTCTTCGTCATCGTCGGAGTCGTCCTCGGACAGGCCTTTTTTATGTGGACGCGCAGACGCATCGCCAACGGCAAGGTGCCGCTGGTCGACATCAGTGTCCTCGCCAGCCCCACGGAGCGTGCCGCCGTGTACGCGATGTTCGTCATTGTTGCGATGGAGGCGGCGGTGAACTTCACCGTTCCCACCTACATCCAGGTGGTCCAGGGGCGAACTCCCTTCGACACGTCCCTGGCGATGCTTCCGTTCAACCTCACGGTGTTCGTCACAGCGACCTTGATCGTCCGCTTCTACAAACGCTACTCACCGCGCACGATCGCCCTGTTCTCCTTCGCGCTGACCACGGTGGCGCTCGTGTGGTTGGCCTTCGTGGTTACGAACAACTGGGAGACGCTGCCGACGATCCTCGGCCTCATTGTCTTCGGCATCGGCCAAGGAGCTCTCGTCACCCTCGTCTTCAATGTCCTCGTCACCGCCGCACCGAAGCATCTGGCCGGCGACGTCGGCTCTATTCGCGGCACCGCCCAGAACCTCGCCTCGGCGGTGGGCACAGCGATGATGGGGGCCGTGCTGGTGACCGTGCTGAGTGCGGGAATCGTGAGTGCAGCTGATGATCATCCCGAGCTGCCGGAAGACCTCGTCGCCCAGGTCGACCTCGACAACGTCAACTTCATCAGCAACGACGAACTCGAAGACGTCCTCGTCGAGACCACGGCGACGCCGGCTCAGATCGAACAGGCCGTCGAACTCAACGCCGACCAGCGTCTGCGCACCCTGAAGATCGGATTCCTCATCCTCGCCGGCATCAGCCTGATCGCGGCCCTGCCGGCTTCACGCCTGCCCAAATACCGTCCCGACGAGATCCCCGCTCCGGCAGATCACTCCTCAGGGAAGTAGGTCTGAGAGATGTAAGCCTGAGAGAAGCGGGCTTACTTCACCCACGGCTCCTCGCCGGTCTCAGATACGATCGGCTTGCCGTGGTCGAGGTTCCAGGACCCCATGCCGCCAGTGACGTTGAAGGCGTCGAAGCCGTTGTTCGTCAGCCAGGCCACAGCGCGGTGAGAGCGACCGCCGGTGCGGCAGATGATGTACATATCGTCATCGAGAGGAAGGTCGTCGAGTCGGGTCGGCAGATCGCCCAGCGGCACATGCAGTGCGCCGTCGATGTGCCCGGCTTCCCACTCGTCATCCTCACGGACGTCGATGATGGCAGCGCCTTCTGGGATTTCTGTCACGGAGACTGATTCTTCATCCATGGCCCCAGTCTAAACACGGGCACGAACGGCTTGCACCCGTCCCTGGGGTCTTTCCCACCGGGCATAGCATGGAGACATGGCAAAGAAGATCGTCATCATCGGTGCAGGGCTGGCCGGAACCACTGCCGCCCGGGAGCTCAGCGAACGCGGCCAGGCGGTCACCCTCATCGACCCCGCCGCCGGGGAGACCAGCGAACGGCCCCCACTGTCGAAGCACCTCTTCGACGATTCCAGGTACCACCTGCCCTTCCATCTCGAATCCAGTGAGCTCGTCACGTTTGTTCGTGACAAGGCAACAGAGATCACCCTCGCCGAGGCGACCGCGAGGTCCCAGTACACCGGCACCGTTCATCTGTCGTCGGGGGAGACCCTGGACTTCACTCACGCCATCCTGGCCACAGGCATGGAGGCGAATCGTCCGGAGATCCCCGGCTACCCGGATGCCCTGCCTGTGTACAACCTGTCCGAGGCCGAGTGGATCCGCGAGCAGGTGGCCACGACGGACGAGGCGCTCAACGTCGGCGTCCTCGGCTCCGGATACTTAGGTATGGAGGTCGCCACCTCGGCGGTCGCGGCTGGTCATGAGGCGACCGTCTACCTGCGCGGCGATGAACCCCTGCGCAAACAGCTCTCTGCACCTGTGCGCTCGGCGCTGTTCGATGCCCACACAGCAGCCGGCGTGAGGTTTGTGGCCCACACGAGCAGTCCAGATGAAATTCCCGCGAACACTCACAACCTGTTTGTCACCAGCGTCGGCGCCCGCCCCACCCTGATTCCCATCGATGGGTTCCGACCCGCCGAGGCGTGGGAAGTGAATGAGAAGTTGGCAACATCTCACGCCGGAGTCTGGGCGGCAGGTGATTGCGCGCAGATCACCGACGGGCCCTTCGCCCTGGACCATCCGTGGGCATGTGAACCCGTGGCCGAGAGCCACGGAAAATACCTCGCCGAACTGCTGAGTACCGACGACAGTGACACAGCTCAACCCTGGTCAGATATCCCCTGGCACTGGAGTTTCCAGGGCCCCGAAAAGGTCTTCACTGCCGGTCTGACCAGCCCCGATGCCACTGACACGGTCATCAGGCACGATCCCAGCGGCAAGAAATTCCAGGTCTTCCACTTCGATGGATCGAACCCAGACGCGGCGCTCATCGGCGTCGAGACACTCAACTGGCCTCCGATGCAGGCCGCTGCGCGTCGGGTACTGGCAGGTAACAACATTCCGACTCGAGCCCAGATCGAGGACCCGGATTTCGACTTCAAGGCTCACAGCCGACTGTGAGAATCGGCTACCCTCATCACGTAGACTTCCTGTGATCGACCCCCAGCCGCCGACGAGAGAAACTTCTGTACATGGATATGGCTAAGATAGCTGAGGAGCACGGGCTCGAAAGAGTCGGCGGGCGGCCGTCACTGCCCCAGTACATCAAACAGCTCATCACTCGCAGCGACTTCACCTATACCCTCGCCAAGTACCGGATGCAGTCCGAGAACGAGCGCAACCGTCTCGGCATGCTCTGGGTGCTGCTGCGGCCGGCATTCTCGGCTCTGATCTACGGCACGGTCTTCGGCGTCATTATGCAGGGAGCGACAGCGCGCCCCGATGATTTCGCTCCCTTCGTCGTCATCGGCGTCTTCGTCCTCGAGTTCTTCAACACCTCGATGAACGGCGGTGCGAAGTCGATCATCGGCAACGCGTCTCTTGTACAGTCCCTGCCGTTCCCACGCATCGTTCTGCCCATTTCCAAGGTGTTTCAGAACCTGCTCAACTTCATCCCCACGTTGATCTTCATGATGATCCTGGCGATGATGTTTGGGGCCCGACCGGCCTGGGATTGGTTCCTCTTCATTCCCCTGGTCATCCTGTTCTGGATCTTCAACCAGGGTGTGGCCTTCATCTTCGCCCGCATCACCGTCCACTTCAGGGACCTCAGCCAAGTCATCCCCTTCATCTCCCGCATGATCTTCTACACCTCCGGTGTCTTCTTCGACCTCAAGGTCATGGTGGCGAAGATCAACCCCGACCCCGCTTGGCAGGTGTTTGCGGACTGGCAGCCGCTGAACAACGTGCTCGCGATTGCCCGCGGCATCCTCATGGTGGGCCGCGATGTTCCCTATGACTACTTCTGGCACCTCGCAATCTGGGCCTTCGGCATCTTCATCATCGGCTTCGTCTTCTTCTGGCAGGCCGAGGAAAGGTACGGTCGCGATGAGTGAGCAGAGCGAACAGAGCGAGCAGGAAACATACGACACCGGCGGTCTCCCGGAGACCACGAAGAACAACCCTCCGGTCGTTGTCTGCGATGACGTCCACGTCCGCTATAAGACGATGGCCACGGGCAAGAAGCTCAAGCTCGGTGGTGGGGGAGGTCTGCTCGATCGCCAGCGCGGCCTCCAGGAAGTCCATGCACTCAAGGGTGTCAGCTTCGTTGCGCACAAGAACGAATCCATCGGTGTCATCGGCAGCAACGGTTCCGGCAAATCCACTCTGATGCGATCGATCACGGGTCTCACGCCGACTTCGGAGGGGACGATCTACGCAAGCTCGAGGCCGAACCTCCTCGGTGTCGGTGCAGCACTGATCCCTGATCTTTCCGGTGCCCGCAATATCATGCTCGGCTCCCTGGCCCTGGGCCTCACCCGCGAAGAGGTGGAGGAGAAGTTCGATGACATCGTCGAATTCACCGGACTCGAGGACTTCATCGACCTGCCGATGCGCACCTATTCCTCCGGGATGTCTCAGCGCCTGAAGTTCGCCATCGCGACTTCTGTCCAGCACGAGATCCTCATCGTCGATGAGGCGCTCAACGTCGGTGACAAGAAGTTCCGCGACCGTTCAGAGGGGCGGATCCGTTCGATCCGCGAGAATGCCGGTACGGTCTTCCTGGTCTCGCACTCGATGCGCACGATCAAAGACACCTGCAACCGTGCTCTGTGGATCGAAAAGGGCGTTCTGCGTGCAGACGGCCCGGCCGCCGACATCATCAAGGAATATCAGGACTTCAACAAGGCGGAGAAGGAGAAGGAAGCGGAGCAGGGCTAGTGTGACGGACAGCAGCCTCTCCGTCTCAAGCATGCGATTAGACTCACTACCTGAGTACTGACCAGGCGTCGGACAGAGACCCGTCGCCAACTAGAAGAGGCATGCAATGACACAGAACACCGTCGAAACTCGCGCGGAAAAGGCCCGGGCACGCAAGGCCGTCCTCGCGGCCGGATTGGGCAACGCCCTCGAGTGGTACGACATCATCCTCTTCGGGTTCATGGCGACCTCCATCACCGCGGTGTTCTACCCCGGCGAAGGCCTGTCGGCACAACTGATGACCTGGGCGACGTTCGCGATCACGTTCGTCGTCCGCCCCCTCGGTGCCGTCATCATCGGCCGCTACTCCGACAAACACGGCCGCAAGTCGGCCCTGTCGCTGACGATCGGTCTGATGACGCTCGGCGTCTTCATCATCGTCGTCCTGCCCGGTGAGTCGGTCATCGGCGTGTGGGCCGCGATCGGCCTCATCATCGCCCGCATCATCCAGGGCATCTCCGCGGGCGGCGAGTTCGGGTCCGCCACCGCCTTCCTCACCGAGAACGCCAAACACGGCAAGGCCTTCTACGCCTCCTTCCAGACCGCGACCCAGGGCATCTCGATGTTCCTCGCCGCCGGCATCTCCTGGATCTTCAGCTCGACCCTGAGCGAAGAGGCACTCCACTCCTGGGGCTGGCGCGTGGCATTTGCGATCGGCCTGCTCATCGGCCCCGTCGGCTGGTACATCCGCTCGAAGATGGAAGACACTCCTGAGTTCAAGGCCTCAGTGAAGATCGACAACCCGCTGCGGACCCTCCTCGGTGAGCATTTCGGCCGCCTTATTGCGGCGTTCCTCATCATCGCGATGGCCACGATCTCGGTCTACCTCATTACGTTCCTGCCCCAGTTCGCCGTCGGCAACCTCGGGCTCGAACCGTGGGCGGCGTTCCCCGGTGCCGTCGTCGCCGGTGTCATCACCCTCATCGGTTCCCCATTCGCCGGGAAGCTCGCCGACAAGGTGGGCGCGACGACCGTGATGATCCCGACGACCATCGTCGGCATCATCGTTGCGTGGCCGATGTTCATCCTGCTCACGAACCATCCCTCGATCGCGATCCTGACCGTGTGCGAGGCGATCGTCGGCCTGTTCATGGTCTTCTACTTCGGTCCGATGCCCGCGCTGCTGTCCGAACTCTTCCCCGTCCAGGTGCGCAGCTCCGGCATGACGATTGCCTACAGCCTCGGTGTGGCGATCTTCGGCGGCTTCGCCCCGCTCATCCTCACCGCACTGCTCAGCGCCACCGGAGAACTGACCGTACCCGGCTTCTACTACGCGGCCCTGTCCCTGCTCTCACTCGTCGGCGTCATCATCGCCCGGAGGGTGTATAAACAGCGCTGACCCTCGCCGAGGTGGCCCGACCATCCCGCATGAACGTGGCGAACCGTGGTTGGTTTGCCACAGACTTCACATAGTGACCCGAAACGTTCCACCATTCGACCCCGGACACGGAAAATCCGTGTCCGGGGCGTTTGGCTTCCTGACCTCCGACGATGAGTCCCATTTGTAATTGACATCACAGACCGACAGCGGAAAACTGGCCCCGGAAAACTGCCATCACAATCACGGGAGGCGACGGTGCCCTCACGAAATCCACTGTCATCTGGCTCGCACACGAGCGTGACAGTCGTCCACGACAAAGGACTCAAACGCGATATCGGGAAAACCGGTCTGCTCTTCACCGGCGTCGGATCGATCATCGGATCAGGCTGGCTCTTCGGCGCCTTCGACGCAGCCAGCATGGCGGGTCCGGCAGCGATCCTGTCCTGGGCCATCGGCGCCATTCTCATCATCTTCGTGGCACTGAACTATTCGGAGCTCGGCGTCATGTTCCCCGTCGCCGGCGGAGTCGTCCGCTATCCGCACTACGCTTTCGGATCCTTCGCCAGCTACACCAGCGGTTGGATCACCTGGCTGGCAGCGGCCGGCACCGTCGGCATCGAAGTGCTCGCAGCCGTCCAATACGCCTCGAGTTATATGCCCTGGCTGATGGAGACCAAGGAAGGGGTGCTCGTCCTCACCGGACCGGGCATCCTCGTCAGCATCGTCATGGTCGCAGTCTTCTGCGTCATCAACATGTTCGGCGTGAAGTTCTTCGCTCAGTTCAACAACGTGCTCGTGTGGTGGAAGCTCGCTGTCATCGTCCTGGTGTTCGTGGGACTTGCGATTCTCGCATTCAACCCGGGCCACTTCCACATGGCCGAATTCGGCGGTTTCGCTCCCAACGGACTCGCCCCGGTCTTTGCCTCCCTGCCGGCGGCAGGCATCGTCTTCTCTTACCTGGGTTTCCGCCAGGGCGTGGAATTCGCCGGGGAGACGAAGAACCCGCAGAAGAATGTGCCCTTCGCCGTGATCGGTTCGATCGTTCTCACCGCCATCATCTACATCCTCCTGCAGGTCGCCTTCATCGGCGCCGTCCCCACCGAGCTGCTCAAGGACGGCTGGGGCGGATTGTCGTTCTCGAACTCGGCAGGCCCGTGGGCGGAGATCGCGATCATGCTCGGCGCAATGTGGCTGGCCGTCATCCTCTACATCGACGCTGTCGTGTCTCCGGCCGACACCGGTCTGATCTTCACCGCGCTCAGCCCCCGCCTGTCGTATTCGCAGGCTCGAGTCGGCAACGCTCCGTCGGGGCTGACGAAGCTGAGCAAGCGGGGGATTCCCTGGATCGGTCTGCTGGTGACGTTCATCGTGGCCTGCTTCCTGTTCTTCCCGTTCCCATCGTGGGCGAAGATGGTCGGGTTCATCACCTCCGGCACCGTCATCTCGTTCGGCAGCGGCCCGGTCACGGTCGCCGCGCTGCGACGTCAGCTGCCGGATCAGGAAAGGCCGTTCCGTCTCCCGGGTGGTGACACACTGCCCTTCCTAGGATTCCTCGCCGCCAACCTCATCGTCTTCTGGACCGGCTGGGACACGAACTGGAAGCTGTTCATCGCGATGGCACTGGGCTACGTCGTCCTCGGACTGCACTACGCCTTCAGTGACCGCAGCAAGATCCCGCCGCTGCAGTTCAAGTCGGGTTGGTGGATGCTGCTGTGGATCGGTGGCCTCGCTGTGCTGAGCTTCCTCGGCACCTACGGTGAGGGCAGCCTGGGCGTGCTCACCTTCGGATGGGGCGAGCTGGCCTGCCTGATCATGACCGTCATCGTCTTCGCTGTCGGCGTGGCGACGCGTCTGTCGCCCCGAGAGGTCGTCAAGAACGTCGAGAACACCCGGCAGGTCGATCAGGAGCTGCCGGACATCGACTGATCGGCAGCGCATCGACTAGACCGGTCACACCCCCGTCAGGTCGATGCACACCGTGATCTCGACCCGCGAGCCTGTCAGGTCGATGCGCACCCATTGGTCGGTGCGCATCGACCTGACGTGTCCGGTTATGACTGGCGAGGAACGATCATCACTGGGCCCCGTGCGGTGTTGAGCACGCCGCGGGAGACGGAACCGAGCAGAGCACTGCGCACCGCACCGCGGCCCCTGTTGCCGACCACGGTCAACGCTGCCTTCGCGGTCCAGTCGCTGATGACGTCCTCGGGGTGGCCGATCTCGACGTCGATGGAGATGTCGAGGTTCGGATGATCATCGAAAAGCCACGAGAAGTCGGACCTGATCTTCGTCTCGAATTCGGCTCGGCGTTTCTGGCGCGACTCCTGGTGAACTTGAAGGTCGGGATACCAGTACAGCCAGTCCTCGAGCTGAGGCATGATCATGAGCAGCTTGAGAGGCGCGGTGTTCTTTTCGGCAGCCTGTGCCGCCTGTTTGACGACCGCGAAGCTCTGGGCCGAACCGTCGACGGCGGCGATGACCGGAGCGGTCGTCTCCTCCTCGGCGCGGCTCGCGTACTCGGCCGAGTCGGTTCCCGGGAGCACGATCGTCGGGCAGTGAGCGTGGGCAGGCAGGGCGGACGCGACTGAACCGAGGACGCGTCCGACGAACCTGTCGCGACCACGAGCGCCGACGATGATCAGCTGGGCCTGCTCGGACAGTTCGACGAGGGTGCCGGTGGGGTTGCCCTCGGCGACACCGAACACGACTTCGCCCGCGTAGTCGCTGAGGTCTCCCTTGGCCACTTCGAGCGTGGCCTCGGCGATCTTCCGCCTGGCTTGATCCTCCGGCTCCGGCGGGAGCGAGGCTATATTGGGATAGATCGGCACCGGTACCGCGTAGACGGTGACAACGGTCAGTCTGGTCTTCCGGCGGAGGGCTTCGTTCGCCCCAAATCGCAGGGCCGCCTTGGCATGTTCGGATCCGTCGAAACCGACCAGGACCCCATGATCGCGGACTGTCGAGTCGGTGGCATTTACGTCGTCGTACATCACGAACCTCCCAGGGGGTTTCCCAGATTCGAACGACGGCGGCAACCCCGTGGCGAAACCGCTGTCGCTATCACCCAGCATAGCAAGGTTTTCTACGTTATGTAGAATTGTGGGGAGAGCAGAATACCGGGGAAATGCTTGGCGGATTGCAGCCGGCGCGCAGAGTGCCTATTGCGCCGTCGTGTTCGGGACGATGAGAACGGGTGCTGCCATCTGGTTGAGCACACTTCGACTCACCGAGCCCAGAAGCAGACTGGTCAGGCCACCCCGGCCGCGGCTGCCCAGAACGACCAGCGCTGCTGTGCGCGTGGCCTCCGAGAGCACGGTCGCCGCCGAGCCCTCCGGGAGGTGGCGGCGAACGGCCAGTCCGGTGTGGCGCCGGGTGACTTCTGCTGCCACTTCCTCCAGGTGGTCGGCGTGCCTGGCATGAGCCGTGGCCTGGTCATCTGTTCTGCGCTGACCCGAAGGGCTCGCCTCCGTGGGAACGGCAGAGAGGAGAACGAGCCGGTGTCCGCTCAGCTCGGCGGCGCGAGCGGCCGTGTCTGCGACCGTGATAGCCGAAGTGTCCACGTCGATTCCCGCAATGACCTCGTGGATGAAATCCGATTCGCTGCGCTGGCCGGTCGGCGTCGATGCTTCGAGGCCCGCAGGCGCGGGAGACTGTTCGTCGGTATCGGTGTTTCGCAGCGGGACCACGAGGACTGGGCAATACGCCCGCGCAGCGAGGTCGCCTGAGACCGTGCCCAGCAGGCGACTGGCCAGACGGTTGCGGCCACGCTTGCCCACGACGGCTAATTGCGAGTAGCGACTGGCTTCGGTCAGGACCTCTCCCGCATCTCCCTCGATGGCTTGAGCGGAGGCGTCGACTCCGGCCCGTCGCGCTTCTGCGGCATGCTCTTCGAGCATCTCCTGAGTCGTGCGGCCGATGCTGCGATGGCGGTCGTCGCTGATCGTCGGAGCGTGCCGACGCGGAATCACGGGGACGCTGTAGGCGCCCACAACCCGGATCGAGCAGTGGTGCTCCTTCGCGATCGCCATCGCCGTCGCGAACGCCTCGCGGCCGTTGTCCGAACCGTCGACTCCGACCAGGATGTCCGCGGGCGGGAGTGTGAAGAGGGAATTCATACCTTCACCGTACGCCAGGCATGCGGTGGCTGAGGCTGGTGCCCGAGACTGGCGCCTCGGGACTCTTGCCAAATAAATGTTAGTGACTAACATTAAAGGATGAACCGTTGGCAGCGAACTCATGCAGACCTGCGGCAGGCGGCCCTGGAGCTGTTCGCCGAGGATGGCTTCGACCAGACCGGCACGGCCCAGATCGCGAAGCGGGCAGGGGTGAGTGAGATGACTCTGTTTCGGCACTTTCGATCGAAGGAGGCACTGCTGCTGGAAGATCCTTTCGACCCGCGAATCGCTGAAGCGGTGCGGACCCGTCCCGAAATGGAGTCGCCGATGCGCGCGGTCACGGAAGGGATCCGGCAGGCGTGGAATGCTGTTGAAGTCCCGGATGTCGACGACCTGCGGACGCGGCTGACGATCATCACCGAGGCGACCTCGATGACTGGTGCGCTCGAGCGCAGCAGCGCGGCCACCATCGACGCCATCGCCGAGGCGCTGATGAGCCGGGAGGTCGATCGCTCTGCGGCCAAGATCGCAGCGGCCGCGGTGATCTGTGGGCTCAGCACCGCTCTGCTCGATTGGGCTGAGCATGGTCAGCCCGAGCTCGACATCGTCATCAACCATGCACTGAATGTGTTGGGTGGGCGCTGACATGCTCGAATTCGCGGCCGTCGGCCACCGGTTCCGCAGCGGTGCCGGCGTGACCGACTTGTCTTTCGCAGTCCATCCCGGCGAAGTGGTCGCTCTCATCGGATTGAACGGGGCAGGTAAGACCACACTCATGCGTCTCGGGCTGGGAATGCTGCGTCCTCAGGCAGGCGAAGTGCGCCTGTTCGGCCGCCCCCTGCATCGACTGCCGTCATCTGCGTTCACCGGTGTCGGAGCGCTGGTCGACGTGCCCCTGGCCTATCCGGAACTCACGGCTGAGGAGAACCTGCGCCTGTCCTCGCGGCTGCACGGAGGAACGCCTGCGCAGGTGGCCGAGGCACTGGAGACCTGGCGGCTGACGGCACTGGCCGACCGACGGTTCCGGCGCCTGTCCTCGGGCAACCGGCAGCGAGTCGGCCTCGCCGCAGCGATGCAGCACGATCCGCGCATGATCGTCCTCGACGAACCGAGCAACGCCCTCGACCCGGCCTCGGTGATCCTGCTGCGTGAGCAGCTGCTGCGCAGGGCGCGGGCGGGTGCGGCGGTCCTGGTCAGCAGCCATCACCTCGACGAAGTGGCCCGTATCGCCGATCGTGTCCTGCTGATGAACGCCGGCCGGCTGATCGGGGGACTCGACACTGCAGGCCCGGACTTGGAAAGGGCCTTCTTCGCACGTCTCCGGGCCGATGACGAGAGCCGCACGAGTGAGGAGACACCATGATGGGGGCCGCGGTGAGCGTCGAATCCTTGAAGCTGCGTCGCTCCCTGGTCGGAGTCATCACGACCTGTGCGCTGCTGGTGGGGACTGTGGTGGTGTTGGCGGGGATCACGTTCGGTGTTGCCCAGCAGCGCAGCGACCTCGTGACCAAGCTGGGTTCGGCGGCACGTCTGGACTGGGCCGGTCTGGTGCCGGCGGCCACTCAGATCATCTCTGTGGGGTCACTCTTGGGGTTCGGGGTCATGCTGGCGTGGATGTTCGGGCGGGAATTCGGCGATGGAACGATCACCGGACTCTTCGCGCTGCCGATCAGTCGTGGACGGATCGCTCTAGCCAAACTTGCCGTCTATGCGCTGTGGACCGGGGCGGTCGGTCTGATTCTGGCATTGGGTGTTCTCTGCCTGGGGCTGGCTTTCGGATATGGGTCTCCTGCAGAAGGCGTCTGGGCGGGACTGGTGCGGCTGTGGGTGCTCATGGTTCTCACTGGTTTCATTGCGATCCCGGTCGCCTGGACGGCGACAGTGTGCGGTTCGGTGCTCGCCGGGGTCGGCTGCACGGTCGGGCTGGTCGTCATCGCGCAGGTGACTGCCCTGCTGGGTGTGGGCGGCTGGATGCCCGTGGCCGCTCCCGCCCTCTGGGCGATGAGCGATGGGTCCGCCGTGACGGTGGCTCAACTGGGGTTGGTTGTCGTCTTCGCACTCGTCTTCGCAGTGCTCACCGCGGTCAGCTGGGATCGGCTGCAGCTGCGGCGGTGAATCAGCCATCGATGCCGAAACGAAAGGGAGTTGTTGTCTTCAATCCCCAGCAGATGATTCACTGAGAAGGAACGGTAAATGAAGGGGATGGAACCAGTGAGCCTTCCAGGTCAGATGACGGCAGCGTTCATCACCGCCACCGGTGGTGTTGAGGCCATCGAGATCGGCCCTCTGCCTGTGCCCCGGCTGGGCCCGACCGATGTCCTGGTGCGGTTGGAGGCCAGCGAGGTCAATCACGTCGACCTCTTCGTCCGCTCCGGGGCGTATCGCACTCCGCTTCCGTTCCCCTTCGTCATCGGCCGTGATCTCGTCGGGACCGTCGCCGCCGTTGGGGAGGCTGTCGAGGATTTCGTTGAAGGTGACCGGGTCTGGACCAACAGCCTCGGCCATGCCGGGCGTCAGGGATCATTCGCCGAATTCTCAGCGGTGCCGACCGAACGGCTCTACCACCTGCCTGAGGGCATCACCCCCGCCGAGGCGGCCCCCACCCTGCACGCGGCCGGAACCGCCTACTTAGGCCTCGTTCGGGAGGCGCGGCTGCGGCCGGGGGAGACGATCGTGGTCGGTTCGGCCAGCGGCGCCGTGGGCACAGCGATCGTCCAATTCGCTGCTGCTATGGGTGCGCATGTCATCGCCGGTGCCTCTGCCGACGACGAACAGTGGGTCGCCGACTGCGGAGCCGACGTCGTCATCGACAAACATGCCCCCGACTACTACACACAGGTTGAATCGGCTGCCCCACACGGAGTCGATGTGTGGTGGGACGCCAGCGGTGACGATAACTTCGAAGGGTCCGTTCCCCTTCTTGCGCACGGTGCGCGGGTAATCGTGATGGCCGGAATGGAATCGTCGCCGAGGGTGCCTATCGGCCAGCTCTACACCCGCGACGCCAGCGTGCTCGGGTTCGCGATCAGCAACGCTTCGGCCGCGGACCTCGCCGAGGCGGCGAAAGTGATCAACCAATTGTTGGCGACCGGAGTACTGCGCGGTCGAGTCGGTACGACGTTCCACCTCGCCGAGGCGGCTGCAGCCCACCGAGCCCTCGAAGCCGGCGACGTGCGGGGCCGGATACTCATCGTGCCGTGATGACGGGCCTTAGGCGGCAACCGCGCCCGTTGTCTCTCAGCTCTCGCATTCCGCCGCGAATCGCGTGAAATAGCTCAGCGCTTCGAACGAATCCACTGCATCCGGGTTCGCCACTTTCTCCAGCGCATGCCCTTGGATGAGGCGTTTGACGGGCACCTCGAGTTTCTTGCCCGTGCGGGTATGCGGGATCGCGGGCACAGCGATGATGTCATCGGGCACATGGCGGGGAGAGGCCTTCTCACGCAGATCCCGAGCGATCTGCGACCGCAGCGAATCATCGAGCCCAGCCCCCTCGGCGAGAACGACGAACAGTGGCATCCAGTACCCGCCGTTCGGCTGTTCGGTGCCGATGACCAGGGATTCGGCCACCTCTGGGACGCCATCGACGATGTCGTAGATGTCCGCGCTGCCCAGGCGCACACCGTGGCGGTTGAGGGTCGCGTCCGAGCGTCCGGAGATGATGACGCTGCCGCGTTCGGTGATGGTGATCCAGTCGCCGTGGCGCCATACCCCGGGGAACATCGAGAAGTAGGTGTCGCGGTAGCGCTGCCCGTCGGGGTCGTTCCAGAACTTCACCGGCATCGACGGAATCGGGCCGGTGATGACCATCTCCCCGACCTCGCCGGTGAGCGGGTTGCCGTCATCGTCCCAGGATTCCAGGGCCACTCCGAGCAACGGGGCGGACAGTTCGCCCTCCCACACCTCGAGGTTCGGCGCGGACCCGGCGAATCCGCTGACCACGTCCGTGCCCCCGCTTGTCGAGGCCAACTGCACGCGCTCGCCGACGGCGTCGCGGACCCAGGGGAAACAGTGGGCGGGAACAGGAGCACCGGTGGCGCCGATGGTCCGCAGGGAGCTCAGGTCCAGTTCCTTACCGGGCTCGAGTCCGGCTTTCATTCCGGCGAGGAAGATCCCCGGACTGACCCCGAGGACATTGACGTGCGTGTCCGCTGCGATCTCCCACAGCCGGCCCGGGCCGGGGTACAGGGGGCTGCCGTCGAAACAGACGGTGGTGACGCCCGCCAACAGTGCCGAGGCGACGAGGTTCCACATCATCCAGTTCGTGTTCGTGTACCAGAAGAACCGGTCACCCGGTCGTAGATCGAGGTGGAGACCGAACAGGCGGAGATGGTCGATGACGACCCCTCCGTGGCTGTGCACGATGCCCTTGGGAATGCCTGTGGTCCCGGAGGAGTAGAGCACCCACAGTGGGGTATCGAAATCGACGCGGACGAACTCCGGCTCAGTATCGCCGGAGGAGATCTCGTCCCAGTCGGCCAGGTTCGGGATCTCGTTGTTCTCATCAAGGGCACCCACACCGAGGTTGCCGACCCCGACGACTGCCCGCAGCGACGGGATCCGTGTCGCCAAGTCCGCAACCTGGTCCCGGCGGTCGAATGCCTGGCCGTTCCAGAAATAGCCGTCGGCGGCGAAGAGGACCTTCGGTTCGAGCTGGCCGAGTTTCGTAGCTGCTCCCTCGGCGGCATAGTCCTGGGCGCATGCCGACCAGATGGCACCGAGTGATGCGGAGGCGAGGAAGGCGATGAGGGTGTGGTGGGTGTTCGGGAGGTAGCCGACGACTCGGTTACCCTGACCGACTCCCTGGCCGCGCAGCCACGCGGCGACGGAGCCGACCTGGCGGCGCAGTTCGCGCCAGGTGGTCTCGGACTGGTTGCCGTCTTCGGTGATCGTAATGATCGCAGGCTCGTCGGCGAGGCTATCGTCGAGTCCGGCGCGCAGCGCGTGTTCGGCGTAGTTGACGCGGGTGCCGGGGAACCAGGTGGCGCCCGGCATGGACTTGTCTGCGAGCACTTCGGTATAGGGTTCGTCGGCGATGACGTCGAAGAAGTCCCAGACTGCTCCCCAGAAACCCTCGAGGTCGTTGACCGACCACTGCCACAGATCGTCGTAGCTGACCATGTCCTGCCCCGTGCGCTGGTTCGCTAACTCAGCGAACGCCTGGATCTGCGGGCGGGGCGTCTGGTCAGGGTTCGGGCGCCAGATCGGTTCAGTGGTCAATTCTTCTCCTCAACTCGGATGGCTCGAAGGTACGAGTTAAGACTAAGGGTTATTTACAAAGCGGCTCTGTGTGGTCCTCAGCTCCACACTCCTCGGGTGTCATGGACGATCTTCTGGGCCAGCAGTGTCCGGTCCAGGCGGACGAATTCGTTGTGATCGACGAGCAGTAGGACGATGTCGGCGGCGCGAACGGCTTCGTTCATCTCGATACTGCCTATGTTGTGAGTATGTCGATTCTGTAACGTTTCCGTGACGGAAGGCCGATGTTTACGCGGAAACTGCTGTATAAGTGTGAATTCGGGTCGAGGAGCATAACGAACTGGTATGTAACATTGCTAATTGAGCAATTTAATCACAAATTTGGAGCGCATGATCAGGTTGATGAACGGGCTGGCTGAACGCCTGCGCAGTTGGGGCGCAGAACGGACTTCGACAGATCAGAAGATCGTCATGTCAAAACTTAAGCACCGAGAGTTCGAATGGCAGAAGCGCGCCTTCAGCCGCAACGCACGCGCGGGTCAGACGCCTGAACGGGGCTATGACGCCCGAGAGGCCGTCAACGAGAATCTCGCAACTGTCACCGCAGAGTTGCAGGCAGCGGGAGTCGAATCAGTGATCTTGCCTCGTTCGCACCCGTTCAACCCGATACTTGTGGTTGCCGAAACTCAAGCAGAGCTGCTGCTGCAAGCTCTCCTGCAGTTGAACGCTGACGACGGTTGGGGCGCGCACGCAATGGGCGTCTCTGGCCGTCGCGGTGAACTGTCGAAATTCGTGCCTAGACCCGCTGAGGTGAGGCGAATCCACTGTCAGCGCCGCCTGCATGCACCAAGCGGGCGTCGGCTGAATACTCGGTTTGAGGACATCATCATCGAGGTCTGGGAAGTCCTGGGCGACAATGTGGAGCGCGTTGACGGCGAGAGCCACATTCCCGGAACGCTGCACCGACGCATCTCGAGGCGGGGTGTCGTCGTCGAATACCTGACACCACAGGTGTGGCAGGAGGCGCTTTCAACCGGTGGTCAGATCAGCCTGCAGTATCCGCATCTCTATGACGTCGTAGACCCTGTCGATATCGTCTACACATGGGTCGACGGTGACGATCCCGACTGGCAATTACGGAAGCGCAGGTCGGAAGCAGCGATCACACACGGAGCGGTGAATGAGACTGCGACGATTCCATCTCGATTCACCAGCCGAGACGAGCTCAAATACTCACTGCGATCGGTCGAAGCCTATGCCAGCTGGGTTAACCACATTTACATTGTCACAGATGGACAAGTACCGGAGTGGCTCGATACCGACCACCCGAAGATCACTGTTGTCGATCATCGAGAGATCTTCGCAGACAGTGAAGCTCTGCCGGTGTTCAACTCCCATGCCATTGAATCCCAGCTCCATCACATTCCAGGCCTGAGTGAAAAGTATGTCTACCTGAATGACGACATTTTCTTCCTCCGCCCCACCAATCCATCGCTATTCTTTGCTGGCAATGGTCAATCCAAATTCTTCCCCTCAAAGGCACCTCTGGATATCGATCCCCCTTCGGCTCGTGACCTGCCGGTCCTGTCCGCAGCAAAACGCAACAGGAGTCTCCTCCAGCGAGAATTCGGTCGTACAGTCACGAACAAGTTCAAGCACACGCCGCATCCGCAACTGCGCTCGGTATTGGCTGAGATGGAGAAGAACCACCCAAAGGAATTTGAGAGAGTGGCACGTTAGCCTCGATTTTTCATGGTGTGGCTCGCGCCCATGATTCTCGCGCTATGGAGCG
>NZ_JABUYD010000082.1:0-502 GCF_014897515.1 Brevibacterium sp. FME17
CAGATCGCCAAGGACTTCGGAGTCCACGAAGGCACCATCAACAAATGGCTCCGCCAAGCAGAAATCGATGCCGGCAACAAACCCGGCAACACCAGCGACGAGTCCGCCGAACTACGAGAGATGCGTCGGCGCAATCGTCTGCTTGAGCAGGAGAACGAGGTCCTGCGCCGGGCGGCCGCGTATCTGTCACAGGCGAATCCTGCTGATCAATTGTGCTCTACCCGCTCGTGAGAGAGCTCGCCGCCGACGGTATCCCCGTCGCGGTGTCGTGCCGGGTCTTGAAGCTTTCCCGCCAGCCCTACTACCGGTGGCTGGCCGCACCTGTCCCTGATACCGATCTCGTTGAGGCATACCGGGCCAATGCGCTCTTCGATGCCCACCGCGATGATCCCGAGTTCGGGTACCGATACCTCGCCGACGAAGCCGAAGCGTCCGGCCAGCCCATGGCGGCACGCACTGCGTGGCGGTTGTGTTCGGCCAATGACTGGTTCTCCGCCTTCGG
>NZ_JABUYD010000015.1:0-103860 GCF_014897515.1 Brevibacterium sp. FME17
GGTCGGACTGATTTGCTCTGACACCTTGGTCCCGCTCAACCCTGACACGTAGGGAATCCGGCAAGCTGAACAAGAGCTATCTTGCTTGGATGCTTGGTACTAATGAGGCGGAACTCGAGGTCCCCAACCCAGCTCCTATGACTCCCATTGAGGGCGATGAGTTGCTATCGCTTCTTAGATAAGGCTGCTGGATGTGGATTTAAAACCCCTGTTCTTCTTCCATGACACCAACGTCCTCATCAACTTTAGTCTTTGCAATGAGATGGACTGTCTGAAGGAAATCCTGCAGGGTAGAGGCACCTGGACAGCAACTATCCGGCGTGAGTGCGATGGTCGTGGACCGTCGAATTAGGGGCTATCGGATCTTGGCTACGCGGCTGAGCTTGTGCTCGGCGAACCGGTCTTTCCCAGCGACGACGAGCATGTGCAGATTCGCCGGGTGCGGTGGGAGATGGCATTCGCAGAGGCGCTCGACGTAGATCTCGCTGAACAGAATATGAAGAATGGCGACGACAAGCACCTAGGCGAGGCTGAAACTATCACCATTATCCAGCGTCGCATGCTCAAGGCGATCTTTGTAACAGATGACTTCAAGGCCAGACCGTTTGCGGAGGGAATCAAGTGTATCGACACTTGGTCATTGGTGAGTGTCGGTCTGAGACTCGGAATTTTGAATGAGGAGCGGGTTCGGGCGATGCGTGAGAGGCTCATGAGTTTCAATAGAATCTCCCGTAATCACCGCAGAGAGATCTTCGACGCGGTGAAATTTGAAGAATGGCTTGCAGGATAGATCTACGGTTCGTAGCTCTTCAATGGGAAGATGATTCACACGACATACATACCGGGCGCCGTCCCTAGGGCTCGCCGGAACTGGCAAGTGAGATGAGACTGGTCATGGACGCCCACCTATGCGGCCGCCTCGGCGACGTTGAACGGTGGAGAGATGAATAAAATGCACGCGGTAGTCCAGAACGAATTCGGCCGGCCGGAAGTCCTCACTCTGATCCGCGACGCACCGATCCCCGACCCCATCCCCACCGAGGTCCAGGTGTGCGTCAGTCATGTGGGAGTCAACCCGGTCGCCGGCAAGACTCGTGGCGGAGCTTCAGTAGCAAAGCTCATGGGCACATTCCCCATCACCGTCGGATGGGATATCGCCGGCGAGGTCACCGCCCTGGGCAACGGGGTGAATCGTTTCGCTGTCGGTGACCGTGTCTTCGGGATGCCCCGTTTTCCGTACCCGGCCAACACGTATGCCGAATTCGTGACCTCACCGTCTCGCCACCTTGTGCGCATTCCCGATTCTCTGGATTTCGCGACTGCTGCGTCGATCCCTCTGCCTGCCACGACGGCTTACCAGATCGTGCACGAAGCCGCTGATGTGCGCAGCGGGCAGAGCGTGCTCGTCCTCGGCGGTGGCGGCACCGTCGGTAACTAAGTCGTGCAGATGGCGAAGAAGCTGGGCGCGACTGTCATCGGTCACGCAACGGGAGAGAAGCTGAAACATCTCGAGTCTCTCGGTGTGGCCCGGGCGATCGACTATGCGAGCGAGGAATTTGACGACCCCAACCTCGGCGGCGGAGGACTCAGTGATGTCGACATCTTTATCGACCTCAGCGGGGGAGAGTTCGCTCTCCGCGCAGTTGCACTGACCAAACCCGACGGGATCGTCGTCGGAGCACCCTTGGGGCTGCAACAGGGCCTCGACGCGGCTGCCGCACAGGCAGGGTGTCCGCTGGACGAACGTCATCGTCGAACCGGACCATGTTGCGCTCGAATACGTGGCTGAGCTCATCGAAAACGGGGAGCTTCATGTGCCTGCTCCGGCCACGGCCCCGCTCGAGGACGTTGTGCAGGTTCATCGGCAAATGGACGACGGCCACCTGTCTAAGACAGTGCTGACTATATGACTGCTTGACGGTCACACCTCCACGGTTCGATCGGGCCGTGCCACACGGATCCCATGACGGACGTGAATGCGATGTGTTCGACGGAGAAGATCGAACGCGGTGCCACCGCCGTGCACAAGGTGGGTCTGCAAGGGGTGGCGATCGATGCGCTGCCGGCGGAGGCAGGTCCTGCGACTCGGGCAGAGACCCACGCGATGCAGACCCGCTATGCCGAGTTGGAAGGGCAGCCCACCCGTGGGTGGAAGATTGCGGCGACGAGTCAGGCCGGGCAACGGCATATCAATGTCGAGGGCCCGCTTAGTGGTCGCGTGCTCGCCGACCGCATCCAAGGAGACGGAGAGGCCGTGTCGCTGAGCGGCAACTCGACGTGCCTGGCTGAGCCGGAGTTCGTGTTCGTCCTCGGTGCCGCGTTCCCTCCGCGTACAAGCATTTACACCCTCGACGAGGTGATGGAGGCTGTGGCTGTGCTGCACTTCGGCATCGAACTGCCAAGTTCTCATCGAGGACGAAGTTGTCGACAACAATCTGCCTGTTAAGGAGATAGCGGTCTGGCTCAGTCAACGCCAGGCTTGAACAACTGCTACTTCGCTGGTCGGTCTGCTCTTAGCTTCATGCCGCGAAGACGCCCGGTGTCGTTCCCAACGTTCGGCGGAAGTGCCGGGTGAGATGGGACTGGTCGTGGAAGCCGGACTGGGCGGCCGCCTCAGCGGGGGAGAGCCCGGACAGGAGGAGTCGTCGAGCACGATCCACGCGACGGCCCACGACGTACTGGTGTGGAGCAATCCTGTAGGTCTGGGTGAACACCCTGACCAGGTGACTGCGGTGGGCGCCTAAGTCTGCGGCCGCCTCGGCGATGGTGACCGTTTCCTCCAGTCGATCATCGAGCAGGTGACGCAGACGACGGGCCAGGGGCTTGTCGGTGGCAGTGTCGACCGGTGACTTCAGGTGCGGCTGTACGAGATCGCGCAGAGCAAGGACACTGCACTCGGCGGCGAGGACGTCGGCCGGGTCATTCAACGCGGCATGGATCTGGTCGACGGTCGAGATAGCCTTCGGATCGAAGAGCGTCGGAGCCTCCGCCGCAGCATCGACGGCTTTATGAGGCAGCCATTCGGGCTCGAGGTAGAGCACGCGTTTGCGGAACGGAACATCCGGAGTCGCCGAGCGACCATCATGGGGCACCTGCGGCGGCAGCAGCGTCACCGCCGAGTTCGACGTCTGGTGCTCGTGGCGATCCAAATCGTAGGTCACTGTGCCCTGATCGACGAGCAGCACCGTCCACGAATCATGAGTGTGAGACGGGTAGGCATGGTGCTCGAACCGGGCGTGGAGGACCTCCTGCACCAGGGGCACATCCGGGTGCCACGCGTGGATCACATCAGCCATGTCACAAACGTACAAGACCCACCTGTGGAAACCGGTCAGAGTGGGAACATGCACGAAAACACGAACACAGCAGAAACCGATGTAAGCACGTCCACCGATACGGTCGGTGCAACCGGCGCCGAGGTGGTGCGATTCGATACGAAGGTCGTCGTGGTTCTCCGCGATAACCTGCTTCCCTGGCAGGAACTCAACGTCACCGCGTTCCTCATGTCCGGCATCGCCACGAGCCAATCAGGGTTGGTGGGCGAGAGCTACCGAGATGCCGACGGCAACGACTACCTTCCGATGCTGCGCCAGCCAGTCCTCGTCATGACCGCCGGCGTAGAGGCGCTGGCCAAGGCCCGGACGAAGGCGCTGGGCCGCGGAATACCGATGGCTGTGTACACGGAGGAACTGTTCTCGACCGGCCACGATGCCGCCAACCGTGAGGCTGTGGCGGCGGTCGCGGCCGAGGATCTCAATTTAGTCGGCATTGCTCTGCGTGGTCCGAAGAATGTTGTCGATCGGGTGGTCAAGGGCGCGCGCATGCATGGGTGAGGTGCTGAGCTGACGCTTGTGGTGGTCGTCTCGATGTACGAGTTGCCCTGACGTCCTGCGGAAGCAAGGATATGTCCATGGATGAGTCTCGTGCCGCCCTGAGTGGCCAGTTGTCCGGATGCCGCGTGGTCCTGACTGCTCAGCGGAAGGCTGAACAGTTCGCGACCGCCCTCGAACGGCACGGCGCGGAGATCGTGCATGCGCCCACACTGTCGGTCATCCCCAACGTCGATGACCCCGAACTCGTCGCACGCACCCGTGCACTCATCGGCACCCAACCCGAGGTCGTCGTGGTCACGACCGGAGTCGGTTTCAACGGCTGGGCCGAAGTCGCCGAGGCCGAAGGGCTGAGCGAACAGTGGCACGCCATGCTCACTGGAGCCCGGATCATCGCCCGCGGTCCCAAGGCCCGCGGCGCAATCCAAGCCGCCGGGCTGACACCGGCCTGGGTTGCCGAATCAGAGACCAACTCCGAGATCCAGCAGGTTCTGCTCGAACAGGGCGTGCGTGGCCTTCGGATCGCGGTGCAGCACCACGGCGCTGGCGCCGATGGTCTGGACGAAGCCTTCGCCGCAGCCGGTGCCGAGGTCAGCTCGCTGGTGGTCTACCGGTGGGGTCCCGCACCAAATCCAGACGCTGTGGTGGCAGCTGTCGAACTCGTCGCGGACCGCCGTTGCGATGCTGTGGCCTTCACCTCGGCGCCCGGGGTCACCGCCTTTCTGGAGGCCGCTCGTGACCAGGGGCTGCTGCCTGAGGTCGTCGCCGCGTTCACCGACAAGAACGGTGTCCTCGCCGCTGTGGTCGGCAACGTCACGGCGGCACCCCTGGTGGTGCACGGAATCGAGCCGTTGATCCCAGAGAGATTCCGCCTTGGCGCACTCGTGCGCACCCTGGTCACCGAACTCAAGGCCCGCCGACGTCAGTCTTCCTCTTGGATTCGGTAGGTGAATGACCCGTGGTACTCATACACCCGGCCCAGGGCAGGGACATCAACTGTGAGGCTGACCTTCTGGAGTGCCGCCTCGGCGTCGAAGCGCTCGCTCAAGGCGATCACCGGACGAATGACCTTCGGGACAGGCAGACGGATAGGTCCCAACCGCACGGTGACGCCACGACTGCTCAGACTCAACCCACCCTCATCCGCCGCGACATCGAATGAAGCTTCTACCAGGGCCGGTCGGCCCAGCACATCGACGACTTGGCCCGACTCGGACACAGAGACGGCGTCGACCATCGTCCAGGTGCCCGACTCCAGTTTCAGAGTGCGGGCAGCAGTCTGCTGGCCGGCAACCGTTCGGTTCTCGATCCGAAACGGGACCTGGTAGTGCATCCCGGGCGCAATCACATGACGTCGTGCCAGCCACTGGAGGATCGGTCGCAGCCACCATCGTTGGGTGCCGAAGCGCTCGAAGATGCCGTCGCCAACACCGACCGAACCTGCGGGGATCGCAGCAAAGTAGCGCTGCAGCACCGGGTGCAGCTCAGATAGTTGGGAACCGAGGGCTCGCTCATACGGCGATCTCATCTCAGGGCTCATGCCTGCGAGTATATGCGGCGGCCCGGCGCGGTCTGCCACCGAGCCGGGCCGCCTGACTGAGTCGACTAGCGGTAGGTGACCCGCTCCGGGGTCTGGTGGCCATGTTCGTTGAAGGAGATGAGACTGGTGCCGCTGCGGCCGGTGATGATGCGGGTGATCCCGGTGTTGACGGTCACCCGATTGAACGCCATCCACTGGTCGAAACCACCACCGAGGAGTCTGGCCGCCGTCCACGCGATCGCCCCCGCGCTGGAGACGACGATCGTCGATTCACCCGACCCTATCGACGCGCACACCTCGTCGAGGGCGCGGTCGACTCGTGTGCTGAACTGCTTGAACGTCTCCGAGTAGTCGCCATCATGCTCTCCGCTGGCCCACCGGGCTGCTCCACGTTCGAGTTCGGCTTGGAAGATCTTCGAATCCTGCTTCGCACGCGGATCGGTGTCGGTCAGCGCCCCGGTGAGCTCCCAAGCCTGATACTCGTTCCACCCGGGATCGATCTGCGCATCCAGCTGACTGCCGAGACCTGTCTGAATGCCTTCGGCAGTCTGTCGCTGCCGCAGCATCTCTCCGTGGATGACGCCCACGGGCGAGACCTTCTGCGCTCCCAGGTGCTCGCCGGTGATGCGGCTCTGCTCCTTGCCCAGATCGGACAGTCGGTCATAGTCATCGGTGCCGAATGACGCCTGGCCATGCCTGACCAGATAAAGAACACTCATCTCTCACTCCTGCGTAGAAGATGCCAATAAAAAACGGGTTAGGCTTAGCCTGCGACTGAGCCTAACCCGTTACGAACTTCAGCGGCGGATCGATCCACCGTCGCCTCTTGGGCTCAGCGCAGGCATTTACAGGCTCACCCTTTCGATGATGAGGGAGGCGGCCACTGCTGGTTCGTCCTTCATGGGGAAGTGCCCGCAACCGGGAATCTCGACCCAACGAATCGATTGGTCGAGCAGAGCCGCTTGCTGGATGCCGCGGGTGTCCAGAATTGGGTCCGCGTCGCCCCACGCAATCGTAGCGGGTATCCGGATGTCGGCACTGAGACGGACGACGAGGCCCGGTAGCAAATAGCGGGTGAAACCAGACCAACTAGGCTGGTTCCTCGCACCAGTCGTCAGACGACCAACCCGAGTGGTGTTTCTCTTCGCGGTTCGATTCGTTCCGCGCTTGAGGGCCTCGGCGAGCCGGTTCCGAACCAGGCGACCGCCCGCGAGGACGAGGTGAGTCGCGGAAGAGAAACCGGCAGGAGTGAGGGCTGTCACGCTCGATACGAGACCATCGACGGCCATTCGCAGCGCCAGGTATCCACCGAAGGAGTTGCCGACGACGTGGACTTGTGTCAGCTCCAGCGACTCGAGCGTGAAAACGATGCGTCGGATTGTGTCGGCGATCGTCCACTCCCGACCTCCGGAGAGTCCGTGTCCGGGAAGATCGATGGCGATGACCTGGCACCCGTTTGCCACGAGAATGGGTGTGATCGCTCGCCAGACAGTATGGCGATCACCGAGGCCGTGGATGAGGAGGACGGGAATGCCTTCACCGGAAGACACATAGTGCAAGGGACGCATGTCTTCAGTGTAGGAGTGTCAGGTTTTTGTTAGGGGCTTGCAGCAATGTCTTGCTGGCACCGTTTTCTGACCTGCCTCAGCGTCGGCCGAATAGAACCGCACGGATGTCAGAAGCCCACCCCTGCGAGCCTCCCCTGCCGGGCCTGCCGTCTGTTGGCGGTTTCACGTGGCAGGCTGCGCAACAACCCTCCCCGGTCTCAAACGGGTGGCCAGCCGACGTCAGCCGTCAGCATTCGGTCGAGCCCGCTGCATCGATTTGAATCGGTTGAGCCCGCTGATGATGTGAGTCTTGCTCACCGCTGCCACCCACTCCTTATCCTCGGCCCGGGCGGCAGCGATCAGCTCGTCATGGTGGTGCATACTCGAGACCACATCGGTGTCCGAATACGAGGAGAATAGCTTCGCCACGACGATGGGGATCATGAGGTTGAACGTGGTCGAAATAAGCGACTGGGCGGCGCTGCGGCGGATGATGATGCCGTGGAATTCGTTATTCACCGATGCGATCCGATGCCGGGTCGCCGGATCGGTCGCCAGGCTCTTCATCTGGTCCGTCAACCCGGTCAATGCGGTGAAATCATCGTCGGTGAGCCGTCCGACGCTCTCCGACATCACGTACGGTTCGATGACGGCGCGCGACCGATAGATCTGCTCGATCTCCTCGGCATCGTAGCTGCGCACGCGTGTGCCGCGGCGGGGCACGACCTCGACGACACCGACGCCCACCAGCTCACGAAACGCCTCCCGGATGGGAGTCCGACTCACGCCGAGGCGGCTGGCCAGATCGTTCTCCCGAATCCATGAACCCGGCGGCAGGTCACCGGAGATCACCAGTCCGAGAATGCGCGAGCTCACCTCGGTCCAATGGGCTTCGCCGAACTGTCGCGAACGGGCGTCTTCGGTCACTGACATTCGAGCTCAGTCCCAGGTCGCTTTGGCAAGATCCTCGCGGGTCCCGCCACGGCTGACGAACGAGCTGACGGGGAACTTCGTCTCCTCGATGAGACTTTCAGAGAGTTGTCTGACACGCTGCAAGTCTATGCCGGTGGAAATGCCCATTCCATCCATCAGATGAATGAGATCCTCGGTTGCCATGTTGCCCAGGACCGTTGGATCGCCGGGGAACCACATATCGCCGCCGAGTCCACCGATCGACGACTCCATCCAATCCGCGCCAGCGGACAGCGCGGCCAGGGCATTCGCCGGCGCGAACCCGTTGCGGTTGTGCAGGTGGGTTCCGATCTCCAGATCGGGGAAGTCCCTCTTCGCTTCGCTGATTCCGGTGAAGACCTCGAGCGGAGTCTCCTCACCGGTCGTGGTGGCAAGATAGACGCCCTCGGCGCCCACCTCGGCGGCCTTGTCCATCACCCTGTCCCGAGCCGCCTTCGACACCGGTCCGTAGCAGGGGGAGAAGAACGCGCAGGCGACGGCGACGATCAGCCGCTGTCCCGAGGCCCGCGAGACCCGTCGGATCTCGTCGAGCTGGTCCAACAGCCCTTCGGTCGTCGTTCCCTGGTTCTTCAACGCCATGCCGTCCTCGGCCGGAACGACGAACGTCAGCTCGTCGAGTTCGCATTCGGCGGCCCGCTGGGCGCCCCGGGCGTTGGGAACCAGAGCGCGGAAGCGCACATCGGGTGGGCGCGGAATTTCGGCCAGGACCGCCTCGGCGTCGGCCAGCTGCGGCAGTACCTTCGGGTGGGCGAAGGACGCGACCTCGATCTCCTTGAACCCGGCGGCGATCATGTCGGCGACCATCTCGATCTTGCGGTCGGTGGGAACTGGGGTGTCGACGGCCTGGAGCCCGTCGCGGAGTCCGACCTCGACGATGCGTGCACGGTCCGGCAGATTCCACATCAGCGGATCACTCCCTTGTCTCTCAGCTCTGCAAGGGCGTCGTGATCGAAGCCGACCTGGGTGAGTACCTCCTCGGTGTCCTGGCCCAGCTCGGGTCCGACCCATCGCACCGCGGTATCCGTTCGACTCAGCCGGGGGAAGGCATTCTGCATGGTCACCGACCCATAGTTCGCACTCTCGACCTCGACGACGGACCTGCGTGCCTTGTACTGGGGGTCGTTGAGCATGTCCTCGACGCGGAAGATCTTTCCGACCGGGACGGAATGCTCATTGAGGAGCGCCACGAGGTCATCGGCACTGAACTGCAGGGAGAACTCGGCGACCAGCTCATCGAGTTCTGCCTGGCGATCGCCTCGGGCGATGTGGGTGGCGTACTCGGGCTCGTCGGCGAGTTCGGGGTTGCCCATCGCCGTGGCCAGGCGGCGGAAGACCGTGTCCTGATTGGCTGCGATGATGAGCCATTGGCCGTCGGAGGTGGGGTAGACGTTGCTGGGGGCGATCTTGGGGAGCGTTGAGCCGCTGCGTTCCTTCTGGATTCCCTCTTCAGCCCATTCGGGCACGAGCGACTCCATCATTCCCAGCACCGATTCGTAGATGGCTGAGTCGATGACCTGGCCGAGCCCGCTGTTGTGCCGTTCCTGGAGGGCAGCGAGGACGCCGATGGTTCCGAACAGCGCTGCCAAAGAGTCTCCGATGGACACTCCGACGCGCGATGGGGGAGTGGACGGGTCGCCGACGACGTAGCGGAGGCCGCCCATGGCTTCACCGATCGACCCGTAGCCCGCCTGCTTGGCATATGGTCCGCTCTGCCCGAAGCCGGAGACGCGCAGCATGATGAGGCCGGGGTTGGTGCGGCTGAGCTCTTCGTGGCTGAGTCCCCACTTCTCGAGCGAGCCGGGCCGGAAGTTCTCGACGACGATGTCTGCGGAGTCGGCCAGGGTGCGCGCGGCCGCTTGGCCTTCGGGGGTGCGCAGGTTGAGAGTCACCGACTTCTTGTTGCGGGCAAGGACGGACCACCAGAGGGACGAGCCTTTGACTGTTGCCTGCCCCCACTGTCGCATCGGATCGCCGTTCTTCGGATCCTCGACCTTGATGACCTCCGCGCCGAGGTCGCCGAGGAGCTGCCCGCAGAATGGTCCGGCGATGAGCTGACCCATCTCCAGGACGCGAATTCCTCGCAGTGGGCCGGACCCTGTCGGCCGTGCTGTCCCTACGTTCACTGGTTCTCCCTTGAATCAATAAGTTGCATACAATCATTCGGAATTGTGGGGTATGCTTTCAAGCGTTCCCCGTAATGGAGCAGATCTAAGAAACACCATACACGGAACTGTATGCAATCAACGAAGTTTGTCTACCAGCTAGGACCGCAACGATCATGACCAGCCGAGACGTCAAGGAAGACTCTGCCCAGGCGGAGAACATGCAGGAGAGGAAGTGGTCCTTCGACCGTACGATCATGGGGCTGCCGGTCTGGGCATTCATTCCGATGGCGATCATTGCCCTGGTGGCCGTGAGCTTCACGTCCGAGGAGACCGGAATGACCGCGGCATTCGCTGTGGTCATGTCACTCGGCGGAGTGCTGATGTGGGTGGGAAGCTCGATGCCCTACTTCAAGCTCATTGGCGGCGGAGTGATCCTGTGCATCCTGGTCCCGGCGATCTTCCAATATTTCGGAATCCTGCCCGGAGCGGTCGAAGGTCTGGTCACCAGCTTCTACGACACCTCCGGCTTCGGTGAATTCGTCGTCGCGGCGCTCATCACCGGCAGCATCCTCGGCATGCCGCGCGGACTGCTCATCAAGGCCGGCGCCCGCATCCTCATCCCCATCATCGCCACGATCGCAGTGTGCTTCGCCGTCCTCGGCCTAGTCGGAAAGCTCACCGGTGTCGGTGCCGGCTATGCGATCTTCTTCGTCGCCGGTCCGGTCCTGGGCGGAGGCGTCGCGGCGGGCGCAATCCCGATCTCGGAGATCATTGCACAGAATGGCGACCAGCCGGCGTCTGCCTATCTGACGGCTCTCGTCCCGGCCGTGGCTGTCGGCAACATCATGTGCATCATCATCGCGGCAGTCCTCAACACTGCGGGGAAGAAGCAGGGGTACAGGTTCCGTGCCTTCAACGGCAAAGGCGTGCTTGCCCAGGGAGTGAAGCTTCCCGAGGGCACAGCTGAGAAGCTCTCTTCGCCCGCGGCAGCAGTCAAGCTGGCGACGACTGGCTTCTTCCTGGCCGGGGCGCTCTTCGTCGTGTCGAATCTGCTCAGCGACCTGGTGCCTGCCCTCCACGCCTATGTGTTCCTCATCGTCATCTGCGCGCTCATCAAGGTGTTCATTCCGCTGCCCGAGTACGTCGAAGCCTCGGTCGACCTCTGGTACGTTTTCGTCGCCAACGCGATGATCCCCGCAATTCTCGTGGCCCTCAGCATCATTGCCATCAACATCGACGAGGTGCTCTCATTGGTCTCGGACCCCGGCTATATGATGATGACGCTGCTGACGGTGGTCATCGCGACTGTCGTCGCCGGGTTCGTCGGGTGGTTCGTCAAGCTGTATTGGATCGAGTCCGCGATCTCCGCGGGGCTGGGGTTGGCCGACTTCGGCTCCAGCGGTGATCTTGCTGTCCTGCAGGCGTCGCAGCGTCTGAACCTGCTTCCGTTCCTGTCGATCTCATCGCGCATCGGCGGAGGAATCGTGCTCGTCGCACTGTCTGCCCTGGCCCCCTACCTGCTATAGGGATGGCTCGGTAGGTGCCGGGAACAGCTGTTCCGACAAGCGCAGGACCTCCCGCAGGGCCGGGCTGTCGTAATACTTCCGCCAGGCCATGAGTAGGGGGAAGGGTCCCTGATCGTCTTCGAGCGGAATGAATGTGACATTGGAAAACGTGAAGTTGTCCGGCACGGATGAGACCGTGACCGAACATCCGAACTCGGCCCCGACCAGCGACAGGATGGTCCAGCTGTCCGGAGCCACCTGAACCACGTTGGGGCTGAACCCCGCTGCCTGCGACAGTGCGTAGAGACGCTCGATGGTTGTCGAGCCTGGGTTCGGGGGCAAGGTGATGAACTCTTCGTCCTTCAGTTCTGCCATCGACACGGACTCCCGGTCGGCAAGCGGATGGTTCTTGTGGACGGCGATGACGAGGGACTCTTCAGCGATCATGCGTGTCTCCACGGCCTGTGGGATGAATGGCCAGTGACCGAAGGCAAGGTCGAATGAACCATCTGCAACTCCCTCGATGGACGGAAGCGCGAATGTGGCGCTCTGCAGGCTCAATTGGATTCCGGGATGAGTGCTGCGGACCAATTTCGACAGTCGACCCACAAGTGTGTGAGTCGCAATCCCCGTGAACGCAAAACGCAGATGACCGACTTCGCCCTGCCCGGCGGCCTTCACCGCCGCGTCGGCCAAACGGTGGCTGATGAGAATGTTTCGAGCCGGCTCCACCAGGGCTTCGCCCGCTGCGGTCAGGCGCACTGAGCGAGTGCTGCGTTCGAAGAGCTGGGCCGACAACGACTGTTCCAGATTTCGGATGAGGCGACTCACCTGCGGCTGTGTCATCCGCAGACGCTCAGCCGCGTGTCCGAAGTGGAGCTCTTCGGCCAGTACGAGGAATGTTCGAATCTGCTTGACGTCCAAGTCCAGGCCTTCCAATCAGTGGGTTCTTCGGGTCATAGCCGACAAGCCTGTGATGATTCATGTCAGATGGGAATCAAAAAGCAGCACAATATGCATTGGACTAGCATAAATGATTTTGGCAGGATGATCGAGGTCACAGTCAATCGATGCTCAAGGAGGACGCGATGGACAAGACGACGAGCCTGTCAGAGGCGATCAGCACCCATCTCAATGATGGCGATACGGTCGCGCTCGAAGGCTTCGGCCACCTCGTGCCGGTTGCTGCCGCGCACGAGATCATCCGACAGAAATTCTCGAATCTCACCCTGGCGCGCATGTCCTGTGATGTCATCGTCGACCAGCTCCTCGGCGCGAACTGCCTCACGGGACTGATCGCAGCCTTCATCGCCAACAGCTCGGCAGGTTCTCTCTATGAACTGCGCCGAAGAATTGAGCACTCGGATCCGGAGCCGCTGTGGTTCGACGAATACAGCCACGGCGGAATGGTGGCCAGATACCAGGCCGGTGCCTCGAAACTCCCGTTCCAGCCGATCGCCTCCTATCGCGGCGGCGATCTCGCCGAGAAGAATCCCCGAATCAGATCCGTGGACGACCCCTTCGGCGGTCCGCCGATCTACGTCGTGCCCGCACTCAACCCGGACCTCACCGTCATCCACGCCCAACGTGCCGACTCCGCCGGCAATGTGCAGGCCTGGGGCATGCTGGGAATCCAGACCGAAGCAGCCTTCGCCGGTCGACGACTCATCGTCACCGTCGAAGAGATCGTCGACGAGTCCATCATCCGGTCCGACCCGAATCGCACCATCGTCCCGTCCCACGTCGTCGACGCAGTCGTTGAAGTTCCACGAGGTGCACATCCGCACGCCGTGCAGGGATACTACGACCGCGACGATGCGTTCTCCCGGGACTGGTCGGCTCTCGCCCGGGACGCCGAGGCGGTCAAGGCCTGGTTGCAGACCAACATCCACGACACCGCAGATCACGAAGAATTCCTCGCACTCCTCGGACCCGACCATTTCGACCACCTGGGAATCCGTGACGCCTATTCGACACCCGTCAACTATGGAGGTCGGGAATGACTGCTGATACCTCGAATCACACCGCCGCGGAGAACGAGGGCGAGGACATCACGAGCAGTGAACTGCTCGCCATCCATTCGGCGCGTGCCCTGGCCGGACGCCGCGTCGTCTTCGCCGGACATGGCTTGCCGACGCTGGCCACCTCACTGGCTCAGCGAACCGTGGCACCGGAGATAGAAATCGTCTATGAGTCGGGAGTCGCCGGGGCCAGGCCACCGGACCTGCCGCGCACCATCTCTGATTCTGTGCTGGTACCGGGCGCCGCCTCGGTGATTCCGATGACTCACCTGTTCAACTACGTCCTGCAGGGGCAACGCATCGATGTCGGATTCCTCGGTGCCGCTCAGGTCGATCGCTACGGCAGCCTCAACTCCACCCTGATCGGCGAGGACTGGGAACACCCCGACAGCAGGCTTCCAGGCTCCGGCGGAGCCATCGAAGCCATGGCTGGGGCGGCCGAGATCTTCCTCGTGATGCGCCGACACACCCCGCGCACGTTCGTCGAAACCCTTGACTTCGTCACCTCGCCCAGTCCCCACCGGGCCGCACAGTCTGAGGTCGGGGTCATGCCAGCCGGTGCGGGGGTCACGCATGTGATCACGGATCTGGGAATCATGACCCGATTCGCCCAGGACGAGGAGCTCACGCTGAGCGCGGTGCACCCAGGGATCGACCCTGCCGAGGTCGTCCGGCAGACCGGCTGGAATCTGAAGGTCTCAGCTGACATTGAGACAACCCAGCCGCCCACAGCAGAGGAACTGGCTCTGTTGCGCGAAACCCTCGATCCCAACCGGGTCTATCTGCGCTGACCGATCAGTCGTGATGGGCACCAGTTGCTCCGGTATGGTTGTCCGTGGACTCGGCTGCGATCAGTCCACCGCGCTGAAGGGATTTCGGTGCTGGCGAGCGCTATTCGACATCAAGTCCGAAACCGACGTCCGTGAGCTCCGCGGAGACCTCCCACAGACGGCGAGCCGTGGCGGGGTCGCTGGCAGCGGCGGAGCGACCGACCAGTGTGGGGGAGCCGCGCAGCTCGCCACGTCCGTCCGGGCCGACGTAGCTGGCTCCCGGCAGGTCCTGAGTCGGAGCGAACAACGACGGCAGGGCCCCATGCTCGCCGGTCTGCGCAAAAACGCGCCCGGCAAGATCCGCCGCAGCAACGAGCACTTTGGCCCGGCCCTTGGTGCCGAGGCTCGTCGCCGCATAGCCCGGATGTACAGCCAGCGAGCGCACAGCCGAACCCGCCTGTTGCAGGCGACGCTCGAGATCGAGGCTGAACAGCAGATTCGCCAGCTTGGACTGCCCATAGGCCGCGGCGAAACCGTATCTGCGCCTCCGCAGCGCCAGATCGTCGAAATGGATCTGACCGGCTTTATGCGCACCGGATGCGACTGTGACCACTCGGTCGGTGATGTGCGGCAGAAGGAGGTTGGTCAGGGCGAAGTGACCGAGATGGTTGGTCCCGAACTGCAGGTCGTATCCGTCCTTGGTTACGTTGCCGGCGAGTCCGGCGACCCCGGCGTTGTTGATGAGGATGTCAAGCGGACTGCTCCACGACTGCGCGAATGCGCGGATTGAGCTCAGGTCGGCGAGATCGAGTTTCCAGACCTCTGTGCTGCCTCTCGTAGCAGAAGCAGCCTCCTGCCCTCGATGCAGGCTACGGACCGCGAGGACGACATGCGCTCCTGCTCGGGCGAAAGCAGCTGCAGTCGCGGCCCCGACCCCGCCGTTGGCTCCGGTGACCATCACCGTGCGATTATCCATTGCGGGCATGTCAGCCGCAGTCCAACGATATTTCGCCATCACCCGACCCTACTCGGTGAACCGGGCTTCACACGTCAATCTCAGGGCCGGCTGAGCTGGGCCATCCTTCCGCCGTCCACTGCGTAGACCTGGCCGGTGATGAAGCTCGCCTCGCCCGCTGCGAGGAAGGCGACGAGAGCGGCGACCTCCTTGGCCTTCCCCGGTCTGCCGACAGGGTGGATGCGACCGATCTCGCGTTTGAACTCCTGCGGATCAGGCAAGCTCTCGATGAACGCCCGATTGAGTTCGGTATCGATCCAGCCGGGCGCCACCGCGTTGCAGCGGATACCCTCGTCTCCGTGGTCGACGGCAACTGCACGGGTCAAACCGTGGAGACCGGCCTTGGATGCGGAATACGCGGCGTGGCCTGGATTGGCCCACAGGCCTTCGAGCGACCCGACATTGACGACTGCTCCATGCGTCTTCCGGAGATGCTCCAGTGCCGCTCGGATCATCAGGAACGGGCCGGTGAGATTGACTGCCAGATTGCGATTCCACTCCTCGACCGACATGTCCTCGACCGTCGATTCCTGCATCATGCCGGCATTGTTGACGAGGACGTCGAGTCGCCCGGTGCGTGCGATCACCTCGTCGACGGCCGACTGTGCCCCGGCTGCATCGGCGATGTCGGCCGAAATCGAGGGGAACCTGTCATCGGCACTCCTCTGCACGGTGACGACTTCGGCGCCTTCTCTCTGGAGTCGGAGAGCGATCTCCTGGCCGATCCCAGACCGCCCACCGGTCACGATGGCGACCTTGTTCTCGAAGCGCTTCATCTCACTTCCTTTCCATCGTTGATCTCGTAGAGGTCTCTGCCCGTGCTGATTCTCGCACCAGAAGACATGATGGCATCCCCGGAGATGGAATCTTCTTAGCAGGTGTTTCTGAGAAGATTTCGATCGTTGAGATGCGCCGCTCAGTGGTCGGTGCTGATGTAGAGCCCTTCCCACGGAAATGTCTCGACGGCGTCTCGCGCCGGCGGGATGAATGGCTGAGTGTGGGCGAGCATCTCCTTTGCGACGGTGCGGTAGAAGGTGCTTGCAGAAGAGCCGAGTGACAACATGATTTCTCCTTCGAAACTGAGTGAAGAGTCGCGGACCTGCTTCGTCGCCAGCGCTGGGTGCCGGTGACGTTATTCTTTGGCTGAGTTGGTTACAGACTGCTCGTTCGTGCTGTAGTCCGCAGCGAACACCGGCATGATCGACGTATCGATGAGGGCATTCGAGTCTTGGTCTTCAACGAGTTCCTGGGCCTCATCTGCGTTGTCGACGACGGGCACCGACCCGATCAGAGGGCGCCTGGCGCTCTCCTTCATGAAGAAGACTGCAACGAGGGCCAGCAGAGAGAAGAACATTGCGTAATAGGCCGGCGAATAGGGACTGCCGGTGACCTGGAGGATCGCCTGGCTGAAGAACGGTGCTGTGCCGCCGAAAGCTGACAGGGCGACATTGTGTGTGAGCCCCATTCCTCCGTACCGGGAGGCCGTGGGGAACAGTGCCGGCAAGGCGCTGGCAGTCAATGCCAGGAAGCAGACGGCCGGAATGGCGATCATGCCCATAGCGATGTACACGGACCACTCTGTCCCGATCTGAACGACAGCGAAGGCCGGCACCATCAGTGTCATGGAGAAGACGATTCCGATGAAGTAGACGGGACGGCGCCCGATCTTGTCCGAGAGTAGAGCGACGAACGGGATGAGGATGGCGACACCGGTGAGCACGGGAACCGTGGCGATGGCCGCGCCGAGGTTGGAGACGCCGACCTCTGTTTCCAGGTAGGTGGGCATGTAGCTGGTGAGGATATACGAGATGGAGCTGTCAGCGGCAGTCAATGCGCAGCCGATGAGCACCTCAGGCCAGTAGTTCTTGAGGATCCCGAGGATTCCGTAACGGTGGAACAGTGAACCCTTGGGCAGTCCTTCGGGAAGCTTCTGTTCGAGTTCGAAAGCCGGTGTCTCCGGGGTGCGGGTGCGGAACCAGATGACGGCTGCACCGAGTGGAATGGCCAGAAGGAAGGGTATTCTCCACCCGCCTTCGAGCATCGCGTCCTCGCCCCAGATGTTCGTCGTTACGACGCTGGTGACTGCGACGGTGGCCGCACCGGCGGCGAATCCGATCATGGATTGGCTGTTGAGGAACGATGTGTTGATTCCGCGGCGTTTGTCGGTGGAGAACTCAGAGACATAGGTCGCAACTCCGGAGAACTCTCCACCGGTGGAGAAACCTTGAACAGCTTTGAGGACGTAGAGCGGAATCAGAGCCCAGAGCCCAATCGACTCGGAGGTCGGCAGCAGGCCGATGAGAGCGGTGGCCAGCGCCATCATCGTGATTGTGAGGAACAGGATCTTCTGCCGTCCTACCTTGTCTCCGAGAGGGCCGAGGATTATGCCGCCAAGGGGGCGGACGAGGAAGGAGACGGCGAATCCGGCCAGTGTGACGAGGAGCCCGAGGCCTTCGTCCAGCCCCTGGGTGAAGACAGTGGTGATGGTGACTGTGAGGTACCCATAGATACCAAAGTCGTACCATTCCATGAAATTTCCGACGCCGGCACCGATCTGTGCCTTCTTCATATCTGCTTTGTCGACGACGACGCAGTCGTCGACACGCAGTCGACGGCCCATCCGCTTCGCCAGGCTGCGGCTCTTCTCAAACTTGGGCACGGGCTGCACCTCCCGCTCGAGGAAGAAGACAGAGAGGCCGTCTGCTTCGGTGGTCGATGGGATCGGCGGTGTGAGGGGTCATGTGTGACATCTCCTTTGGCGTCTCACGGACAATCAAGTGTTCAATCAATGAACTGAGTGTTTACTAGCTGAGGAAATCGTAGGGTGTGCCACGTCACTCGTCAAGCGGCTTCTGAAGTTGGTTTTCCTGTTCATCGCCGACCGACTGCGCCTCCGCGACCATAGTGGAATCCGGCATCGGTGGTCGAGCCGTGGAGTCAGCGACTGTGCCGCTCCCCGGTTCCTCCGACTATGCGTGGCGGCGTTAGCTTCTGAGTTCCTCGTTGACGGTGCGTGCGGTACGCAGCGCGCTTTCTATCGCACCATCGAAGAACCCTGCCCAGATGTTGGCAATGTCGGAGCTGGCGAAGTGCAGGGAGTCCTCGGGGCGCTGAAGCTCGGCTTGGCCGCGGGTGTACTGGCCGGGGCGCTGGATGAGCCACGTTGACTTGGCCAGGGGGTCTTCCATCCATTTGTGGGCTGCGACCTCGAGTACCTCGAGATCGTTGCGCCAGGTCTTCAGCGCCTCGGCGACGGCATCGAGGTCGTCGACGTCCAGGCGAGTGCTGTCGGCTCCGAAGGCAACGAGGATGGCATCGTCCTCACGGACGAATTCCGTCCGCACGACCGAGAGCGGGTGTGACTGCGAGGAGTAGGCGAAGAATGGTCTGATCGGCCCTTTGACCCTGATCCAGAGTTTGAGTCCTTGGGATGCGGAGCCTTCTTGGCTGATCTCGTGTTTGACGGGCGAGATCGCAGGTTCGATATCGAGTTCGTGGAGAATGTTCAGCGGGATCGTCGAGATGACCTTCTTGGTGCGAAATTCGCCGCCGTCTGCTGCTGTCACTGTGGCACCGGCGGCATCGTGGCGGATGCCGGTCACCTGGGTGTTGAGCCTGATTTCTCCGTTCACGTCCCCTGCAATCGCCTTGACCAGCTGGTCGTTGCCTTCGGGCAGTCTGTAGACAGCGCTTGCGGAGTGCATGAGCTGCCAGAGTCCTCCGGTTGCGGCGGTCCAGCGAATTGCGGCTCCGAATCCGACCTGGTCGAGAGGACCGTTGCAGTGCCCTACCCATGCGGCCTCGTTGGCTTGGCGTTCCGAATCGTCGAGTTCGAGGCGGTCGAGTGCCTCCTGCAGTGAGATGCGGTCCGAATCCTGCCAGGCATCTCCAGTCTCCACGGTGTCGGGACGGGGCATGATCGCGGCGCTGTTTCCGACGAGGCGCTGCATGCCTGAGTCGATGAGTTCCATGAATCCCTCGAGTGTGCCCGTGCGGACTTCTCCGTTCGCCAGCCAGAACGTTTCCTCGGATTTGGGTCCGCGATCGGCCCGGAGTCCGTAGCGGGCCACTTCGGCCCAGACGTGGGGCTGTACCCAGTGCAGCCAGTTGCCGCCGAGTTCGAGATTCACCCCGAGCTGTTGGTCGGTGTAGCAGCGGCCGCCGAGTCGGTCGCGGGCTTCGAGGATGAGGACGTCGTGACCTGCGCTGCTGAGTTCGCGTGCGGCGGTGACTCCAGCGAGACCGGCTCCGATGATGAGGACGTCTGTGTCGGTCATTATCTGTATCTCCTTTAGTGGCGGACATCGAGTTTTCGGCATGGAACAGGAATGCGAGGTCAGCGTCGAGGCGATGTGGGTCCATTCGAAGGCGCGTGCCTTCTTTGTCGCCTGCGACGAGAGCGGCGCTCAGTTCCATGAGAGATTCGCAGCTGGAGGCGGCTCGGCGTACAGACGCCGAAGGAGCACCCAAGCGCTAGTTCGTTCGTTCAGTGGTTTTGAAGATCAGGTGTCGAACGTTTGATTGAGCTTAGAGTGCAAGCGAAGCCCCGTCAACCTCATTGATCGACGCCGAGGGTGCAGCGCCCGAAAGGATGCCCTTCCTTGCTCGTGTTCCTTGATAAATCAAGGGCTGTACGGTTTTAGAAAGTTTTTCGGCGAAAGTTTCAATGGCGTATTGACGGACACTTCCCTGCGCTCGTAGTCTTGTGCAGGAAGTGAACGACATGTTCATACAACGAACACAGTGAGGTGATTGTCTTGACCAAACCCATGAAACTGTTTGCCTTCGATTTCGCGGGACCCGCGCATCTCTCGGCAGGCCTGTGGCGCCATCCCGAAGACCGCAGCAGCGAATACACGTCGATCGACTACTGGATCGAATTCGCGAAGCTCCTTGAAGAAGCTGACTTCGACGGAATCTTCTTCGCCGACAACGTCGGATATCACGACTCCTACAGAGAGTCGGTCGATGCAGCTCTGCGCGACGGTGCACAATTGCCGGCAAACGATCCTGCCTACCTCATCCCCGCGATGGCCGCGGCGACGAAGAACATCGGATTCGGTGTCACCTCCTCAACTGCCTATGATCACCCCTATGCCATCGCTCGCAAATTCGGGACGCTTGACCACTTGACAAAGGGGAGGATCGGGTGGAACGTCGTCACTTCCTACTCGGATGCAGCCGCTCGCAATCTCGGCACAGGACAGCAGCGCGCCCACGACGACCGTTACGCACACGCCGAAGAGTTCCTCGACGTCGTGCTCAAGGTGCTCGAAGGTTCATGGGACGATAGCGCAGTCATCGCCGATGCCGAGACTTCGACGTTTGCCGACCCAGCCAAAGTCCACTCCATCGAGCATCGGGGTGAGTTCTTCTCTGTCCCGGGAATCTCGTTGACGGCTCCTTCGCCGCAGCGCACGCCGGTGATTTTCCAAGCCGGAGGCTCTCCGCGCGGTGTGCAGTTCGCGGCGAAGAGCGCCGAGGCAGTCTTCCTCAACGCCACGAGCAAGTCATCACTTAAGGGGCAGGTCGACAACCTGCGTGCCGCAGCCGCCGAGGCGGGACGCGATCCCGAGTCGATCGCGATGTTGCAGATGATCACCGTGATCAGTGCGGAAACAGACACTGCTGCGCAGATCAAGTACGAGGACTACCTCTCCTATGTCTCCTACGAGGGTGCAATGGCGCGCTACAGCGGCTGGACCGGACTGGACATGTCACAGTTCGACCCGGATGTCCCATTCGAAAATGTGGAGACCAATGCCGGCCAGACCATGGTGAACATCTTCAGCAAACTGAACCCAGAGAAGAGGTGGACGCCACGCGACATCGCTGAGTACATCGGAATCGGCGGCACATCGCCGGTGATCGTCGGCGGACCGGAGACCGTGGCGAAAGAGCTCGCGTCCTGGATCGACGACACGGGCATCGATGGATTCAATGTCGCTCATGCGCTGAAGTTCAAGGACATTTCGGACTTCGCCGAGGTGGTCGTTCCTGAGCTCAAGAAGCAGGGGCTGATGAAGACGGCTCACAGTGGGGGGACTCTCCGCGAAAGTCTCTTCGGCACCAGCAGTCCGCGACTGCGTGACGATCATCCCGGGTCCGCCTATCGAGTCCAAAACGCGCGCACGCAGACTTTCGTTCACGACGATGGCATCCAATCCGTCGACGTCGCTTGAGCAGTCGTCAGCTGACAACAGCCTCGGTGCGGGTGCACGGAAACATCCAGCCACCAGCAGCAATCCAGAAGGAGGGCCACCACATGGTTGCCATCACAACATCGGCAGACGGATCGATCGAAGCTGCCGATTTCAGACAGATCTTCGGCCTCCTGCCGACAGGAGTCGTCGCCATCACTGGCAAGTCGGAATCGGGCAAACCGCTGGGATTCGTCGTCGGCACCTTTCAATCACTGTCCCTCGACCCGCCCTTGGTGATGTTCGCCGTTGACAAAGGTTCGAGCACCTGGCCGTGGATCCGCAATCTCGAACAGTTCACAGCCAACATTCTGTCCACCGAACAGCTGTCCGTGTGCAAAGCGCTTGCCCGCAAGGGAGAAGACAAGTTCAAGGACCTGCCCTTCGACTGGTCATCCATTGGCACCCCGAGGCTGCCGAATTCGACGGCCTGGATCGACTGCGACGTGGCATCGGAAATCGTCGCCGGCGATCACTACGTCATCGTCGGCGAGATCAAGGAGATGGAACAGGCAGGCGACGACGAGGCGCTGCTGTTCCGCGGCGGAAAGTTCGGAGAATTCGACATCTGGGATCGGCCCGCGCCCGAGCCCAAGCCCATCGCAGAAGAAGTGGAGACACAGGAATGAGCACCATGTTGGCCAAGATCGCCGTTGCCTGGACACGCGCCTGGGGCTTCGGTGAAACCGCTGCTTTCGAGGCGATCGCAGCAGACAACTATGTTCGCCATTCGAAGACCGGAGACGAGGACCTGGAAGCCGTGCTCACCCAGATTCGGGAGTCACATGAGGCCTTCAGCGATTTCGACGTCGAGATCATCAACGCCGTCGATGATGGACAGATCATCGCCATTCACTGGCGGTCCAAAGGTCGCCATACGGGGACCTTCATGGAGGTCCCACCGACCTACCGTGACGTGGCAGTCGACGGCGCAGCGTTCCTCAGCTATGCCGAGGGCAAGATCACCGACGAGACCTCGATCTGGGACCCGCGGGAGCTTCTGTCGTCCATGCGGATCTGGCACCTGGGCAAGCGTCGTCCGTCATCTGCCGATGAGAAGGAGATTCGACATGCGAATTGATGTGAGCGCCGCTGCTTCGGCGCTGGTCAAGGCGCACGACGACCGGCAGCCCGTGGACACGGTGTTCGGTGGCGAAGCAGCCACACCCGAAGAGGGGTTTCGGATCCAGCAGCAGATTGTGAGGATCAAGGAGACTCGGGGTGACAAGGTCGTCGGATTCAAACTCGGCAACATCGCCAAGGCGATGCAGGACAAGTTCGGCGTCGACGAGCCCGACTACGGCTATCTTCTCGCCAGCCACTTCCTCCCGGAGAACCTTCCAGTGCCGGCGTCGGACTTCATCGATCCCTTCATCGAACTCGAGGTGGGGTTCGTCCTCAAGCACGAGCTCTCAGGTCCGCACATCACCGCGGCCGATGTGATCTCGGCGACCGACTATGTCCTGCCGGCCCTGGAGATCATCGACTCCCGGGTGAAGAACTGGAACATCGGATTGGGCGACACTCTTGCAGACAGCGGATCGGCCGGTGCCGTCATCCTGGGAGCGCAGCCGCGAAGCCTCAGCGATGTCAACGTCAGCGATATGCACGGTGAGATTCAGTTCGACGGGCAGACGGTGGCCGAAGGTAACAGCAGCGCTGTCTACGGCAGTCCGGTCTCAGCGATCGCCTGGCTGTGCCGTCGGATCGCGGAGTACGGCATCGGACTGCGAGCTGGAGACTTGGTGATACCGGGCAGCTGCCTGGCCGCCGAGAAGATGCGACCCGGCACGCAGATCCAAGGAGAATTCCGAGGATGGGGCACCGTGCAGTTCGACTTCACGACGGACTAGAGAGCGGCCGCACCGCGGATGCTTACGACGACACAGACACCACACTCCCTCCTGCTGCTCGGAGCAACCGGCCAGGAAGGGGACGGGCGGGTGGCATACGGTGCTGGCCCGCCCATCGATTGACACAGGAAGGACACGCTATGACCATTGCACCTCCCGAGACGACCACATGGGAGACCCTCGACAAGACACTCGCTGCCGCGGAGAAGGCTGCCGCGGCCTACCGCCGCTGGGATCGCGCTGATCGCGCTCGCCTGCTGCGGACGATCGCCGACGCGCTCGACGCTGCAGCCCAGCAGCTCGTGCCGATCGCCCAAGAGGAGACTCACCTGGCCGAAGGGCGGCTGCGCGGCGAACTCACACGCACCACCTTCCAACTCAGGCTCTTCGCCGAGACCATCGACAACGGTGCCTATCTCGATGCGCGCATCGATGAAGCCGATCCCGACTGGCCGATGGGGGCTCCCCGCCCCGACCTGCGCCGGGTCATGCGACCGCTCGGTCCTGTGCTCGTCTTCAGCGCCAGCAACTTCCCCTTCGCGTTCTCGACAGCAGGTGGGGACACCGCCTCGGCGCTGGCGGCCGGTTGCCCGGTCGTGGTCAAGGCCCATCGCGGTCATCCGCGTCTGACCGAAGCGACGGCCGAAGCGGTGAAGGGGGCGTGCGTCCAAGCGGGAGCGCCCGACGGGACGTTCGCAGTGATCGTCGGCACCGAGTCAGGACGCATCGCAGTCCAGGATCTGCGTGTGAAGGCCGCAGGTTTCACCGGATCGATCAGCGGCGGTCGAGCCCTCTTCGACCTCGCCACCTCCCGGCTCGATCCGATCCCGTTCTACGGTGAGCTGGGCAGCAACAATCCGGTCGTCGTTACTGCTGCCGCCGACGCCGAGCGCGGTGCTGAGATCGCTGACGAGTTCGTCGGGTCGTTCACCATGGGAGCTGGCCAGTTCTGCACGAAGCCGGGAACCTTGTTGGTTCCCGTCGGCTCTCGTGTTCTCGATCGCCTGCGCGAGACCACGCTTCCGCAGGGAGCTCCAATGCTCAACAGGGGCATCCGCGACGGCTATGTCACCGAGATCACGAAGCTCCGGTCGAACGGGGCCGAGGTCGTGAATTCCGGAGCCGAGCCGTTCTCCGAAACAGCTCCCGATCCGATCATCCACCGGATCGACGCTGTCGAGGTGCTCGAACGTCCGGACGATCTGCTGGGGGAGTGCTTCGGGCCTTCGACCCTGGTCATCGAGTACACCGACGATTCCCAGCTGCTCGAGCTGGCACAGGCGTACACCGGACAGCTGACTGCGAGTGTGCAGGCCGTCGGCGACGAAGAGGTGCTCCCTGAGCTCTTCGACACCCTCGCCGAGGTGGCAGGTCGACTGCTGTTCAATCAGTGGCCGACAGGAGTCTCGGTGACCCATGCCCAGCAGCACGGGGGGCCGTACCCGGCGTCAACAGCCGCAGGGACCACCTCTGTGGGAACAGCGGCGATCGAGCGTTTCCTCCGTCCCGTCGCCTATCAGGGGATGCCGGAGCACCTGCTGCCGACCGAACTCGTGGTCGGCAGCGGCGTCACACAGATGATCAACGGACGACGGTGAAACCACCTCGGTGGCAATCGGGAGATCGGTTGTCGACGAACGTGAAGGAGTGAGCAATGTACACAATCGAAGGTGAGGTCGTCCATGGGGATGAGATCGGACGGACTCTGGGATTTCCGACCGCGAACATCCATATGTATGACAACAGCGTGCCCGACGGTGTGTGGGCTGCTCGTGTGGCCTTCCGAGATGGGCGGACACATCCGGCCGTCGTCTCGGTGGGTCGCAGGCCCACGTTCTTCGAGTCGGATGCTGTTCGCCTGCTCGAAGTCCATATCATCGAGTTTGAGGGATCGATCTACGGGGAGTGGATCGTCGTCGAGCTGCTCGACTACATTCGCCCACAGGAGAGGTTCGAGTCCATCCGGGAACTCATGTCCGCCATGCGCACCGATCTCAAGAAGGCAGCAGCCATCACATCCCAGCCAGCGGCGGGTGGGCGGCAGGCTGGAGGCAGTGCAGCAGCCCGGGAGCCGAACACTCCGAAGTGGGCGTTGCGGAGAGTACGAACGGCGTCCGCCGGCAATGCTGCGGCACACGAGGCGAACGCTGATACGGACCCTGCGACGTTTCGGGCCCAGGTGACGAACCTGTCTCGCCAGCTGGGGATGAGCCGGGGGCTGGTTCGCCGGTGCCTTCGTGAGCTCGAGGACGCCGAGGTGCTGACGTCCTAGTTCCGCTCGAACATCGCATCGACGGCGACGTCAGGATCGGGTCCGTTTCAGAGAGCGGGCCCGATCCTCTGTTGTACCTTCAGCCAGCCTGATGGCGGTAGAGGACCTGCGTGAGTTCCTCGGCTGTGGTACGCAACGGCTCGATGAAGCTCTGGATGTGAGCCGATTTCATCCTCTGATCGAGTCCTGAGGCAGACAGCACGCCGATGACGTTGCCCAGTTTGTCATTGACTGGTACAGCGACGGCGTAGAGTCCTTCTTCGAGTTCTCCGTCGAGGATCGAATAGCGGCGCGATCGGATCTCTGCGAGCTCGAAGCGAAGTTGGTCTGCCTCGGTGATCGTGTAGCGAGTGAACCCCTCGAGCGGAGTCGTGAGGAGGGTGTCGAGCTGATCGACATCGAGATCGGCAAGCAGGATCTTGCCGGTCGCGCTTGCGTGAAGCGGCAGGTCCTCGCCGATGTAGCCCTTGTTGGGGGAGAGCAGATGCGTGCTCTGGGCTTCCGCCACCAAGTCGAACATCGTGGGCCCAGTGACGACGGCGTAGCCGACGGTCTCATTGATCTCTGTGGCGAGTTGATCGACATTGACCTGAACTTGGGCGGCGATCCCGCGGTGTGGGTCTGCTCGCCTGCCGAGGCGGGCGACCTCCCAGCCGAGGGAGAAGACGCCATCGTTCTTCGCCAGGAAGCCCGAATGTTCGAGACTGAGGAGAAGCCGAAATACCGTGGGACGGGCCAGCCCTACATCGTTGGCCAGCTCTGTTGCGGTGACGCCGTCAGGATAGTTGCTGATCCGTGACAGCAGCGTCATCGCTCTGATGACCGAGCGATTCATCATGTCGGGCGCGCTGTCCATGCTGTCGCCCGGCACGTCGTCGCTCTGATGTTTGTTGTCGCTTCGCTCGGTGATGTGATCCGTCCTCTCGCTGTCCTGTGCGTTCTCTGATGGTCAGTCTAGCTTCTCATTCGCCCACCGTGAGCAGTTGAGTTCGCTCCTTGAACGTGTGATTCGTCAAGTGTTGCGGCGTGACGAGAGTAGGCATCAGCCTGCTCACTGTGCCATCGCGGCGACGTGCTCCAGGTGCTCAGTCTTGGCGCAGCGAGCCGGTCGGCGGCTTCCCCCATCGGCGCTCGGTTCCCGTGCAGCGCTCACGTTCTCAAAGTCAACATGTTCTCAAGGCGAAACGATCGTGTCAGTTACGCAAGGGATGTCACAGCAGTGGGATGGTGTTGTGCAGACCTGCGCGGCGGAGTAGAACTGGATCAATGACGGGAACTTCAGAGACAACGGCCATGTCGGCACAGCAGCGCAGGATCCTCGCCGTGATGCTGGTGCCGATGTTCATGTCTCTGCTGAGTGTCTCCATCGTCAACGTCATCCTGCCCGATATGCAGAAGTCGATCGGGGCCTCGAATTCCGCGATCCAGTGGGTGCTCTCCGGCTACACGCTGGCCTTCGGCGTACTGCTCGTCGCAGCCGGTCGCGCCGGTGACCTCTTCGGACGGGGCAGGCTCTTCGTCGCAGGAGTGAGCGTCTTCGCCTTCGGCTCGCTCATCGCCGGCTTCGCTCCCGACCCGGTGATGCTCAACGTCGCGCGCATCGCCATGGGCATCGGCTCGGGACTGCTGAGTCCCCAGGGCGTGGGGATGCTGCAGCAGTACTTCCACGGCAAGATCCGTGGTCGTGCCTTCGGCATGTTCGGCACCATCGTCGGTGTCTCCGTCGGCATCGGGCCCGTGCTCGGCGGAGGCCTCATCGCGGTGCTCGGGGAAGAATGGGGATGGCGTTCGGCGTTCCTCATCAACGTGCCGATCGCCATTGCCGCTATCCTCCTCGGTCGGCTCTGGCTGCCGCGGAGCGCGTGGAGGGGCAGTGCTGCCGAGGCCGGCGGCGCCGACGGCGGGCGCGCCGATTTCGATCCGGTCGGCCTCGTGCTCCTGTCACTGGGCACCCTGTTCGTCATGCTTCCCTTCCTCGAACGCTCCGCCGGTGCCTGGATCTACGCTCTGGTCCCCGTGGGTGCCGTCGTCATCTGGCTGTGGGTGCGCTGGGAGGGCCGTTATGCCCGCCGAGGCGGTGCCCCGATGGTCGATATGAACCTGTTCCGCACCCGGTCATTCGCCTATGGCGCCTCCCTGACGTCGATGTATTTCGTGGGCATGCCCGGAGTCTGGGTCATCGTCGCCCTCTATCTCCAGAACGGCCTCGGATTCCCTGCGCTCGAAGCGGGACTGATGGGTCTTCCCTCGGCGCTGTTGGCAGCGGTCAGTGCCCAAGCCTCCGGTCGCGTGGTCCTCACCTTCGGGCGCAAGATGGTCGTGCTCGGAGTCGGCATCGCCATCGTCGGAGTTGTCACGTCTGCACTGATCGTCCTCGCTCACGAAGACCTGGGCATCAGCATCTGGTGGATGCTGGCGAGCCTGGGTCTGACCGGGATCGGCCAGGGCATGGCGATCAGTCCGAACCAGACACTGACCCTGGCCGATGTGCCCGTCGAATATGCGGGAAGCTCCGGTGGGGTGATGCAGACCGGGCAGCGTGTGGGTACGGCCATCGGCATCGCGATCGTCACAGCCGTGTTCTTCGTCGTTCAGGGAATGGCCGGATATGGGGCCGCGATCATCGCCGGATTCGGATTCATCGCCGCAGTCATGGTCTTCGCCGGACTCATCGGAATCGTCGACCTGGTCCGGGGGCGGGCGAAGGATCGGCAGACTGCCGCGGTGTCAGGAGGCTGAGGTCCGGAACGCATTGTTCCGGGGTCGAATCCTCCAGGCTAAAGGTATTGAGAATATGCCTCCAAAACGTCGGACAACCTCGGCGAAGGTGACTTTTTCGGGTGGAAAGCGACGACTCATCGGCTATGCTGGCCGAGTTGCACAGTGCGTTTCATGAGGTCGGAACTCGGCCGACTGCGAACCGCTCGTGCCCTGCGCGACCACGCACAGTCCTTCACAAAGGACGCGGACCACACTGCGCAGAAGTCACCGCACCATCCTTCTTGGTGACAGCTCTTCGATTCGACCGCTGCCAGAGACGCCCCGTGGTACTGCGCCGCGGTCTGACGAACACCGAAGGCGGCATCGCCGCGATGCCAGCCGTCACGAGACCACGAGGATCAAACATGACGACAACGACCGACACAAACACCGCCCCCGCACAGAACTCGCTGCCGCCCATCACCGATGATGAGATCTTCGCCGGGCACGAAGGCGGCAAACTCTCTGCCGAACTCACCCGTCCGCTCGAGACCCAGCGCGATCTCTCCATTGCCTATACTCCCGGCGTCGCCAAGGTCTGCACCGCGATCAAGGACGAGCCGGAACTGGCGCGGACCCACACCTGGACCGGTCGACTCGTCGCCGTCGTCTCCGACGGATCTGCCGTGCTCGGCCTCGGGGATATAGGGGCGAAGGCCTCGCTGCCTGTCATGGAGGGCAAGTGCGCCCTGTTCAAGCGCTTCTCCGGGCTCGACGCCATCCCGATCGTCCTCGATACGAATGACTCCGACGAGATCGTCGAGACCCTCGTCCGCATGGCCCCGTCATTCGGCGCAGTCAACCTCGAAGACATCTCAGCACCTCGCTGCTTCGAGATCGAGGACCGCGTCAAGGCCGCGCTCGACATCCCTGTCATGCATGATGACCAGCACGGCACGGCCGTCGTCGTCCTCGCTGCACTGACGAATGCGCTGCGCGTGGTCGACAAGTCTTTCGACTCCATCAAGATCGTCCTCTCCGGGGCAGGAGCTGCCGGAGTCGCCGTAGCCAAGATCCTCGGCGATGCCGGTGTGAAGGACGTTGTCGTCCTCGACTCCAAGGGGATTATCGACTCCGACCGTGCGGATCTGACTCCGACGAAGGAATGGCTGGCGTCGAACACGAATCCACGCACCATCACTGGCGGGATCGACACCGCACTCGCCGGTGCCGACGTATTCATCGGCGTCTCCGGCGGCACCATCGATGAGAAGCACCTGCCGCAGATGGCCGACAACGCCGTGATCTTCGGCCTGTCGAACCCGAACCCGGAGATCACCCCGGACATCGCGCAGAAGTACGCCTCGGTGGTCGCCACCGGCCGCAGTGACTTCCCGAACCAGATCAACAACGTTCTCGCGTTCCCAGGAATCTTCCGCGGAGCCCTGGATGCCGGAGCCACCGACATCACGGATGCCATGAAGCTCGCTGCCGCGCGTGCCATCGCCGACCTGGTCGGCGATGACCTGGCACCGGACTACATTGTGCCCGGAGCGCTGGACGCGCGGGTTGCTCCTGCCGTTGCTGCTGCGGTTGAGGCCGCGGCCGATGCTGACGGGGTGGCTCGGGAGTAAGCTTTCGGAGGTTGTCTGCCTGCGGGCAACAGCCTGCAGAGGCGAACGGGCGCCGGTGCGAGATTACGCGCCGGCGCCCGTTCTGTCATGTGCTGCCCAGACTGAGTCAGACTTTGGCTCAGTCTCAGGAGCCGTCGGTCGTCGGGTCCGCGTTGTCGGTGTTGTGCCTGACAGCATCGACTGCACGCTTCATCGCCGACTTGGTATCGGCACGTGCGCTCTGCGCAGCCTTCGACACAGACTGCTGCTGAGACTGGGGGCCGGTGGCACCCTTCAGGCCTGTGGTGTTCTTTGCGTCCTCGGATGCGTTGGCTGCGAACAGGGTATTCCTGATCTCCTGCGTCATCTCGCCCAGGCCGCCGGGGTTCGACGGCATGAACAGCACGTTGGAGCGACCCTCCTGGGCCACGTTCTGCATGGTGTCGAAGTACTGGGTCATCATGAGCAGCTGCTCGGCTGTTTTGTCGATGCCGACTTCCTGCAGCTTCGCGTACTGTTCGGCGATACCTTCGGCAATGGCTTTGCGCTGTGCGGCCACACCCTCACCGTGCAGCCGCATCGCCTCGGACTCAGCCTGAGCCTGTGTGACCCGTTTGATCTTGTCGGCCTCGGCCAGGGACTGAGCCGCGACCTTATCGCGCTGTGCGGCATTGATCGAGTTCATGGAGTCGCGGACCTTGGAGTCCGGGGTGATGTCGGTGACCAGGGTGCTCACGATCTTGAATCCGTAGCGCTTCATCGACTCCGACAGGCGGCGTTCGACGTTCTCAGCGATATCATCCTTGGACTCGAATGCTGTGTCCAAGGTCAGACCCGACAGTGCGGAGCGAACGGTGTCGAAGACGTAGGACCTGATCTGCTCTTCGGAGTTGGCCAGTTTGTAGTAGGCGTCGGTGGCGTTTTCCTCTTCAACGACATACTGCACGGCCACCGGCACTGTGACGAACACGTTGTCACTTGTCTTCGACTCGATGTTGACCTCGAGCTGCTGGACGCGCAGCGAGATCGGTTTGCTGATGGTCTCGACGAGAGGCATTTTGAAGTTCAGGCCAGGCTTGGCAACCTTCTTGAACTTCCCGAACCGTTCGACGATGACGTTCTCCTGAGTCTTGACGGTGAAGAACATGCTGGTCCTCAGTTTGCCGAACAGAAGTACGCCGAGGATGACAACGATGACTACGACGGCGATGACGCTTCCGGTGAGAATTTCCATGGCTCCTCCGAGCTTTCAGTAGGTGCGCTGATTCTTACAACATCTGTTGCTTGCCCACTCTAGTGCTGTTTGGGGCAGGGGCGCGAGGGGAGACCGCATGTCGGTCGAAGCCCACACATCTGATGTCAGACGTATACTGGAAGCTCGGTGCGGAACTATCTGTGGAGGGCGACAATGACAGAGGCAATGCCGGCAGGCCATCAGCGTTCTGCCGCCGACAACGCCGAGGGGCGACGGAAGACGACGACGTCGGACCGGATCAAGGATCTCATTCTCGCAGACGGACTTCGCACCGGGGACCTGCTGCCCACCGAGGGGGAACTGTGCACTCGCCTCGGCGTTTCGCGGTCGAATGTCAGGGAAGCCATTCGCAAGCTCTCGACCCTCGACATCGTTGACGTTCGGCACGGACACGGAACCTATGTGGGTGAGATGTCCCTGGACGCACTCGTCGAAGCTCTCGTGTTCCGCGGTGTGCTGAGTCCCGGTGATGACCTGCGCGCCTTGCGGGACGTGGTGGAGGTGCGTGAGGCCCTGGACCACGGAATGTCCGAAGCGATTGTGAAGAGCCTGGAGGGAACCACGAACCCGGACCTCTCAGCACTCGTCGAGGAGATGGTCGCCATGGCACAGGACGGACGCTCCTTTCCGCAGCAGGACCGCGCCTTCCACACCGGGTTGCTTGAGTCCTTGGGGAACTCGCTCGTCGGTCAGCTCGTAGCCGCCTTTTGGGACGTGCACACCGCTGTGCTGCCCAAGCTCAATCTCGCGGTGGCTGCCGATCTTGAACGCACCGCCCGGGCCCACGGACTCATGCTCACGGCGGCCGAAGCCGGGGACGTCGACGCCTTCCGCTCCGCGATCACCGTGCACTACGAACCGATCGCCCGAGCCCTTGACCACGCCCCGACACCACGAGCAGAGAGCTGAGGACCAATGGAAGTAGTCATCGCCCCCGACGGTGAACTGGCGATGCTGGTCGCGGACTCCATTGAGAGGCTGCTGCGAGAATCGTCTGCCCCCGTGCTCGGGCTGGCCACCGGCTCGAGCCCGCTGCGCGTCTACGACGAACTGACCCGGCGGCACGAACAGGAAGGACTGTCCTTCGCTGCTGCGCGCGCATTTATGCTCGACGAATACGTCGGGCTGCCCGCAGACCACCCGCAGCGCTACCGGAATGTCATCGACGCCGAGATCGCCTCACGCGTCGATTTCGCCGAGGGCGCTGTGCAGGGGCCCGACGGAACCGCCGAGGACCTGATCAGCGCTTCCTCGGATTACGAACGTGCCATCGCAGAGGCGGGAGGAATTGACCTGCAGATCCTGGGAATCGGGACCGACGGTCACATCGCCTTCAACGAACCGGGTTCGTCCCTGTCCTCGCGTACCCGAGTCAAAGTCCTGGCGAACCAGACACGGGTGGACAATGCCCGCTTCTTCGACGGAGACGTCGACCAAGTGCCGAAGCACTGCCTGACGCAGGGGCTGGGCACGATCATGGAAGCGCGTCATCTTATGCTCATCGCCACCGGAGGCAACAAGGCCGAAGCGGTGCACCAGATGTTGGAGGGGCCGATCTCTTCGATGTGGCCGGCGACCGTGCTGCAGATGCATCCCCACGCCACGGTCCTCGTCGACGATGCGGCCGCATCGAGACTGCAGTTGGCCGATTACTACCGTCAGGCGTACGCGAACAAGTTCGAACACCACCGGCTCTGAGGCCTCATCTGCGCCGACTGGGAGGCGTCACCTGAGCATGCTGGGAGGTGTCACTCGAGTGGGGAGTGTCTTAGGAGTTTTCGCAGGCGTCGACGAACCGGGACGTGATCGTTGCCGGGTGGGTGATCGCTGTTCCCACCACCACCGCCTCGGCGCCGGCCGACAGTGCTCCTGCGGCATCGTCAGGGGAGTGGATCCGTCCCTCGGCGACGAGCATCGGGGCGAGGTCTGCCGCTTTGATCTGTTCGAGCAGTTCCAGGTCAGGCCCCGTCGTCTTCGCGCGTTCGCCGGAGTATCCGGCCAGGGTGGTGCCGATGAAGTCTGCTCCGGATTCGGCCGCGGTCAGCGCATCGTCAAGGCTGCCGCAGTCGGCCATGACCAGCGCATTCGTCTCTTCATGCAGGCGCTCGATAGTCTGGGTGAGACTCAGCCCGTCCGGACGTTCACGGCGTGTGCCGTCCAGAGCCACCACGTGGGCTCCCGCCGAGGCGACGGCATGCGCGTGCTGATACGTCGGCGTGATGGCCACACCTTCGGTGCCGTCTTTCCATAAGCCGATCACCGGAACTTCGACCGCTGAACGAGTCGCCTGAATGTCGCTGAGCCCCTGGACGCGCACCGCCGCCGCACCACCGCGCACGACGGAAGCGGCGACCTGAGCAATGGTCCGCGGGTCCCGCATGGGCTCTCCCGGATAGGCCTGGGCCGAGACGATGAGGTGTCCTCGCAGGGCATCGACGATCTCCTGTTTGGTGAACATCACTCTGTCTCCTCGCTGGTGGTCTTCGATATTGCCGAGTTTCCTGGCATCGGGCTTTTTGGTGCCGAAGTTGCGGCCGAGGTCGCGGCCGACCACAGACTGGCCGCGCCGATGAGGGCGGCGTCTGATCCCAATTGTGCCTCGCGGAGCTCAAGTCCGCGGATGGCGGGGATGAGCTCACGGTCGAACGCCTCACACAGAGGCGACCACCACAGTTCTCCGGTACCCGCCAGGCCCCCGCCGATGACGACGACCTCGGGGGAGAGAACATTGGCCAGTCCGCCGAGTATCGAGCCGAGCGCTTCCCCAGCCCGGGCAAATGCCTCTTGGGCGATGACATCTCCAGAGCGAGCGACGCCCGCCAGTTCCCGGGTCGAGGAGACGTCCGCACGGCCTCCAGCCCGTCGATAGGCCGCCAGCACAGCCGGCCCCGAGGCGATCGCCTCGACGTGCCCGGCGCCGTCGCAGGGGCACGGCAACCCCTGGGCGGCGGCGACAGGAAGGTGACCGATGTGTCCTGCTGCGAAGTTCCGGCCGGTGAGGAGGCGGCCCTCGGAGATGAAGGCGCCTCCGATTCCTGTGCCCGCGGCTACCAGCAGCGAGCTGCGGGATCCTCGGGCTGCCCCTGCGAAGGATTCGCCGAGCGCATGAGCATGCACGTCGTTGACGGCCCGCGTCTCAAGGCCGAGGCGTGCCGTCAGCTCTGCCGTGAGTCGAGTCCCAGCCCAGCCGGTCAGGGAGTCCGTGGCCGAGACGACGGTTCCCGCCTCAGAGTCGATGACTCCGGCGGCCCCGATGCCCAGTTTCCACAGGAGGGGTGTATCAGCGCCGATCGAAGCGTCGGTGCTGCGCATGACTTCGCGGGCCACCTCGGCGATGGCATCCAGGATTGCCGAACGTCCCTCACTGGCGGGTGTCGGCACCTCCCGGATGTGTCCCATGGTGCCGTCGATGATGGTGCCGTCGATGACGGCACCGGCACGAATCTTCGTGCCGCCGACGTCGACGGCCACCACGGCTCTCGAGGTCATAGAAGACCTTCGGCGGAGATGACCTCTCTGACGCGTCCGGTCTCGACCTCATCGAGTGCCAGCATCGGCTCGGTCATCCGGTTGGAGGCGATGACGCCCATGAGCCGCAGGGCGGTCTTGAACGCACCAAGGCCAGCGGCACCGGGGGAGACGCGTCCGGGGGTGGGTGCAGCGGTGATCTGGAACAGTCGCGCCAGGCGATCCTGTTCGGCGGCGACGGCCGTCCAATCGCCGGCTCGGGCGGCGTCGTAGAGGCGAACGTAGCCAGCAGGGTCGACGTTGCCCAGACCTGGGACGATCCCGGCCGCACCACCGAGGAGTGCGCCGTCGGCGACCACTTCGTGGCCGGTGAAGACCGCGAAGTCGGGTTGGTCCTTGGTGTCGATGAGCAGGCGACGGAAGGACACGTCATCGGCCGAGGAATCCTTGACTCCGGCCAGCACACCCTCGCGGGCCAGGCGCACGGTCACGACGTGGGGCAGTTTGGAATGGGTGCGCACTGGGATGTCGTAGGCGAAGACCGGAACGTCGAGGTGTTCGGCGACGGTGCGGAAGTGCTGCTCGATCTCGCCCGCATCGGAGAGCGCGTAGAACGGGGTGGTGACCACGGCGGCGTCTCCGCCGATCGACAGCAGACGCTTCGCCTCGTCGAGGACACGGCCTGTCGTCTGTTCGCTGATTCCCACGAGGACGGGGACCCGACCGTCGGCAGCTTCGATGGCAGTGGTCAGCACCTGCTCGCGTTCGCTCGCAGTGAGATAGGGGACCTCCCCTGAGGAGCCGAGCACGAAGATGCCGTGCACACCTCCCTCGACGAGGTGGTCGACGAGGGCCGAAATGCCCTCGAAGTCCAGCTCCCCGCGCTCGGAGCGCGGTGTCAGCAGTGGGGGGATGATGCCGTGGAATTCACTCATTGCTCTGTCCTTGCTTGATGCTGTTGCTGTCCCCCGCCGAGGTTGTCGCCGGGGAGGTTGAGATGCGCCGTGTGTACTGGTCACGTTTGCCGTAGATCGTCAGGGCAGTCACGTCGTGGTCGGCACGACGGTTCTGGGATCCTGTGAACAGGGAGATCACATAGCCGAAGACGACGGCGCCGACGAAGGCCACGGCCGAGACTGCGAAGGGTGTCAGCCCCGCGACGTCCTGGACGTACCAGGCGACGGCGGCACCGAGCACCAGTCCGCTGAGCACTCCGGCGCTGTTGGCCCGTTTGGTGAAGATGCCGAGGGCGAAGACACCGGCAAGGGGAACCCCGAAGAGTCCGGTGATGGACAGGAAGAGGTCCCAGGTGTGAGCCTGGTCGGTCGCGGATAGGTAGAGGGCGACTCCTACCGAGATCGTTCCGACGATCACGATGACCAGACGGGAGAACCCGACGCCTGTGCGGGCCACACCGTCCTTGGGCGGGAAGAACCGGTCCCGGATGTCAACGGTGACGCAGGCCGAGATCGAATTCAGGCTCGAGGAGATCGTCGACTGTGCGGCAGCGAAGATTGCCGCGATCAGCAGACCTGAGATGCCGGCCGGCAGTGCGGTGACAGCGAAGTAGGGCACCAGAGCCGAGGTGTTGAATCCGGAGGGAAGCGCCTCGGCGTGCTGGTAGTAGCTGTAGAGGACGGTGCCGATTCCGTAGAACAGAGGAATGGTCAGCAGTGCGAGGAAGCCGTTGACGATCAGAGACCGGATTGTGCTCTTCGGTGAGTCGGTCGTCTGATAGCGCTGCACCACGTCCTGGCTGGCGGTGTACTGGTGGAGATTGTTGAAGACCGAGCCGAGGAAGACGATCGGAATGGCCGCCGCCGCTCCACCGATCTTCCAATTGTCGGCCGAGATGAACTTGTCGTCTGCTGCTGCATCGGCGGCCACTGTCGCCAGACCACCGTCGAGGGCTGCGATGCCGAAGACGAGGATCACGGCGGCACCGACGAGGAGGATGATGCCCTGGACCACGTCTGACCAGATAACGCCTTCGATGCCGCCGAGGAAGGTGTAGACAACGGAGAGGACGCCGACTGCGGCGGCGACGAGCACGGGGCTGATATTGGTGACCGAGCTGATTGCCAGCGTGGGCAGGTAGATCACGATGGCCACGCGTCCGATGTGGAAGAGCACGAACAGGGCCGATCCGATGACTCGGATAGTGGGCCCGAAGCGTTCCTCAAGGTACTCGTAAGCGGTGGTGACGTCGAGCTTGCGGAAGAAGGGGATGTAGAAGAGGACGAGCAGCGGGACGATCGCGAAGATGGCGATATTGCCTGCTGCATAGGACCAGTCTGTGAGGAACGCCTGTTCAGGCGTGGACATATAGGTGATGGCAGACAGGGTCGTCGCATAGATGCTGAAGCCTGCGGCCCAGGCCGGGATGCGACCGTTCGCCTTGAAGAACGAATCAGTTCCGGCGCTCGCCTTGCGGGTGAACCACACCCCGATTCCCAACGTTGCCAACAGATAGATGATGATCACAGCCCAATTGAGGCTGCCGAGTCCCGGAGCGTCCATGCTCCCTCCTCACAGAAAGTCCGAACGGGACCGCATCGATGCCAAATCCCGGATAAAACATAAGACGTATGATGTCCTACGTTGCAAATGTACGGGAATGTGTTCCCGCGCACAAGCCTTTTTGTTCGGCACGGGGAGGGCGAGGCGGAAGGGGAGCCCCTCGATCAACGCGGCACCTGAATATGTCGTCGCCGGCGACGACATATTCAGCCTAACCATGGATCGAGCGCATACCGTGCCCGTGTGGCGACAATTTTTTATGTTCCTGGGGAGGTGGCCCGCAGCGATCGGGTGTTCGCCGGTGCCTGAGCAACCCCTCAAGGCCGAGACCGTGGGCATGTGGGAAGATTGAGGGCGTGTCGAAAATTCTTGAGATCCTGACCCCGGAAGGTCTGCCTCCACTGGCCGAACGCCCCGGTGTCTCCTTCATCATGCCGGTCCTCAACGAGGCCGAGCACATTGCCAAAGCGATCACCACGATCCTGGCCCAAGACTATGAAGGAGACAAAGAAATCGTCCTTGCGCTCGGGCCCTCGACCGATGACACGAACGCCATCATCGCCGACATGGCTGCGCAGGATCCTCGCATCCAGACCGTCGACAACCCGCAGGCTGCGACGCCGATCGGACTCAACCTCGCGATCGCCGCGACTCACCACCCTGTGATCATCCGCGTCGACGCACACTCGGGGCTGGGCGCCGACTACACGAAGCAGGCCATCGACACTCTGCGCCAGACCAAGGCCGCGAACTGCGGCGGACTCATGCTCGCCCGCGGTCGCACATCGTTCCAGAAGGCCGTGGCCCGGGCCTACATGTCACCGGTCGGGCTCGGCGGACCTGCCTACCACTCCGGAGACGAAGCCGGCGAGGCCGAGTCGGCCTACCTCGGCGTGTACCGACGTGAGGTATTCGACCACCTCGGCGGGTTCGATGAAGGAATCAAACGCGGACAGGACTGGGAGCTCAACCTGCGCATCCGCACTGCAGGCGGGCGCATCTGGTTCAACCCGGACATGGAGGTCACCTACTGGCCGCGGGATTCCTGGTCGAAGATCGGTCAGCAGTTCTGGGCCACCGGCATCTGGCGTGCTGAGCTCATCCGACGCTACGGATCGCAGAATTCGATACGTTACTTCGCGCCACCGGTGCTGGTCCTCGGGATGGCAGCCAGCGTCGTCGAAGCCCTCCTGCAGCTCACAGGCAGGACGAAGACCTGGCCCAAATTCCTGCGCCGCTTCACCTCTCTGGTCCACGTGCCCAGTCTGGGATACGTGTCGGGCATACTTGCGACCGCCTCGGCGGCCAAGGATTGCGGTCGACGCGAACGCGCTTGGTTCGGACTCGTATTGCCCACCATGCACCTGTGCTGGGGAGCAGGGTTCCTGCGGGGCCTGATCGCCGGGGCCGGATCGACGAAGGACGGCAGCCGTTGAGCAAGAAGAACCGCCGGTACGGACGCAGTGAACGCGAGCAGAGCACCCGGGCTCAGGCAGGCAGCGAACACCCTGCAGAGGAAGCTCTCGAGAGCGGACGGGCTCCGGTGCCTGAGCGGCCGACGCCGAAGAAGTTCAACGCGCCTCTGTGGGCCGGGCTCGTCGTCGTCATCGCTGTCGTCGCCGTCCTTGGACTCAACATGTTCGGAAGCAAGGACCACCTGACCGTGGACTCGCTCAACAAGCCCGCGGTCGCCGCCCTCGACGGTGGTTCGAAGGTCTACCCGGCGAACTCCACACTCGCCTTCACCGAGAACACGAAGTTCGGCTATCTGCCCGCACCGACCCTGTCCCAGCTCGGTGACGGCACCGTTGTCGCCGCGGACCCGAAATCCGCGCCCAAGGAGATGGAACTCAAAGGCGACCTGTCTGACCTGGACCGTAAGTCGTTCCTGGACCAGACCATCAAGCCACCACGCAAGAACACCGCATTCGGGGACCCCATCACCTGGGACCAGATAGTCGATGAGATGGGCGGAGCCACCGTGCTCATGCCCCTGATCGAATCGCCCAAGGTGGCAGATCCAGTGCTGAAGAAGATCGCCGAGGCGGACAGCGCCGATTCGACGATCGTGCGGACCTCCAACGCGAAGGTCGCCAAGGCGGCATCCGACGCCGAGGTGGCAGTGATGTTCACCGGTGACTATTCATCGACTTCGCCCGCGGACTTGAAGAAGTCGGGCTACAGTATGGTGTCCGTCGCACCCGATGCGGTGAGCACCTGGGCCGAGTCGGACCTCAAGGTCTGGGCCACCGGAGTCAAGGATGAAAAGCAGCTCAAAAAGCTCACAGATGCCGGGATCTTCGGGGCTCTGAGCACCAACCCGTACACGATCCAACCCTCAGACGTGAAGTCCAACTGAACTCTGCATTCGACCAACGACCAGGAGATGACATGACACAGCCCATCGGTAACCCATCGCATATCGGCAACCTCGACGCCACTCAGCTCGGCCCCCAGCCGACATTCCTGCCCGATGATCACGCAGACGTGGAAGCGAAGAAGCGCCTCGACGCCGGCGAAGAACCCATCGACGTCGCCGCAGCGTTGCCCGCCTCATCACTGGCCTGGGCGATCCTGGCCGATGAGGCTCACGGCGAGGGCCGCCTCGTCGACGCCTATGCCTATGCCCGCGTCGGCTACCACCGTGGTCTCGATTCCCTGCGTGCCGCCGGATGGCGCGGAGCAGGCCCGATCCCATGGAAGCATGAGATCAACCGCGGATTCCTCCGCGCACTCAACGCCCTCGGCCGTGCCGCCGGCGCTATTGGCGAAGGTGAAGAGGCTGCTCGGATCGAGGAGTTCCTGCGGTCCTCGGACCCGGTTGCCGTCGATGCGATTGCGGCGGGGGAGTAGGGGCGACAGCCTTGAGTTCCGCGGATTACGGAGCGGGGTCACAGGCGTCTGCCTGTGACCCCGCTCCGGTCTTCGATCGACCTTAGGTCGAGACGACCGCGGCTCCGCCTTCGATGTTTTGAGCAGCGAAGACCGCGTCGAGGAGTCCGGGGAACCGTGCGTCAAGATCGTCCTTGCGCAGTGAGTTCATGATCGACGTGCCCTGGTACTCCTGGCGAATCACACCGGCCTCGCGCAGAGTCCGGAAGTGATAGGTCGATGTTGACTTCGATACCGGCAGCTCGAATGTTGCGCAGGCGTGATCCTGGTGGGTGGTGTTCAGTCGGCAGGCGATGTGCCGACGAATCGGGTCGGCAAGTGCGGCGAGCACGGTGTCGAGTCGCATCTCGTTCCGTTCGGGGTGTTCAAGGGTTCTCATCCGTCACCTCTTCGTCACGCTGATTCTTTCGTCACAGTGATTCACAGTCCTTTGATTATACGTTCTTCTTCGTAGTACGGTAAACATCGAAGTACGAGGAGCTTCGTACTTCATCTCGAGTTCAGCGCTCAAGGCTCGAGTCCACTACTGACGATCACGAGGTCATATGTCTCATCTGCTGTTCGAACCCCTCACCTTGCGCGGCCTGACTTTCCGCAACCGTGCCTGGGTGCCGCCGATGTGCCAGTATTCCGTGGACACCCTCGACGGCGTAGCCGCCCCGTGGCACGTCGTCCACTACGGATCCCTGGCCCGGGGCGGCGCAGGCGCAATCATCGTCGAAGCCACCGGCGTCACTCCCGAGGCGCGGATCTCCGCGAAAGACCTGGGCCTGTGGAATGACAAGCAGCGCGATGCACTGATCCCGGTAGTCGACTTCATGCACACGCAGGGGGCCGCGGCCGGGATCCAACTCGCCCACGCCGGCCGTAAGGCCTCGACCTACCCCGAGTGGGGCGCCGACCACGAAGGCAGTCTGCCCGAGAGCGAAGGCGGCTGGCAGACACTGGCTCCCTCACCCGAGGCGTTCCCCGGATTGGATGCTCCACGTGAGCTCACCGAAGCGGAGATCGCCGAGATCGTGGCTGCCTTCGCAGCCTCGGCGCGCAGGTCGATGGAGGCCGGCTTCGACTTTGTGGAGATCCACGGCGCGCACGGCTACCTGCTCCACGAATTCCTCTCCCCGCTGAGCAATACCCGCACCGATTCCTACGGCGGAACCCCGGAGAACCGGGCGCGCTTCCTGCTCGAGGTTGTCGATGCCACTCGCGCCGAGGTGGGCGAGGACGTTCCCGTGCTCGTGCGCCTGTCCGCGACGGACTGGACCGAGGGTGGGCTGAGCCTCGATGACACCGCGCGGCTGTCCGGCTGGTTGAAGGGCCATGGCGTCGACCTCGTCGATGTCTCCACCGGCGGCAACGTGATGGCCAAGATTCCTGTCGGCCCCGGCTACCAGACGAGCTTCGCCGAGGGGGTCCGCAGGCAGGCGGACATTCCGACCGCGGCGGTCGGACTCATCACCGAGCCCTTTCAGGCCGAACACATCCTGGCGACCGAGCAGGCAGATGTCATTCTTCTCGGCCGCGAATCGCTGCGTGACCCGAACTTCCCGCTCCGGGCCGCTGACGCTCTACGCCACGAGATCGATTACCGGCCGTCCCAGTACCACCGCGCGTATAAGTGACACGTCGCCCGTGAGGTGAACCAGTGCGCGTAGGTAAGCCGTCGTGCGCTTAGGTCGACCGACTCAGAGTTCAGAGACGGTGCGGATGCGCTCGATGAGGTCATCCAATCCGTCGCTGAATTCGCGTTGTGAGAGGTCTTCGGCCAGTTTGCCTTCCAGGCGCTTGACTGTTGCATACTCGGCAGGATCCTCTTCGGGTTCGTCACCGTCGCCGGCTACCGGCGCGATGTCGATGCCCATCGCGGTCACCTGGAGAAGGAGGTCGCCGAGGAGGAAGCTGGTGAAGGCCTTATAGGCCTTCACCGCGTGAGTCTCGGAGAAGCCGTAGCCGAGGAGTGAGGCAAGGAAATAGTCCAACCAGCGAACGCTGCGCAGAGGGGGCCGCAGCCAGGGGGCTTCAGGCGGCTGTGAGATCAGTAGGGGAAACATCCTCGGATGAGACAGCGCCAGATTGCGCATGGCGTTGGCAACGTGCTGGAAGTAGGCCTCCCAGCTCTTCGGTTGAGTCTGCATGAGTTCGTCGTCAAAGAGGCCGTCGATGAGTTCACGGACAGCGGCAGAGACGAGCTCTTCGCGACTGGAGACGTGCCGGTACAGGGCCATGGCCTCGACGTCGAGGGCGGTGCCCAGGCGGCGCATGGTCAGAGACTGGACCCCATATTCGTCGATATATGCGATCGCGGACTGAATGACATCCTTTCGGCGCAGGCGTGTGCGATTCATGAAATCTCCTTGTCTTCGAAGCGAGCGGTCGCGGGAGGCGAATCGGCCCGGCCCGGCAGGGTCATCGTAGCGATCCTACACGCGTCCCCGGCTGCTGTGATGGGCAACGAGCGATGGCCGTGACCCTGCCACTTCAGCGGTGGGGCCATGGCCATCGACATCAGATCAGCCCATGATGGTTGTTCCTCTACTTGACGTACAAGGCGCCTCCGGCCGAGCTGGAGGCGCCTTGTATATTCAGGTGGGGATGTATCCGGGTGTTTACAACGTAAATAACATATCAATTGATTCAGTTATTCACAAGCGCAAACCAGTTTTCGTGCTGATTGCTTCGATGCTGGAGGGTTTACGCGGTAAACGTGTGGGAGGTCTGGTCGCGATCGCTGAACACGGCAGCCCCTTCAGCCGCGAACTCACACGAAGTAACGTTTGATCGTCTGTTTCCACGGGTTGCTCGGCAGCTGCGGGTAGAGCAGTGACGCGGCTACGCAATACTTGCTGACCTTGTGCGGTCGGACGCCGTGCTGTTTGAGCAGCGCGTCCCAGATGCCGCCGCCACCGGCGGACTTCGTCTCGACGAGGACATCATCGGGACCGTCATGGGTCTCGTCCCCGTTGACCGCGCGAATGTTGAGGTCACACGTCAGTCGCTGATGGTCATGACACAGAGTGATCCGGTCGTAGATGGTTTCAAGCACCGGCTCCAATCGGTCGGCAGGGACCCGGCGGTGCGAGTCGCCGCCGATGATCGAATCGATGAACCCGATGTCGGTCTCCGACAGTGACCCTGGGCGATCGGTGGAGTGAGGGATTCGCTCCTTCACGGTCTGTCCCCGGTAACCCTTCGACTTGACCTCGAGGTGGCAGGTGCCGGTCTCCACGTAGGTTCTCGTTCGCACCTTGTACCGGTGACGACGTTCCTGGACATGGTCTCGGAAGAACCGGAAATCTGGGGAGTCGAAGTAGACGGTTCGGTACTCGAAGCATCTCTTCTGCCCGATCTCCAGCACGCTGAAGTCGTCCTCTGTGGCCTTGAGCAGTTCCACGAATAGGGCCCTCGGCAGGAAGTACTTCCGATCGACACGAGTCATGAGACGGGCCTGCGAATTGAGCTCGCCCAATGAGATGGAGTTCATGCGCAGCAGCTGCGCATCCAACTCGTTGGCCGCGGTGAGCTCGGCAGCCTGATCGAGTTCGTCCAGGTCAGCGAGGTCCAGGTGGGGCGAGGCCATCGCTGGGACCGCCTCGGCAATGGGGGTTCTGGTCATTGTCATTCCAGGTCCACCGGATGCTCAGGCCGCGTGCCCACCGCGATGTGATTGTCAGCCAGGTGGTCTGTCTGAGATGTCTGAGGCGCTTGTGACCTGCGGTGGGGCTTAGCCTTGTATCGCACATCGACCAGCGTCGTGTCTCGCACCAGATCGATGTCGAGGACCTCTGCTCGTACGGTATCGGCGGCGAACATGTCGGCCAGGTGAGCGATGAGCTCGTCCTGATCGGTGATCGCGCGATCGAGTGTCAGCGTGTGACGGTGCGTCGAGGACGCGATCATGGGGCTGTCGAGCACAGCGATGGCGACCAGGACCAGCGCGGAGAGCGTCGGTGTCAGCCAGGCAGGATCGGGATGCAGTCCAGCCAGGAGACCCAAAGCCAGTGCGGTGAAGTAGTAGGCGATCTCCTGCTGGGTGATCTGATCCGAGCGCAGCCGGATGATCGAGAGGATGCCGAAGAGGCCCATGCCCAACCCGACACCCACCTCCACCGAGCCCAGCGCCAGCGTCACGGCAACGACTCCGATATTCAGTGCCACATAGGACAGCAGCAGATCACGGCGACGGTGCCTGCGGAAGTACAGGACGTAGGCCAGGATGACAATGGCGACCAGGTCAGTGCCCAGTGCGAGAACAAGCGACATTTTTTCCTCCTTGATGACGTTCACCATCAAGACTGTCGTCCCCATCTAAGGCGACGATGAGGTGAAGATGAGAGCTTTCACATCTCTGCGGCGCTCACCTCGACGATCAGTCGATGACTCGCAGACGATACCCCGCCCCGCGGACAGTCTCGATCGTGTCGTGGCCCAGCTTCTCCCGCAGATACCTGACATAGACGTCGACGACATTCGAGCCGGGGTCGAAATCGAGTCCCCACACTCTGCTCAGCAGCTGGGCTCGGCTGAGCACCTGGTCGGGGTGCTGGAGGAAGACCTCAAGCAGCGTGAACTCGCGTGAGCTGAGTTCAATGGCACGCTCACCGACCAGTGCCCGGCGGGTGCGGATGTCGAGGGCCAGACTGCCAACCCTGAGCACACTCGGGTCCTGCGGGGTGGAGGGACGCAGCCGCAGTCGGACACGAGCCAGCAGCTCGTCGAAGGCGAAGGGCTTGCTCATATAGTCGTCGGCGCCGCCGGACAGTCCTGCCACGGTGTCCTCGGTCGATTCGCGGGCGGTAAGGATGATGACCGGGAGATCGTGGCGTTCGCCTCTGATCAGGCGCAGCACGCTGAAGCCGTCCAGCCCAGGCAGGCCCAGGTCCAGGATGACGAGGTCGAATTGTCCGGTGCGCACGAGGTCGATCGCGGTGTAACCGTCGTCGGCGATCTCGGTTGCGTACCCTTCTGCCTTCAGCCCCTTGTTCACGAAGGACGCGATTCGGTCCTCGTCTTCGACGATGAGAATGCGGGTCACTGGTCCTCCACTTCCGGATGGTGCCATGGCAATTCGATGAGGAATGTCGCTCCCTCTCCTTCAACTGAGCTGACTGAGACGCTACCACCGTGAGCCCTGGCGATGCGGTCGACGATCGTCAGGCCAAGCCCCGTCCCGCGTCTGCCGGGTTTGGCCTTCTTGCTGCGGGCGAAGCGTTGGAAGATGCGTTCGCGGTCTTCTTCGGCCACACCGGATCCGGTGTCTCGGACCCACAGTTCGATGGTGTCGGCTGTGGTGCGGCCGCCGAAGGCGATGGTGTCACCGGTGTCGGTATGATCGACGCTGTTGGCGGCCAGTTGCAGCAGTGCCTGGGTCAGCCGCTGCTCGTCGACGATGCCGAACGCTTCAGGGGTGGCATCGATGACCCAGTTGCGCGTCCCCAGGGCAGTTGCTTTGGAGAAGCTTTCGAAGACCAGATCGGTGATATCCGTCGGTGCGAGCATGAGGAAGTCAGGACCTTCGCTGCCGGCGAGCATGATGAGCTCGTCGACAAGTCGGGACATGCGTCGCAGCTCATCTCCGACGAGGTCGAGCGTGTACTCCCGGTCTTCGGGGTCATCGCCCATGACGTCGAGATGGCCGCGGACGACGGTGATCGGGGTGCGCAGTTCGTGCCCAGCATCATCAAGGAACTGCCGTTGGCCGGCGAACGCGGCTTCGAGCCGGTCGAGCATCCGGTTGAAGGTCACGCCGAGGTGGGCCACATCGTCATTGCCCGTGACCTCGATCCGCCGGCTGAGATCCTCTTCGCCGATCCGCGACGCAGTTTCGCTCAACTGCCTGATCGGGGACAGTACCCGTCCGGCGACCAGCCAGCCGAAGATTCCCGCCATGGCCAGAGCGATGACGGCGATGATCGTCATGGTCCAGATCGTCGCCCATGCCTCGTCGTATTCGGGGGTGAGGTATTCGACGATGACCAGCTGCCCCGTCTGCGAGCTGCCCTGCATCTGGATGGGAACGATCGCATAGGTCACCGGGCCGGCGGGAGTGGAACGTTCGTTGATTTCGGGAGTAGCCACCTTGGCAGCCTCAGCGACGAACTCGGCATCTTGGTCGAGCCGAAAGGGCGGATTGTCGACGCTGCGCTGGTCTTCTTTCCCATCCACGATGCTGAAGAACGTTTCTGTGTGTTCGGGCAGGTTGTTCTGCAGATGGCTGGTCATCAGTGCTTGAACGGAGTTGAAGCCTCCGCCGTCGCCAGAGCTCGGGCTGCTCGCGAAGTCGCGGAACTTCTCCACCTCGTGCTGCAGCTCAGTGTGGGCCTGGACCTTGACACGGGAGAGCTCTGCCCGGGCAGTGGTGACGACGATGATCGACACGGCGATGGTGAGGATGAGCAGAATCCACCCGAGGATGCGCGTGCGGGCGGTCACGCCTCGGCGGATCTCAGACATTCACGTCCTCGCCCAGCTCAGTCATCGTCGTATCGGTCGTCGTCATCGTCGTCTGAGTCGTCGTGGTCGTCATCGTCATCGTCTGCGTCGTCGATATCGTCGTCGTCGTCATCGTAATCGTCATCGTCGCCGGCAGTCCTGGGCGGACCTGGTTTGATTCGGTCTGCGCCATGGGCGGTTCCGGTGGAATTACTCGAATCAGAGGGCTGTGGTGCCGGGCTCTGGGACGTGTCGAGGGTCGGCTCATCCGTAGGCGTGGGAGGCGATGGGGGTGCTGTCGGCGTCGGGACGACTACCGGCGGGCCGAGGTGAGTGTCGTCCTCGGCCAGCGTCTTGCCGGCGCCGAACCAGCCCAAAGCGCCGAGGAGGACGACCCCGATCACCAGAAGCCATCCGTAGCGTCCCATACGACAAGTATGGACGAAGCGGCGCCGAGGTTGGGCGCCGCAGCGATGAGAATGCTCTCATGATGTGCCGGTGAATTGGACTGGGGTGAGGTGAGGTGGGCATACGGCTCCAGCAGCTACAGCTGTCCGCCGACCCACAGTCCCAGCCCTGCCGCAGTGGTCGCAAGGACCAACGTCCCGAGACCACTGATGAGGCCGGCCGTCCACCTGCGCTCCTGAACGAGGAGTACAGTCTCGAAGCTGGCCGTCGAGAACGTCGTGTACCCGCCGAGGAATCCCGTGCCGATCACAAGCTGCCAGGCCTCGGGCAGGATGTGGGACGTGGCCAGTCCGGTGAGCAGGCCCAATGCGAGGGATCCGCTGACATTGATGATGATCGTCCCCCACGGGATCGCTCCATTCACACGTGACTTGATGAGGCCGTCGAGGAGCATCCGTGCCGCTGCGCCGATGCCGCCGGCCAGGGCCAAAGCGATGAAGAGGAGCGGAGTCATTGCGCACCTCGGCGATCATGGGCTGCGCTCGCCGCTGCGATTCCCGCCCAGGTGGCAATCGCGCCGATGAGGAGGGTGGTCAGGCCATATGCGATGCCGGTGCCGGGAGAGCCGCTGCCGATGAGCGTTGCAGCATCGGTGGCCAGCGCACTGTACGTGGTGAAACCGCCCATGAAGCCGGTGCCCACCATGATGCGCACTGTGCGTCGGCGTCCCTCGTCGGGACCTAGGCGGGCCAGCGCATCGAGAAGGAGACCGAGCAGGAACGCGCCGAGGATGTTGACCGCGAAGATCGCCACCGGAATCCCAGCCAGTGGTGGAAAAGCCAGTGACACCGCCTCGCGTGCGGCCGTGCCCAGGGTGCCGCCGACTACGGCGAGGCCGAGATAGGGAAGCCGGAGGTGCGCCGGTCGCCGGTGTAACGGTCGCCGGTGCGGCGCTCGCCAGGAATTCGGCCGGCTCATCGATCGCCTCCCTTGGAGTCTTCGGGATTCGACGGTGCTGGTTCGTGACTCGACGCGAGTGGGACGACGATCATCTGTGCGTCGACTTCCTCGGCGATGCGGGTCAGTTCCTGTGCAGGGCCGCCGGCGAGCCACCGGGTCGTCCAATCCACGGTCGAACCGCGCAGGATCTCGGAGATCGCGGAGTGCAGGTCCGGGTCGAACTCAGGGGCCACCTCGGCGGGCTGGCCGGGGGCGACGCCGACGACGATGGGTGCACTGTGCATGGGATCTCCTACCTTTCGGGCATGCTGACGCCGGTTGAGGTAGGGACTGTTGTCGGAGAACCGAGGTTGGGTACGGCGAGCCCCACCGCCGCGACGCTGGTGTGCGTCCCCTTCATTCTGCCACAGGGGGCATGCGAAGGAACCGCCGGATGACAGGCATCCGGCGGTTCCTTGACACTGAATATGACGGAGAGGGGAGGTTTCAGCCCTCGCGGATGGTCATTCTGCTCAGCTTGTCGCCGGCGACGACGAAGGCGAACGAGGACCGGCCATTTGCGTGTGTTGAGCGCCAGTCACCGATGACGGTGATCTCATCGCCGTCGGTACTGACCTCTTCGGGGGTGAGTGTGCCGGTCGCGCCGATGAATTCCTTGTCGCTCCAGGCCCTGATCGCCTCACGTCCGGTGAATTCGCGGCCCCAGTCATCGACCGTGCCATCGGTGGTGAATGCGTCCAAGAATCCCTGGTCATCGTGGGCATTGACGGTGTCGATGAAGCCGGCGACGGGTTCGGGAATCTGCAGATCTGACATGGTGTCTCCTTAAGTTCTGTGGTCGACTCAGCGGGTGGTGTATCCGCCGTTGGCGAAGATCGTCTGGCCGGTGATCCACCAGCCATCGGTGGCGAGGAAACGCACGATCGGTGCGATGTCCTCGATCCGCGTGAGCTGATTGCCCATGGCCTGCGATTTGTGGAACTCTACCCGCTCAGGTGTTTCCTGGCCGTAGAAGAAAGGGGTGTCCATGGGGCCGGGTGCGATCGCCGTGACCGATATTCCGCGCTCTGCGTACTCTTTTGCCGCCGCCCTGGTGAAGTGCTCGACCGGGCTCTTGCCTCCGGCGTAGGTCGAGTAGCCGTCGGTGAACGCCGCGAGCAGCGCCGTGACGATTGTGACGATCTTCCCGTTGTCGGCCAGGTGATTCCCGGCCTCCTTGATGAAGAAGTATGCGGCCTTGGAGTTGATGTCGAACATCGAGTCGTACTCGTCTTCCGTGGTGTCCGCGATGGGTTTGCGCAGCACCTTGCCGGTCGTGTTGATCGCAATGTCGATCGTCCCCAGCGCCGAGGTGGCATCGGCGAACAGCGTCTCGACGTTGGCGGGCTGGGTGAGGTCTCCGGTCAGGAGCACGCCCTTCGCCCCGCTGGCTTCGACCGCGGCGAGCGTCTCTTCGGCCTCGGGGCGGGAGGACTCGGAGTTGTAGTGGATGGCGATATCGGCACCTGCCTCGGCGGCCTGTCGGGCGATGAGCCCGCCCAGATTCTTGCCGCCGCCGGCGATGAGAACTGTCTTGCCCTGAAGCGAATGGTTGGTCATGTCGTCTCCATCTATATCGGTGGTATATCGTGCTATATCGACAATACACGATAATATAGCGACATGACAGACATGGCCTCAATCGATACACGGACCCGGTTGCTCAATGCGGCTGCGGACCTTATTGCTGCGGCTCCCGGTGAGGATTTCTCGCTGCGTGCGGTCTGTGATGCTGTGGGCGTGAAGATGCCGACTCTGTATCACTTCTTCGGCAATAAGCAGGGGCTCATCGAGGCCGTCATCGAACGTGGCTTCGACATGTACCTGTCGGCCAAGTCCGCCTCTGAATCCAGCGGGGACCCGATTCAGGACCTGCGGATGGGTTGGGATGCGCATGTGTCCTTCGGGTTGGAGAACCCGGGCTTCTACACGCTCATGTACGGCAAGGTGCGGCCTGGGTATTCGCCGGAGGCGCAGTCGAAGCCCAGTGAGATCCTGCGTTCGCTGACACGGCAGGCCGAGGGGCAGGGGCGGTTGGTGGTCGGTTACGAGCAGGCAGCCGCCCACATCCTGGCGACGAACATCGGAGTGACCTTGCGCCTGATCATCCAGGGCAAGGACGACCCGGACCTTTCAGCAGGAGTGCGCGAAGGTGTGCTCGCGGCGATCACCGGAACAGCGCAGGCCGGCGACGATGAGAGGCGTTTGGGGCATTCGGTCATCGAGCGCGCGGCGGCGCACCCGGAGATTCTCGGCACGACCGAGACCGCGCTGCTCATCCAATGGATCAGCCGCCTCGGCGAGGGTGACGGGAAGCTCTAGAGCGCGAGCGCCGCGCTTAAGGGCACGAACGCGGCGCTCGAGTGATCGAACGCCGCGCTCGAGGGGAAACTCGTCAGTGCTGAGTCAGTGGCGGGCGTGGGAACGAGCCGAGTTGTACTTGTCGACGGCTCGGCGCAGACGCTGCAGACCCTCCTCGATACGCTGCGGTTCCGCCGAGGCGAAGCACAGCCGCAGCGCGTTCGTGAAGTCACCGGTCTGGGAGAACGCCGTGCCGGGAATATAGGCCACGCCTTCCTCCAGAGCCACTGGCATGAGGTCCTCGGTGTTGACGGTTTCGTCGTTGAACGTCACCCACAGGAAGAAGCCCCCGTCGGGATCCGTCGAGCGTACCTCCTGGCCGAAGAGCCGTTCGAGACCGGACGTCATGGTCTGCTTGCGCTCGCCGTAGGAGCGGCGCAGATGGGCGACGTGCGTTTCCGCGTTGCCGTCGTTGAGCCATTTCGCGACCATGTGCTGAGTCGGCAGGCTCGTGCACGAGTCCATGACCTGCTTGGCGTTGATGATGAGGCCGCGCAGCTCCGGGTCGGCGTCGAGCCAGCCGATGCGCAGCCCGGGGGCGACGAACTTGGAGAAGGTGCGCACACCGAAGATCAGCGGATCGTTGGGACTGAGCTGGCTCAGTGAAGGGAGGTCCTCCCCGGAGAAGCGCAGCGTGCTGTACGGATTGTCTTCGAGGATGACCGAGTTGTGGCGGTGGGCGAACTCCAGGAGCTTCTCGCGCCGGGCCAGTGACATCGTCACTCCGGCCGGGTTCTGGAATGTCGGGACCGTATAGATCACAGAGGGCGCCCGCCCGGCCCGCGCCACGATGTCTTCGAGCAAGTCCACCTGCATGCCCTCTTCGTCGACGGGCACCTCGGCGATCTCGGCCTCATAGCTCAGTGCTGTGGCCGAGCCGTTCGTGTACGTGGGAGCCTCGCAGAGGACGAGGTCTCCGGGGCTGACGAAGAGTTTGAACCCGAGGTCGATTCCCTGCATGCCGCCGGTGGTGATGACCAGACGGTCACGGTTGCCGAAATGCTCGGCAGGGATCTGACCGGTCTCCTGCAGGTAGTTCAGCAGCGCGTCGATGAGGACCGGTTCGCCCTCCGTTGCCCCGTAGGTGAAGCTCTCGGGGGTGAATACGCTGTTCGCGATCCGGGCGAAATCCTCGGACGGCAGCATGTCTGGGGCAGGTGCGCCCATGCCGAATTTGACGATGTCGTGATCGTAGGTGGCAAGCATCGCCACGGAGGAATCGATGACGGAGCCGACGAGGTGCTCAGCCCGGCTGGCGAATGGAAGTGGCGGACGCGATGGTGTTGAGGATGAAGCGGACGGGCTCGCGATAGACATGACGACCTCCAACGGGGCTGCAAGCCTGACGTCGACGTCACCGGCGACGTTCAGGAGCACTGTGCCCGAACGACGGAACTACTGGTGACCTCAGCATAAGTACGACAAGCTCGGCGGGGCAAGAGGCTGGGCGGGGCCTATGCTGGTGCCCATGGTCGACTCCCGTGAGCGAGACATCACAAATGCTCCCATCGATGAGCAGCTGCCCGCGCTTGTCGACGAGCACCGGAACAGGCTCCTGGCCTGCCTGGACGGGGTGAGCGAGGACGAGGCGAGACGTTCCCTGGTGCAGAGCCGGACGACTCTGCTGTCCTTGGCCAAGCACGCGATCTTCGTCGAAACCGTCTGGTTCGGGGAAGTCGTGACCGGGCGGTACCGGACCGAATACGGGTTGCCGAGTGACTCCGGTGACTCGTTCATTCTCGGCGACGAGGACACCGTGGAAAGCGTCACCGAGGCCTACTGGCAGGCCGTCGATGCCTCACATCACGCAGTGGAATCGATGACTCTGGACACAGTGCTCACAGGACATCGGTCGGGGCCGATGCCCCTGCGCTGGATCTATCTCCATATGCTGCGCGAGCTGGCTCAGCACTGCGGGCATGCGGAGATTCTGCGTGAGCAGATCATCGCGCAGCGGACTCAGATGTAGAACGACCGCTTGGCCAGCTGTAGAACGACCGCTAGGCCAGCGTTCAGATGTAGTGCTGGCTTCGCGTCTGCATAACCTGCTCGCTGTCGTGTCATGGTGACCCAGTAGACTAATGCGGTAATGACATCCCCTCCCTTCACTTCGAGGTGAACAACTCTCATGCCAGCAATCGTTGTCGTCGGCGCCCAATGGGGTGACGAAGGTAAAGGCAAAACGACCGATATCCTCGGGACCAGCGTCGACTACGTGGTCAAGCCCAATGGCGGGAACAACGCAGGTCACACGGTTGTCGTCGGCGGTGAGAAGTACGAACTCAAACTGTTGCCGGCAGGCATCCTCTCACCCAACGTCACCCCGGTCATCGGCAACGGCGTCGTCGTCAACCTCGAAGCACTGTTCGAGGAGATCGAGGCTCTGGAATCCCGCGGAGCAGACACGTCGAAGCTGCGGATCTCGGCCAACGCCCACCTCGTCGCGCCCTATCACCAGACCCTGGACAAGGTGACCGAACGGTTCCTGGGCAAACGTGCCATCGGCACCACCGGACGCGGCATCGGGCCCGCCTACATGGACAAGATCGGACGCCTGGGCATCCGCGTCCAGGACATCTTCGATGAGTCGATCCTGCGCCAGAAGATCGAAGGTTCGCTGCGGCAGAAGAACGAACTCCTCGTCAAGGTCTACAACCGTCGGGCCGTCGACGTCGAGGAGATCGTCGAATACTTCGAGCCTTTCATCGAACGCCTGCGCCCCTACGTTGCAGAGACCGAGCAGCTGCTCAACGATGCTCTCGACCGTGGCGAAGTCATCGTCATGGAGGGTGGCCAAGCGACCATGCTCGACGTTGACCACGGCACCTACCCGTTCGTGACCTCGTCGAACCCGACTGCCGGCGGATCCTGCGTCGGTTCGGGGATCGGCCCCACCCGCATCAACCGAGTCGTCGGAATCGTCAAGGCCTACACCACACGTGTGGGTGCCGGACCATTCCCCACGGAACTCTTCGACGACATGGGGGAGTACCTGCAGAAGGCCGGCGGTGAGTTCGGAGTCAACACCGGACGTCCGCGCCGCTGCGGTTGGTACGACGCTGTCATCGCCCGTTACGCTGCACGCGTCAACGGTTTCACCGACTACGTGCTGACGAAGCTCGACGTGCTCACCGGCATCGAGAGAATCCCCGTGTGCGTGGCCTACGAAGTCGACGGAGTCCGCCAGGATGAGATGCCGATGTCGCAGACCGAGTTCCACCACGCCAAGCCCATCTTCGAATACTTCGACGGCTGGACTGAGGACATCACCGGAGCCAGGACCTTCGATGACCTGCCGGAGAACGCCCAGAAGTACGTGCTCGCACTCGAGGAGCGCTCGGGCTGCCGGATGTCGGTCATCGGCGTCGGTCCCGACCGCGAACAGTCGATCGTCAGGCATGACCTGCTGGACTGAGGCTCCTTCGCGAGGCTGAAGCTCTGTGAGACTTAAGAGTGGGAAACGCATCGCGAAGTAGACGTTTGAGCACCTGAGACAGGTGAACAGTAAAGGGCGGGACCGACAGATCATGTCGGTCCTGCCCTTCGCTGTGCTCAGTGTTGTAGTCCGGATGGGGTGTGCCGATATGCGGGATCTCGAGGCTCCGTTCTCAGCTCGTGTGTCTCATTCTCGCAGGGATCGTTGAGGTATGAAGTCATCAGCGGGTAACGTGCGGACCATGCTCCACTTCGGAATCCCACTGGCGCGATCATCCTCGCTGAAGCGGGCTGTCAGACGCATCGGCGCAGCATCCATCGGACTCTCGCTGATAGCCGTGACGACGGCGTGCATGCCCGATATCGACAGAAACGAAGGCTTTCCGCCTCCTCGTGTCACCGCTATTGCAGCTGGGTCTCCAGGCGGCGGCCTCGACCTGACTACACGTATCACCAGCGACGGATTCGAAGCAGCGGATATCGACACTTTCATGTCGATCGAAAACATGGGCGGTGGGGGAGGGAACCCAGCTCGCGCCGCGGTTCTGCAGCGGGAGAACGACGGCACTTCCGTCGTTTTCGAATCTAACCGCATCTTCCTCTCGAACATCACCGGAACCACCACAATGTCGCTGGAGGACTTCACCCCCATCGCTCAGCTGACCACCGACTACGAAGTGTGGATCGTGAAGGCCGGGTCGGAATACGACTCGGCAAAGAAGGTTCTCAACGACGTCAAGGGGGACCCGAGTTCGGTCAACTTCGGAATCGGAACGGTCCCCAGTGATGATCAGCTCAATGTCCTCCGCCCCGCCAGCGAATTCGGAGTCGACGAACTCTCCAAACTCAATCTCGTTGCATTCTCTGATGGTGGGGACCTCAACAACGAGCTGTTGGGCGGACGGATCGACGTGGCGTCGACCGGAATGTCGGAAGCCATGGAACTTGTCGACAGTGGAGACATCGAGATCATTGCGGTGTCGGCACCGGAACCAGTGGACCTGGCACCTGGGGTGCCGACATGGCACGACCTCGGAATGGACATCACCATCAACCACTGGCGAGGTGTCTTCGGTCCGGCAGACATGCCCGAAGACGCAGTCGACTGGTGGCGTAAGGCGTTGCAGGAGGCAGTGGAGACCGACGATTTCGTCAAACAATCTGACGCCTTGGGAATCAACCCCGACTACCTCGCGGGTGACGAATGGCTCGAGACGGTGATTCAACCCGAGAAGAAGGAATCGACAGAGGTGCTGAAGAAAGTGGGGCTGGTGAAATGAGTGCGAACACCGAACCCACCGCAACCGACACGGTCGATGAACCGTACTTGGAAGCCGGAAGTCGTACCACCTCGGCGGGAATTTCGACCATTGTTCTTGGCTTTCTCGCGGTCTTCTTCTTCATCAACGCGCTTCTGCTTCCAAGCTCTGCCGGTGAGGACGGCATCGGTCCGAAATCATTTCCCGTTGTTGTCGGCATCGTTCTACTGTGCACAACGATCCTTGGCATCGTCGCCATCCTGCGCGGCGGCGTTGAAGTCAGACCTGTCGGTGGGGGCGAAATTCTTCGTGTCGGCTGGTGCATCGTCCTCTTCGGTCTGTACGCGGCATCGGTCTTTCTCATCGGTTTCGTCGAAGCCTCGGTGATCTTCTCGATGCTCGTGTCGATGACGGTGTTCGGTGTCCGGCTCAGCCTGGCCCGAGCCTGCGGCCTCTTCGCCATCAACATCGTCATAGCGATGGTGCTGTTCCTCATCTTCGATGTCTGGCTCAACGTCCTCCTGCCAGTCGGCTGGCTTGAATACTGGGTCTTTGGAGGTCTGCAGCTATGAACACTGTCAATGAACTGCTCTCGGCCCTCGGCGGAATCGCCACCTCGCCGAGCTTGCTGCTGATCATCCTCGGAGGAGTCATCCTCGGGACAGTCGCTGGCCTGTTGCCCGGCATCGGCCCGTCGACTGCGATTGCGCTGCTGCTGCCGGTCGCGATTACGGTTCCGGCCGAAATCTCCTTGCCGCTTATGGTGTCTTTGTACCTTGGGGCCGAATACGGCGGGAGGATCTCCGCGATCCTGCTGAATATTCCCGGGGATCCGGGTGCCATCATGACTACCCTCGACGGGCATCCGATGGCGTTGAAGGGCAAGGCCGCAACCGCGCTGTCGATCTCAGCCATCGCCTCATTCGTCGGAAGTGTGCTGGCCTTCCTCGGTCTCGCATTCATTGCCGGACCGATGTCGGAGTTGGGACTGGCATTCGGTCCGGGAGCGTACTTCGCCGTCGTCGTGATGGCGCTCGTCCTCAGTGCAACCCTGGTCGGATCGGCACCGATGCTGGGGCTGACCGCTGTGGCCATCGGCGTCGCTGTTTCAACCGTCGGCATCGAACTTCAATCCGGCCTTCCCCGGTTCACCTTCGGCAGCTTCACGTTGTTGGAAGGCATTGACCCGATTGTCGCGATCATCGGTGTATTCGGTGTCGGAGAGATCCTCGCCAGCACCACGATGGGCAAAGACTCCCAAGTCATGTCGAAGCTGTCAGGGAGGTTCCTGCCCACCGGTCGTGAACTCAGACAGGGAACACTTCCGAGTCTGCGCGGATCCGTCATCGGCTTCATCGCAGGTGTCCTGCCTGGCGCGGGCACGACAATCGCAGCCTTCTTCTCCTATGGTCTGGAAAAGCGCCTTGCTCCGGAATCGGCCGGAATGGGCAAAGGTGCGGTTCGAGGGCTGGTTGCTCCTGAGTCCGCGAACAATGCCGCTGTCTCCGGTTCGATGGTGCCCCTGCTGACATTGGGCATTCCCGGCTCGGGCACCACCGCAGTGCTGCTCGCCTATCTGATGATGTACGGCCTCAATCCAGGACCCGGATTCTTCGACGCCAATCCGGAACTCGCATGGACGATCATCGGTGCGCTGCTGGTCAGCGCGATCATGGGTGTCGTCATCAATATCGGCGCATCTCCTCTGCTCGCGAAGATCCTCTCAATCCCGATGCCCTTCATGGCTCCGGTCATCCTCATGCTCGCGCTCATCTCCTGCTACAGCATTCACAATTCTGTGACTGACGTATATATCGCTTTGGCGTTTGGAGTACTCGGATATGTCATGCGGCTGGTTGGAATGGCGCCTGCGCTGCTGGTGATCGGACTGGTCCTGGGCGAGATGCTCGAGCGCAACTTGCAACAGGCGCTGGGCCTGACAGGCGGCAATTTCTGGGCCGTGATCTCCGACCCGCTTGCCATGGTCTTCATCATCATTGCCCTGCTCGCCCTCGTCTCGGTGCTGCCGTGGCGACGGATGTTCGGAAAGAAGAAGACCGATGCGAAGACGAAAGTCTGAATCGAACCCAGAAGAGCTGAAATACGGCGGGGCCGATAGATCTTGTTGCTCTGCCCGTGCAGCTGCCGCCGCAGCTAGCCGCGCAGTTCGCGGATCGCCTCGATACCTCCGTCATACGCGGCAGAGATGTCTTCGAGAGCGATCCGATCCGGCAGATCGCCGGCGGACTGATGTCTGAGCATGAACTCCACAGCGGCCCGAGCGGTGGCTTCGTCATTGCGCAGCACACCATCCGAGACGTCTTCGGCATCGGAGAGGATGAGCACGATCTCCTCTGTTCCGGCACCCGTATGAATGCTGGCGAGGAACTCTCCGGTGTCCTGTAGTTCGATGTCGATGCTCTCTTCAACCATTTCGGTCTCCTACGGTGCGGCGCGAACGGCGGCTCTCTTTTCAGCATAGACCTCGTCGACAACCACTTGGGCCGCAGGCGGCAACGTGGCATCGTGGCAGACAGGCCACCGGACATCGCGGTTGGAGCAACGCCGGACACAGCAGCAGGGGAGACGATCATGGCAGAGAACGCACGTCTGACCGAAGCGGCCTACCAGGGCCCCGCGCTCGACGTCGACGAAGACTTCCACGGACGAATCGGGCAGGACACGGACAACCGGGAGATCGTCGACGAATTCACGATTCCGATCCGTTCCGGTCAGGCATGGGATGTGCCAGCGGGTCACGTCTGTCGAATCTCCACAATCGAGGGACCGCAGGTCGGCGACCTCAATCTGTGGAACCGCCACGATCCCCGGGAGAGATTCTGGGCATCGCGCACCCGCCAACTTCAGGCCGCACACCTGTCGACCTTCGACCGTCTGTGGTCGACCCTGCCCTTCCTGCGACCGATGGCCACAATCGTCAACGACACTCTGGCCGACTACGGCACCGACCCCGAAGGCGGCCGACTTCATGACACTCTCGGCACTCGTTGCGATCCCTACGTCTCGACGATGCTCAGTGGAGTCGACTTCGACTATCACTGCCACTCGAACTTGGTCCGGGCCATCCTCCCGTTCGGGCTTACCGAGTTCGACGTCCACGATGTCCTCAACGTCTTTCAATGCACGGGACTGAATGACAACGACGAATACTTCATGAAGACTTGTCCCGCCAGACCTGGCGACCACTTCGAATTCTTCGCGGAACAGGACCTTCTGGCAGCCCTCTCCACCTGCCCCGGCGGAGACCTGTCCAAGCCGATGTTCGGCGAAGGCAATGACGACCCGGTCGAGAACTGCCACCCACTTCAGGTCACGGTCTATGCGCTGCCAGAGAACCTCCTCGGCGACTGGAGAGAACCGAGCTCACCGAACTACCGTGGTGGACACGGTCTCAAGCCTCAGACCTGGTCTTAGCCTTAAGCGACCTGGTTCTCGGCAGCGTACGGGCGCCCGCCACTGAACCAGCGGAGGAGTGCGGCACAGATGGCGAGAAACGCCACGAAGCCGCCGTACCAGCAGGCAGTGGCGAAGAGTCCGATGGCGGGGACGAGGACACCGGCGATGACGACCGGAAGTCCGAATGCCAGATAGCAGACGACGAAGACGGCGGCCATCACCTCAGCGTTGGCTTCCGGCTTCACGACTGCCTGGATGGTTTTCAGGGCACCTGGGAAAGCGGTGCCGAACCCGGTGCCGGTGATGACGACCGCGAGGCAGTACAGCTGAGGCGAATTGAGGGAGAGCGCCACCAGGGTCAGGGTGCTGCCGACGGCGAGTGAGATCGTGCCGAAGAGGGTGACGGTGCGCGCGGATCGGTCGCGCATGAAGAATCCCGCCAGCCCACCGGCGCCGGCGAGCATCGTGACGATCAGTCCGCTGACCAGATGGGAACTCGAATGGAACTCGGCGGTGATGATGTTGGCACCGAGGGACAGGTACAACCCTCCCGTGGCCCAGCCTGCGATGAAGGCCGGCACCGCGAACAGGAACGCCTTGCGGACTTCCCGCGGCAGTGCAGCGCGCGGCAGAAGAGATGCCCATGCGCCACTTCGACGAGTCGAGGTCTCCGGCAGGACCCAGATGATGCCGGCAAGAAGCAGATAGGTTCCCACGAGCGTCCCGAAGACCACCGTCGAACCGCCGCCATCGATGAACACAGCGAGAGTCGCTCCCGCGAACAACCCTCCGATGGCCAGTCCCACCATCGCGGAGATGGCGTTCCAGGAGGAAGCCGAGCCGGGCTTGTGCGGCAACTCCAGATCGACGACCGTCGCTGACAATGTCGACAGCAGAACCCCGCTGGCCATTCCTTGGACGACGCGAGACAAGATCAGCGCCACTGCACTATCGGCATGCCAGAACAGGACCATGCTGAGGGCGAGCACCACGAAGGCCGCGCAGATCACGGGTCGGCGTCCGACGTGGTCAGACAGTGCGCCGGCAGTGAGCAGAGTCGCCAGCAAGGCTACGGCGTAAGCGGCGAAGACCACCGTGATCATCACAGGGGCAAAACCGAACTCTGCCTGGATTACAGGGTAGAACGGAGACGGTGCGCTGGCACCGGCCATCATCGCCGAGGTGGCGATCAGGACTAGGCGCAGACGCCAGCGCTCACGCGACCACCAGGCAGAGGTGGGTGCCGGCTGAGCTGCGGAAGCAGGAGCTTCTTCCGTAATGTTCGAAACTTTTGGAACCATTATTGGAGAGTATACGAGATGCTCAGACAGTTCAACTATTATCGAACTATGGTTGCCAATGAAAAACTGCCACACCCGGATCGCGAGGACATCGAGCTGACCTCAGTACTCTTCGCTCTCAGCGACGACGCCAGGCTGGCTCTGGTTCAGCAGCTGCGGTCGGGGCCGATGGATATGGCCGACTGTTCGGCACTGGGACCGGGCGTGCCGAAGTCGACTCGCTCGCATCAGGTGAAGGTGCTGCGTGAGGCCGGTGTCATCATCAGTGAGCTCCATGGTCGGAATCGACGACTGACGCTGCGCCGTGAAGACATCGACGCGCGCTTTCCCGGGCTGCTGGAGTCCGTGCTGCAGGGGTGACGGCAGCTTTCTCGCTGCTGCTTCCACCTCGACACCGCATCCATCCCGACAATCTATCCACCCCGATTCTGGATCCCAGGAGATCAAATCATGACGCAGCTCTCGCTCCTCAACCGGTACGCAGAGCGGCTCGGTCTGCGCGATTCTGCTCCAGAACTGTGCCGTCGAGCCAAGGGGACAACCACACAGCTGATCGACCTTCTCGATGAGCTCCTGCAGGCGCACACGCAGGCGATCTGCTTTGAGAACCTCGAGGTCATTGCGAACCTTGCTCGGGGCGAGCTGAAAGCGGTTTCGCTCGATTTCGAGTCGGTGGCTGACAAGCTGCTCGATTCCAAACGTGGTGGATACTGCCACGAACACGCCACCCTCACCCGCGCGGTTCTGACCGAACTGGGAATCTCGGCGCATCCGATCATGGCTCGCGTCCACCTCGGCGAGGGCCGGGTCGCACCTGGCGCGCTGACACATCAGGCGACGATCGTTCGGGTCGATGCTCGCAGCTTCCTCGTGGATCCTGGGTTCGGCGGCGGAACACCGGAAGTTGCACTCGAACTGTCGACGTCCGCCCCGGCGCGGATGACGCCGCGTGGTGAACATCGCCTCGTGCCGGCGGAAGTGGCGCTTGATCCTGATATGCAGGCAGAGGCCGAGTGGGCTCTGCAGTCTCGGACGAGTCGCGACCAGGAGTTCCGCACCGTCTATGCCTTCGCCGATGTGCCCCGGCCGCAGGCCGATCTTGAACTGGCGAACTGGTTCACTTCAACGAAGCCGGGGACTCCTTTCACCGGGCCGCCTGTCCTCGCACGTTCGCTGCCCGACGGCATCAAGCTGACCTTGGACGGACGCCGATTGCGACGAGTTTCCTACAGCCCGGACGGTGATCGCACCGAACACGCGATCGCAGACGCCGCAGAGTTCGCCGAGGTCCTCACTGCCGAATTCGGACTTGGGGTGGACAGGGAATTCTCCGATGTGGCCTGGAATGCAGCCATGTCCACGACGGACGACGGACTGTCCTGAAGCGAGACTGGGCTGTGGCCCTTCGGCGAGGCGTCACCCAGCCTTTTGGGCGCCGACCTCGGCAGCCACCTCGGCGGCCACCTCGGCAGCTGAACTCGGAGTGACGGGACGAGCCTCCGCCCCGGCCATCAGTGCCTGCAAGCCGACAGTGAGGTGGTGCCCCCAGGCTGTCGTGCACACGGGGTGACAGGCGAGCTGAGGCCGGAGTCCGACGTGGGTGAAGTCGACTCGAGTGCCGTGACTCAGCTCGACGAATTCGAAGATGATGTCGGTGCCGACCCACTCGTCGAGTTCCAGGCGATGCTCAGAGGGGATGACCTGCCAGGACAGTCTCCTTCCCGCGAGAGACTCGCCGACTCGAAATTTCGAGTAGTGGATTCCCGGGACCTCATAGATGAAGGACTCGGCCACGTGACGGGCAGATCCCGAGATCATGGTGTTCCACCAGATGTTCGGCTGTGCCGCGAATGAAAATGCTTCGGACGGTGTGCATGGAGCAGTGAACGTAGAAGTGAAATTGTCATTTTCCATTGTGCTTCCGTTTCGAATGAGAGCTGCAGCATGTCGTTCAAGAGGTTGTGTAGGGGAGCGCCTCGCCGCTCTCCAGGTAGGACTTGAGGCTGGCGAGAATGGCCGGCCAGCCCTGGGAGATACCATCGAGCATGCCTTTGTCTGGCAGGTTCGTGTGGGTCACGGTGAGCTTGACGACCTCACCAGTCTGTTCGATGTCATAAGTGACGACCGACCCCTTGGTCTCCAGCGGCTGTGCGGCGGGCTGAAATGTGAAGACCAGTCTCTCCGGTGGGCGGCTCTCGAGTATTCGACCCCAGATGTCGTAGTCGCCCACGGGGTCACCGTTTTTGCGGTGGGTCCATTCGGAGCCGGCCTGCCAGTCTGAGACATTCGCGATTCCACTCCAGTAGATCGGCGTGACGTCGGCGTTGGTGAGCGCATCCCAGACATCCTCGCGGGAGGCTCGGATATAGGTCACGTAGACGTAATCGGGAAATTCGTTGGTGGTGGTCATTGCTGTCTCCTCGGCTCGTTTTTTGACGGCGTCGATGGCGTCAAAGTGCTGCTGGTCGAAATCACGGGTCCAGCGCCGCTCGATTTCGTGGATAGGAAGCGGATTGAGATAGTGGCGCCGCTCCCGTCCCTTACGGATGACGACGATCAGATTGGCGTCGACGAGTTGGTCGATGTGCTGGGTCAACGACTGTCGAGCCATTGAAACTCCTTCGCAGAGGTCGCGCAGCGACTGCCCGTTCTCACGTCGAAGCTCATCGAGAAGTCGTCGTCTGGTGGGATCAGAAAGGGCCTTGAATGCCTTATCGAGATCATCTGCGTCGGTCACATCTCTAATATGCAGGTAAATACCTGCATAAGTCAATAGGTGGAGGGTACCCGCTGCGTAAGTGCGGTCGGCGCGGGCCTGCGCGCTGCGAACCCTGCTGCGAACAGGGGAGTGTCAGACCGCGGGTCTACACTGCTGACATGTCCACGGAGACCAGTGACGATCTGACCCGCAGCCCGCATCCGCGACTGCGGCCCTTCGTCGGGGACTATGCCGGCTACGACATCTCTGGGGTACCGGCGGGAACCCATCTCGGGCTACCTTCGGGAGCACTGACGTTCATCGTCGCGATCAACCAACCGCTGCAGCAGTATTTCCCGGAGGCGGACACGGTCGAATCATTCGACGTGCTCTTGGCTGGCCTGCACCTATGGCCGACTCTGATCGCGCACAACGGTGCCATGTCCGGCATCCAGATCAATTTCACCCCGTTCGCACCTCGTGCCTTCTTCGCATCCCCGGCCGTCGAATTCGCCCACCATTCGGTTGAGCTCGGAGACATCGCCCGGCCTATCGCCGCCGAACTTCACGAGCGGGTGAACGCCGCACCGACCTGGTCCCAGCGTTTCGATGCCATCGATGACGTTCTCCTCCGTGCAATCCGCGATGATCTCGGGCCCCGCGCCGAGGTGGTCGAATCCTGGAGGCAGATCGCGCGCAGCCACGGCGGTCTGCCGGTCTCACTCGTGGCCGATGAAGTCGGATGGAGCCGGCGGCATCTCAACGGGCAGTTCCGCGCGGAGTTCGGCATCGGCCCCAAAGAGGCGGCTCGAGTCATCCGCTTCGACCGGGCGCGGAAGATCATTTCGGCGGGAAAGTCGCCCCTCGCCGAGGTGGCAGCGGTCTGCGGCTACGCCGATCAGTCACACCTCAACCGCGACTTCAGGCTGCTGACCGGCACCAGCCCGACAGGATGGCTCGACAGCGACCCGATCGCGCGCCGTTCGGAGCCTAGTGGCGCGGTGTCATTCAACGGCACTGCGAGCCAGACTTCCCGCTAGTTCCCATTTGTCCAAGACTCAAAGGTGTCCATCGTCCGATGATGGTGGGGACACCAACTACGAGGAAAGGAACTGACATGTCGAACGGCACTAACGGAGCAGGCACCAACGGAGCCAATGTCTGGCCGACATTCCGCTACCGGGATGCCAAGGCCGCGATCGCGTTCCTCAAGGACGCCTTCGGATTCGAAGTCGCCGCCGAATACACGAATGCCGACGATCCGCAGCGCGTCGACCATGCCGAGCTGCGGTGGCCCGAAGGCGGGGGAGTCATGCTCGGCTCCGCTCGTGATGACGGAGGCGCAATGACGAAGACCGGAGTCGCCTCCGGCTCGGTCTACATCGCCACCGATCAGGTCGCGGAACTCTACCACCGAGCGATCGCAGCCGGTGCCACAGAGGTGATGGGGCTGACCGAACAGGACTACGGCTCCAAGGACTTCAGTGTTCAGGACCCCGAAGGTGTGCTGTGGAACTTCGGGACGTATCGGGGTGCGGGCGCAGACTAGGAACGGCCGCCTCGGCAGAGTAGAGGGACTGCCCCGGTCTGGGGCACATCGACATTCTGGGTCACATTGACGTCATCGAATGCTGGTATCTCCCCGGACTCATCCCCACCAAGGAGGTGAAGGCAGTGATGAACGAATTCGGGTTCGCCCAGCCGCACTCGGCTGCCGTGTCATAGACGCTTCTTCCCTCGGCGAGGAGGAGGAGGGCGCGATGAACTCTCAGCTCCGCCCTCCATTGCCGAAAAGTCATTCCAGTCTCCTGCTGGAACAACCGAGACAGGGTGCGCTCGCTCGCACCGACCTGGCGGCCCAGCTGGGCCAGCGTAGCGACATTCGACAGATCCTCCTCGACCAATTGGGTCACAGCCAGGAGACGATCATCATGTGGCTCCGGCAGGTACAACGGCTGTTCACCGGTGAGACTCAACTCGTCGATGGCGACGAGCCGAAGCCGGTCCGTGCTCTCCCTCGAGCGTTGTCTGGATCCGGTCAGCGCAAGCAGCGATTCCCGAGCGAGGGGTGTCGTGGCCAGGACTGCTGGGTACGGGCCCAAAGGCTCCGCCATTCCATCCGGGAGGAAGACGATCCGCATATCGGTCGCCCCGTGGGCCCGATGCTGGTGTTCGAACCCTGACGGAACCCAGACGACCCGGTTCGATGGGGCAATCCATGAACCGTCTCGCGTCACAAGGGAGAGGACTCCCGTAGCCGGATACACCAGATGCCCGAGATCGTGGGTGTGAGCGGGAGTACGTTCATCATGGCCGAGCTGGTGGATCAACTCGGGACTCATCGCTTTGTGGCTGAATTTGTCCATTGCCAGTCAGTTTATCGGTTGCACGCCGTCGCGGGGCCGGTTTGAATGGGGAGTATGGAAAAAGCATCATGAAGAGACGTGACCCGAACTTCACTGTGGAGCTCACGCTGGAGACGGATGGCAGCGCCACCGTCGATCCACCTCGGCGAGAGAGGGCAGCGGACGGACACCGACGACGCAGCCTGCTGCTTCTCGGGGCAGGTCTGATCCTCATCGGACTCAATCTGCGCATCGGAGTCGCATCGGTGGGACCGGTGCTCGGCGATATCCTCGATGACTTGCAGCTGAGCGCCACGACCGCAAGCATGCTGACCACTATCCCTGTGTTCGCATTCGGCGCGTTCGCGTTTCTCACACCGGGCCTCACGCGGCGATTCGGAATGCACCGGGTCCTCGGAATCATCATGATCGTTCTCGCTGCCGGCATCGCCCTGCGACTTCAGCCGAGCCTGGTGGCACTTCTGGGCGGCACGATCCTCGTCGGCGCGGCCATCGCCATCGGCAACGTCCTGCTGCCCACGGCGATCAAGAACGACTTCTCTCATCGGGCGGGACTGATGATGGGGCTGTACTCCACCGCGCTGTTCCTCGGCGCAGCTCTGGCGTCCGGCCTGACCGTGCCGATGCTGCCACTCTTCGACGGATCCTGGCGGTGGGCGATGGGTATCTGGGCGGTGCCAGCCGTGCTGGCCGCGATTCTGTTCCTCCCGCAGATGCGACGCGCTCGGGACTCGGCCGGACCCGAGGCAACCGACTCGGGTCGGGACGGCTCTGCGACGTCCGCCTCAGGTGAGCCACCGTTTCGGGCGATGCTCAGAGACCCGATCGCGTGGTCGGTCACCGGCTTCATGGGGTTGCAGTCGCTGAGTTACTACGCGGCTCTGACCTGGGTGCCGGCCATCTTCCAAGACGCAGGAATGCCTGCCGATCGAGCAGGATGGATGCTCTCGTTCTCTGCCTTCCCGGCAATCATCACTTGCTTGGTCACGCCGACAATCGCCAAACGGCTCAAGCCGCGATGGGTGCCCGTCTTCGCCGCCGCTGTCCTCATCGGTGCCGCGTTCCTTGGCCTGCTGCTCGCGCCGCAAGCCGGTGCCTATGCGTGGATGACGCTGCTGGGGTTGGGGCAGGGTGCAGCGATCAGTCTGTCGTTGTCCTATATCGTGTGGCGCTCCCCGGATGCCCATCACACCGGGCACGTATCAACGATGGCCCAGGGATTCGGCTACCTCGTCGCCGGGCTCGGCCCGCTCGGATTGGGGTGGCTGCACACCGTCACCGGGTCATGGACCGTACCGCTCATCGTCCTCATCGTGCTGCTCCTGCTCCAAACGATCATCGGCGGCCTCGCCAGTCGAGACCGGCACGTCGGAGGCCGATATCAGGGCAGGACAGTCATCGTCATGCAGGAGCCGGCACATACGCATGGATAGCTACCGGGGCGGCAGGACTCATGGGACATTGCGTGCCCGACTTCCTCGAATCGGCCAGAAGCTGCTGCGGGTGCCTGCCGTCCCGCGGATCGACAGCGGATCTCTGGTCATCCTCGGCGCCTCGCTGTGTCTGGTCGGTCTTGGTCTGCTGATGGTGCTGTCGGCGACATCGATCACCTCCTTCGACGGAACCAGCGGATCCTCGTTCTCCATCTTCGCCAGGCAGGCATTCTTCGCAGCCATCGGCATCATCATGCTGACCGTCACTGCGCTGATTCCGGCGCAGATATGGAGTCGGCTGGCCGGTCCGATGATCATCGCCGGGTTGGTGCTCCTCTCCCTTCCGCTGATTCCGGGGCTGGGCATCACCGTCAACGGAAGCACCAACTGGGTGCATGTCGGCGGACTCCAGCTTCAGCCCTCGGAAGTCGTCAAACCAGTGCTGGCTCTGTGGCTCGGGGTCGCGCTCGCTCGCAGATCACAGCGGCTTCATCGCCCCAAAGATCTGTTCTTCGCCGTTGTCCCCGTCTCGGCGTTCGCGTTCGGTTTCATCCTCCTCGGCGGAGATCTGGGCACGACCTTGGTTCTCATGCTGATGACGTTGGCCGCACTGTTCATCGCAGGTGTCCCGAAGCGGTATTTCGCGGCAACACTGGGTGTGATCGCCGTGGGTGTGACCATCCTCGTGGCTACAAGCCCGTACCGAATGGCACGTGTGCGTGCGATGTTCGCGGACACGGATGCTTTGAGCGACGTCGAGACCCTCGGCCAGCACTGGCAGTCCAATCATGGGCTGTTCGCGTTGGCCTCGGGAGGCTGGACCGGAACAGGGCTGGGAGCCAGCCGCGAAAAATGGTTCTGGTTGGCAGAAGCGCACAACGACTACATCTTCGCCATCATCGGCGAGGAGCTGGGACTTCTGGGCACACTGACGGTGGTGTGCCTCTTCGGCCTGTTAGGCGTGGGGCTGATCAGAACCTCGTTGAAGAGCCGGGAGCTGAAGACGAAGGTGCTGTGCCTGACCGTCTTCGTGTGGATATTGGGCCAGGCATTCATCAACATGGGGGTTGTGACGACGCTTCTGCCCGTCATCGGCGTGCCGCTGCCCTTGATCTCATACGGCGGTTCCTCCCTCGTATCCACGTTGATCGGAATCGGACTGGTGATCTCCTTCGCCCGTGCCGATAGGGCGGGTCGAGATCGTGACCGGGATCAGGATGACGCTGAAGCGGCCTCTTCGAATCGCGCGGACACGCCCTCGGCCCACCGGTAGGGCTGAGTCGCGAGGAGCGCACCGATCGAACGCCGCAGCCGGGACACCTCGGCGCGCACTGTGACCTGATGGTCGGCATCACCGTAGAGCTTGAGGCTGAGATCGCCGGCCCTGATGCCAGCTGACCCCGCCGAGGTGATCGCTGAGAGGATCTGAGCGCGCCGGGGCGTGAGGGGCACGACGAATGGGTCAGAGCTCGATTCGATCTCCAGCATCGCAGACCGAGCTGTCTGCCGCAGCACTACCGACACCTGCTGAGCGTTGATGTCGGCACTCGGCCGCAGCAGCCAACCACCGGTCACCCTCTCCGGGATGCACAGACCGGCACCGGGGATGAGAATCGTGCGATCAGACGCCGGCACCTCTATCCGCTCTTGGCTCTGCACTCCCTGTCGGTAGGCGACCCAGCCCTCATCATCGACGACCAGCGCCGGCCCCCGACTGCCGTTGAGGACAGTGGACATGCGAGTGCGCAGACTGCTCAGCTGCTCCTGCCGGATGAGGGAAAGCCGGGCCTCGGCCAGGCGGACAGCGGTTGTCACCAAGGACTGCACCGCCGGGTGGAGAGTCAGCGCCGGCCCGCTGATGTCGACGACGCCTAGGAGCCGGCCATCACTGGGATCATGGACGGGAACGGCGCTGCAGTACCAGGGGTGCTGCGAGGTCTCGAAGTGTTCGGCGGAGAACAGCTGAACTGGGGCCTCTTCGGTCAACGCGGTGCCGATGGCATTGGTGCCCACCACGGGTTCGGACCAGTGGGCACCCTCGACGAAGCCGAGACTGTCCGCCTGACGCTGGGCGGCACTGGCACCGTCGCGCCACAGGATCACACCCTCGGCGTCGGTGACGACCAGGATGAAGGTCGCGGCATCGGGAATCCGCAGAAGAATGGTTTTGAGCTCATCAACGATGAGGCGCAGCTTCGAATCGCGTCTGCGGGACTCCACATCCGCCTCGGCGGACAGAACTCGACGATTGCCGCCCGAGGGATCCAATCCCAAGCGCAGCATCCTCTGCCACGAGCGTGCAACGAGCGCTCGCGGCTGCTCCGGCGGCGAACCGCCGGTGATCACGGCATCGTGAATGCGGGACAGATCCCGAGCAAGATGCGCCAGGTCGAGCTGAGGCATGCTTCCGAGTATAGGGGTGATGTGGCTCACTGCATATGCAACTCGATGCAACCCTTTCTTCGGTGCCGGCGGCGGCATAGCTTGGAGTCACACAGCTCAACGAAGAGGAGTGACATGACAACGACAATCGACCGCCAGCAGCTCACAGCCGATGACATTGCAACGCAGTGGCTGGGCGATTTCGAATCCGCGATGCGCAGCAGGGACGTCGAAGCCGCAGTGAGTCTGTTCGCCACCACGAGTTACTGGAGGGACCTCGTCGCCTTCTCCTGGAACCTGTCCACCGTCGAGAACCGTGACGGCATCAGGGACCTTCTGACGGAGGTCATCGACCGCGTCGCCGCATCGGACTTCGAACTCGGAGAACCGGCCACCACAGCCGATGGAGTCACCGAAGCCTGGTTCACCTATGCCACCGCAGTCGGCAGGGGCAAGGGCATGGTTCGTCTGGTCGACGAAGACGGAACCAAAGCGTGGACGCTGCTCACTACTTTGCAGGAGCTCAAAGACCACGAGGAGCCGCAGGGACCTCGCCGGCCCAAAGGAGCCGAACACGGAGTCGACCCCGAGCGGAAGAGCTGGTCGGAGAAGCTCGCCGAGGAGGATGCCGCCTGGGGTGACACCGCCCAGCCGTACACGCTCGTCGTCGGTGGGGGACAGGGCGGCATCGCACTCGGCGCTCGCCTGCGCCAGCTGGGTGTTCCGGCACTCGTCATCGATCGGTGGGAACGGCCCGGAGACCAGTGGCGCTCGCGGTACAAGTCGCTGTGCCTGCACGACCCTGTCTGGTACGACCACCTGCCCTATCTCAAGTTCCCTGAGAATTGGCCGGTGTTCGCTCCCAAGGACAAGATCGCTGACTGGTTGGAGTTCTACACCAAGGTGATGGAGATTCCGTACTGGTCATCGACGACAGCCACCTCGGCGAAATATGACGAAGCCTCTGGTCAGTGGACGGTCAACGTCGAACGCAACGGTGAGAAGATCACTCTCAACCCGACGCACCTGGTCATGGCCACGGGGATGTCGGGTAAGCCCAACGTTCCCTCGTTCCCAGGATCCGATGTCTTCCAGGGCGAACAGCAGCACTCCTCGCAGCACCCCGGGCCCGATGCCTATGCCGGTAAGAAGGTCGTCGTCATCGGCAGCAACAACTCCGCTTTCGACATCTGTGGGGCACTGTATGAGAACGATGCAGACGTGACGATGGTCCAACGCTCGAGTACTCACATCGTCAAGAGCGACTCACTCATGGACATCGGCCTCGGCGACCTCTATTCGGAGAAGGCTCTCGCCAACGGAGTGACCACTGAGAAGGCCGACCTCACATTCGCCTCCCTGCCGTATCGGATCATGCCCGAGTTCCAGATCCCGCTCTATGAGCAGATGAAAGAACGCGACAAGGACTTCTACCAGCGGATGACGGATGCAGGGTTCGACCTCGACTTCGGTGACGATGAGTCCGGAATGTTCCTGAAGTACCTGCGCCGGGGCTCCGGCTACTACATCGACGTCGGCTCAGCTGAGCTCATCGCCGATGGCAAGGTGAAATTGGCCAAAGGCAATGTCGACCATCTGACTGCTGACTCTGTGGTGTTGGAAGACGGTACCGAGTTGCCGGCCGACCTCGTCGTCTATGCGACCGGATACGGGTCGATGAATGGTTGGGTTGCTGATCTCATCGATCAGGAGACAGCAGACAAAGTCGGCAAATGCTGGGGCCTGGGCTCGGACACGACGAAGGATCCGGGCCCGTGGGAAGGCGAACAGCGCAATATGTGGAAGCCCACCCAGCAGGAGAACCTATGGTTCATGGGCGGGAACCTGCACCAGTCGCGGCACTACTCGCTGTACTTGGCACTCCAGCTCAAGGCACGCTATGAGGGACTCGAGACGCCGGTGTACGGGCTGCAGGAAGTGCACCACCTGGCGTAGGTAAGGCACCTGGAGTGGGAGCGGCCTGCTTGGATTGGTCGTAGGTCGTAGGTCGTTGGGAGTGGGCGATTTGTGCTGGATTTTGCAGAGAATTCAACACAGATCGCCCACTCTTTGTCGCACAAGGCGGGAGTCTTGTCACGCAAAGAGGGGAAGAGGGCGTCGTCAGGAGAGGTTCTCGATATCAGGACGCTCTTGATATGCCGAGATGGTGACGGATCTTGGTCTCGAGGAGTCCGTAGTCAGTTCTGCTTGTCACTTTGATGACGGTCCACCCCTCGTGTCGAAGCCCTTCATCGCGGTCGATGTCGCTGTTCCACTGACTCTTGGATCTGAGGTGATGTTCGCCTTCATATTCCACAGCAAGTTTTTCATCGGGGTAGCCCAAGTCGGGCTCGACGACTCGGTTCAGAAGGCGACAATGGACGCGCGGGTGAACGACGGGTTCGGGCAGTCCGACAGCCAGCATCCAGAGGCGCAGATTGGTTTCGGCGGGTGAGTCGACTGTCGGGCGTATCAGGTCAAGTCCGGCGAGCAGGTGATCTCCACTTCGAAGGCGGGAACGGCGGCGGACTGCCTGCTGCAGGTTCGGCAGTGAGATCTGCGGTGATCCGTGCCAATTGCCGACTGCCGCGTCGCCGAGCAGAACCAGATCGCGGAGGAGGAGATCCGGTCCGATGCCGATGAATATGTCTTCCGCGGCAAGAATCGGGAGACCGAGCCAGTCCAGCGAGGACATCTGGGTCGGACGATGCAGGGTTATCTGCGGATGGCGAATGCGGGCGCTCTTGTCGGCTGTCGAGAGATGAAGCTGTGAAGTCATCAGGTTCGACGGCAAGGGCCAACCGTAGAGTCGAGCCGCGGTAGCGTGACTGGCGGCGATGTTGGAGTAGCGGAGCAGTGCCGCACGCAATCTCAACGCGACCATTTTCCACTCCTGATCGGCCCAGAGCGGAGTCGGGTGTCTCTCGGGTGTTTGCTTGTCCATTCGGACTCCCGGCAACACTGACGGGTACCTATTCGAGTGATAGATGCTGTGGCGAGTAATCCCGAGCTGGGCGTGATCGGTGACCCGAAAGAGGCGCGGATAGTCCTTCATCTCCCAGCGGTCGTGATTGAACATACTCGGTATGTTCGCTCAGTCGGCAAGAAGAGTGAAGGGCAGAAATTCGGCCTGTGGACAGAGGTTCGGTCTCCACAGGAAATTGCACATGAGTCGTCGTGCTTGAGATTGCACGGTCCCGGTCGAGTGCACATGACCGGAGTGGACGATTTGTGTCGATTTCACGGCCGATTTTCGACACAAATCGCCCACTCCTGGAACCAGTTCGAGGATTTAGGTGGTGACGGCGACCGCCTAGAGGCCCAGTCGTGCCAGGACGTTCTTGACGTGGGCCAAAGCTTCGTCCTGGGAGAGGTCGAAGTTCTGGTTGAAGTACATTCCGTCGCCGATGAGCTGGATGGTCATCGCCAGAGCGGGATCGCCGAGGTGGTCGTTGAGGACGTCGAACCACGCCTCGCGTGTCTTTCTCAGCGCGGTCTTCGCCTCGTCGTACTCCTGGGTGAGACAGCCGGCGGCGATGAGGCTCTGATCGAGGGGCGTGCCGATCTCCGCCGAAGTCTCGAGGTAATAGAGGTGAAGACGATCTCCTGCAGCCTTCATGGCTTCGACGTCCTCGGCGACGAGTCGCCCGAGACGCTCCAGGCTGCCCTTGATGAGCTCCGCCTTCGACCTGTAATGGTAGAGGAGGCCGCCTTTGGAAACTCCTGCCTTCGCAGCAACGGCATCGAGTGTTGCTCCCGATGTCCCACGCTCGTCGAGCAGGGAGTCGAACGCGTCGAGCAGTCTCTCTTTGGTGTCGGAGGGGTTTCGTGCCATAGCGCTGAGCCTAGTCGATCAGGCCAGAGACTCAGCGCCGCCCAGGTCTCTGCGGTCGCGGACGTCGTCCCGAAGTTCCGCGGCGCAGCGGAGCAGGTCGGCGGCGATCTGTTCGTGCTCGTCATCGAACCTGGGCCGAGGCATCGACATGCTCATGGCAATTCGTGTGCCGAACACCTCGAACCCGGGGATGGTCACGGCCACACAGCAGCGCCCCTGCACGACTTCCTCGTATTCCACCGCATAACCGCGTTCGCCTACCTCGACGAGATCGACTTTGAGATCAGACAGGTTATGGATCGTGGAGTCGGTGAGTTGGCGAAGGGCGGCGTTCTCACCGAAGCTGTGCCTGACGTCTGACCAGTCGAGGTCGGCCAACAGTGCCTTCCCGATCGCCGTCGCGTGGGCAGGGAGCCGCTTGCCGACGTGGGAGAGTGCGACAACAGAGTTCCTGCCCTCCTCTCTCATCAGGTACCTCACCTCCGTGCCCTCGAGGCGTCCCACACTCACCGTTTCCCCGAAGCGCTCGCTCAGCTGACCCATCTGACGTCGAATGCTCTCTTGGAATGGGATCGCTCGCTGGTATGCCCCGCCGACCTCTCCCGCAGCCGGGCCTAGGCGGAACCAGACGCTTCCCTGCAGTTCGTATTCTTCGAGGAAGTCGCGACTGACCAAACTCTTGGCCGCGCGATAGACCAGCGATCGGTTGTGTCCGGTCAGAGCAGACAGCTGCCCGGCATTCAGTCTGGTCTCACTGCGCGCCACCGCGAGGAGCACATCGGCGGCACAGATCGCGGCGGGTGCACGGTACTTGCTGTCGTCGGCAGTCGTCACAGATGCTCCTTCGCGGGTTCGGGCCAGGTCTCTGAGAAAGCTTAACTGTCGAGCAGGCCCTGCGCCGTTGTCACCGCATGCACGGCAGCGTTCGCCATGAGGCTCGAGTCTGATCCGACGGCGATTGCGGTGAAACCGAGGTCGACGAACCCCTCAACCGCTGCCGCAGTACCGGCGAGAATTCCGGCGGCGATGCCATTCTCGGCCGCGGCTTTCACCACGCGTGAACAAGCCGCGGCGAAGACAGGATCGTCAAGGGACGGGGCGGCTCCGAGCGATGAGGAGAGATCTCGTGGTCCGACGAAGAGTACATCGACGCCGTCGATGGTGGCGATGGAATCCACATTCTGCAGAGCCTCGTCGGATTCGATCTGCACGAAGGCCAGCGGCCGCGGCAGATTCTCGAAGTAGTCCTTGACCAGCCCGTAACCCGCCGCCGAATGGTAGGTCGCGACGCCGCGGTCGCCCTGCGGAGGATAGCGCAGGTGGCTGAGGAAGTCAGTGACGTCCTCCGGGGTGTCCAACCTCGGCGCCATGATCCCATCGGCGCCGAGATCCAGTGCTCGTGAACAGTGGATGCGATCGGGCGTCGGCACGCGAACGATGCTCAGCGCTCCGAACCGCGCCGCCGTGTGCGCCTGAGCGTTGAGGTCTGCCTCGCTGCCGGCTCCGTGCTCGAGATCGACGAGGAGCCATTCGAACCCGGCCCGGGCGCAGATCTCAGTGGCCGGAACCGACCCCAATCCCACGAATGTCCCGACTGCCGCCTCGCCGCTGCGCAGGGCCAGCGCCGAGGCTGTTCTTCGTTCGTCCGCGTTCGTCGCAGTCTCCATATCCGTACTCCTTTGTTCGGGGGGTATCACCGGCAAGCGCCTTGACGCGGTCGGATCCTCTCAATAGGGTTGTTCATATAGAGACTACCAGTTCATATCTGAACACCACAGATCGGCAGTGAACGGACGCTGACCGGCACAAGTCAAAGGAGACTTCAGCACATGGACGAATGGCAGGCGGTTCTCGGCCTCCTCATCATCGTGGTCGCGATGATCTCTTTCATTCTCGAGAAGATCCCGATCGCGATCACTGCGGTCGGCGCATCGCTGCTGATGGTGGCGATCGGGGCGCTGAGCTTTGAGGACTCGTACGTCAAATTCGGCAGCACCGCGACGGTCTTCACCGCGTGCATGATGGTCGTCGGCAGTGCCCTGTTCAATACCGGCGTCATCGACCTCGTGGTCAAGTGGTTCCAACGCAGCAGGGTCGAGCGCAGTCCGCGACTGCTCGTCGCCGCGATCACTCTGGTCACCGCCTGCCTCTCGGCATTCTTGAGCAACAGCGCTGTCGTCGCGATCTTCCTGCCGCTCATCGGCATCCTCGCGGCCCGGGCCACGACGAAGCTGAACGTGCAGCTCCTGGCGATCTCCGCTGGCATCGGAGCCGCCATCGGCGGCATCGCCACTCTCACCGGTTCCACGGCGCAGCTCGTCACCCAGGACATTCTTATGGAGACCGAGGGCGCGCGTCCCATGAGCATGTTCACCCTCAGCGCCGTCGGGGGACCGCTGATCATCATCACGGTTGTCTACATGGCCACCCTGGGTTACCGCATCGGCACACGCGTCCTTGCCGATCGCGGGCCGGTCGATCTGGTGGGTCTCGACTCCACGGAGCTGCCTGACTCGGAGGAGCGCGGCCATTCGGCAAAATCGCGGACTTCCTCCTCCCGGTCAGATGGCTCGCGAACCGGCGATTCAGCGGGCCCCGGTGTCTCGACCGCCGTGGTCGATCACACACCGCCGAAGGCCTCGCTGAATTGGCGGATGCCGTTCTCGCTGGTTGTCCTCATCCTCATGATCGTCGGGTTCTCGATCGGCATCGCCGACATCGCGACGGTCGCCATGGTGGGCGCCATCGTCCTCATCGTCACCGGATGCCTGCCGTTCACGGAAGCGCTCAAGCGCATCGACTGGAACACGATCATCATCCTCAGCGCTGCCCAGGCCTTCGGGGCCGGCTTGACTCAGTCCGGTGGCGGGCAGCTCGTGGCCGACTGGATCACCAGCCTCCTCGGCGGGATCTCGGGGGAATGGCTGATCCTGCTGTTCCTGTGCATGGCTGCCATGGTCCTGACGAACTTCGCCTCGAACGTCGCTCTCACGGCGATGTTCGTGCCGATCGGAATGTCCGTGGCGGCCTCGGTCGGTGCCGACCCGACCAGCTGGGCGATCGCCATCACGCTGGCCTGCAACATCGCCGTCTTCACCCCGATCGGGACCCCTTGCATGACGCAGACCCTCGTGGCGAAGCTGCGGTACACCGACTACATCAAGATCGGATTGCCGCTTGCGGTGATTCTGACGATCGCAACGGCGTTCCTGTCGCTGGTCGTCTATCCGTGACAGGGTCGACAGGTGCAACCGTCGCCCGCGCTGCCGGGTCCGACGCGGCGGAAATGAGTTCGGCGAGAGCCGAGAGGATTCGAGACAGGGAGAGTGCAATGTCGAAGGAACCCACAGAACTGCGAAGCCATCGGTGGTTCGGTGTCAATGATCTGCGATCGTTCGGACACCGCTCACGCATCAAACAGCTGGGGTATTCGGAGGAGGACTTCGTCGGCAAGCCGATCATCGGCATCATCAACACCTACAACGACATCAGTCCGTGCCATGGCCACTTCCCGCAGCGAGTCGAAGAGATCAAGCGCGGCGTCTTCCAGTCGGGCGGCTTTCCTCTCGAACTGCCGGCGATCGGGCTGTCGGAGAACTTTCAGAAGCCGACGACGATGCTCTACCGGAACCTCCTGGCCATGGAGACCGAAGAGCTGCTGAGGTCGTATCCCATCGACGGCGCGGTGCTGATGGGCGGCTGCGACAAGACAACTCCGGGACTCCTCATGGGGGCCATCAGCATGGACATCCCCTCGGTCTACTTTCCCTCAGGGCCGATGATGAGCGGATGTTGGAAGGGTCAGACGCTCGGCAGCGGATCGGATGTGTGGAAGTACTGGGATGAGCTCCGGGCCGGCAACATCTCCGAGTGCGAATGGAAGGGGATGGAAGGCGGCATCGCTCGAACTCCTGGCCATTGCATGACGATGGGAACGGCTTCGACGATGACGGCCATCGCCGAGGTCCTCGGGTTCTCCCTGCCCGGAGCGTCATCGATTCCCGCCGTGATGGCCGATCAGTCTCGCCTCGCCGCCGCCAGCGGACGGCTGGCCGTCGATGCGGTGTGGAACAACCGTGCGCCTTCGACGATTATGTCCGCCGAGGCTGTCCACAACGCTTCCGTGGTCGCGCTGGCCATGGGCGGATCGACGAATGCCATCGTCCACCTCGTCGCCCTGGGGCGGCGCGCGGGCCTTGACACCACGAACGACCTGTTCGACGCGCTCGCTTCGCGAGTTCCGCTGTTGGCCAACATCCGGCCTGCCGGCGACTACCTCATGCAGGACTTCTACGACGCGGGCGGGATCCTGGGGCTGCTCAATCGCCTGCAGGATCTGCTCCACCTGGACGCGCCGATCATCACCGGGGGAGTCCTGGGTGACGAGGTCGAGCCGGCAGAGGTCCACGAAGACAACATCATCCGCGGAGTCGACAATCCTGTGTCGTCGGTTCCGGCGCTGCGCGTGCTGCGTGGCAACATGTGTCCGGATGGGGCGGTCATCAAGCCTGCATCGATGGATCCGAAGAAGCTTAGGCATGTGGGAACCGCGCTCGTCTTCGACTCCTACCGAGAGTACAAGGCTCAGATCGATGACCCGGGTCTCGAAGTCGACGAGGACACGGTCCTCATCCTGCGCGGCTCCGGTCCGGTCGGAGCTCCGGGAATGCCCGAATGGGGAATGATGCCCCTGCCGAAGAAGCTCGTCGAGCGGGGCGTGCGCGACATGGTGAGGATCTCCGATGCCCGAATGTCGGGGACCAGCTATGGCACTTGCATCCTCCACGTCGCCCCGGAGTCGGCGGTGGGCGGACCGTTTGCCGCGGTGCGAACAGGCGATCTCATCGAACTCGATGTCACTGCAGGGACCATCAACGCCAAGGTCGACGAAGCGGAATGGGCCGATCGGCTGGCTCGGATCGCTCCGGCGGACCTCGGCCATGAACGAGGCTATCTCGGGCTCTACCGTCGCCACGTGAACCAGGCCGATCAGGGCTGTGACTTCGACTTCCTCGCCGGTGTCGGAAATCCGGAGCCCGAGATCCTGTGAAGCTGGTGGGCGGACGCTTGAGGGCGCTAGGGGCGGGTGGCCACCTGCATATTCCCTGAGCGGACTCTCCCCGGCCTTGTTCACTGTACCGTCTAGACGGTACAGTAGATTCCATGTTCACCACACAGACACCACAACTGCGCGCTGGTCGGCGCGAATGGGCTGGCCTGGCTGTGCTGATGATCCCTGTTCTGCTCATCTCGATCGACAACACCGTCTTGGGATTCGCGATACCGGCCATCAGCACCGGCCTCCATCCCACCGGCACCCAGCTCCTCTGGATCGTCGACATCTATGCGCTCATGCTCGCGGGACTCCTCGTGGCCATGGGCAGCATCGGTGACCGGGTCGGTCGCCGCAAACTGCTCGTCGTCGGCGCCATCGGCTTCGGCCTGGCCTCGCTGCTGGCTGCGTTCTCCACTTCGCCGGAGATGCTCATGGCCGCCCGTGCGCTGCTGGGCATCTTCGGCGCCACCCTCATGCCCTCGACGCTCTCGCTCATCCGCAACATCTTCCTCAACGCCAAGGACCGCCGGGTCGCCATCGCCACCTGGTCCGCCATGTTCTCAGGCGGCGCCGCCCTCGGGCCCATCGTCGGCGGAATTCTGCTCGAGCACTTCCACTGGAGCGCGATCTTCTTCATCAACCTTCCTCTGATTGCGATCTTCATTCCCGCCGCCATCGTGCTGTTGCCGGAGTCGCGTGACCCGAACCCGGGCCGGATCGACCCCTTGTCGATCGTGCTGTCCATGCTCACGCTCACCCCGCTCGTCTTCGCCATCAAACACGTTATGGCCGAGGGCGTGGACCTCCTCTTCTGGGCCAGCCTCATGGTGACCGCGCTTGCGGGAACCGGATTCGTTCTTCGCCAGCTCTATTCCTCGCGTCCGCTGCTCGACGTCCGGCTCTTCACCGACAAGGTCTTCAGCTCAGCAGTGGCGTCCAACCTGCTCAGCGTCATGGGCCTGGCCGGATTCCTCTATTTCGGCACCCAGCTGCTCCAGCTGGTTCTCGGCATGTCCCCGGTCGAGGCGGCGCTCGTCCTCATCCCCGGCCTCGTCACCTCGATCGTCGCCGGCTACGCGGCGGTGCCGATCATGGCGCGAGTCCAGCCGCGCGTGGTTGTTCCCTGTGCCCTCGTGTTCAATGCAGTCGGGCTCGGGATCGTGGCCTTCTCACCCGAACATTCGGTCGCGGGCATGGTCATCTCGTTCCTCATCCTCGGCATCGGCATCGGCACGGCCGAGGTCATCACGAACGACCTCATCCTCGCGGCTGTTCCTGCGCACAAGGCGGGTGCCGCCTCGGCGATCTCCGAGACGGCCTACGAATTCGGATCGGTCATGGGAACCGCCGTCCTCGGCGGACTCTCGACTATGGTTTTCGGCTCCCACCTGCAGGCCACGCTGGGTGCCAAGGCGAGCGGTCCGGAGTTCGACACCCTTGGTTCCTCACTTGAGCATGCGAGTGCCAAAGGTGGGCAGATCGGTGATCAACTCGCCGAGGCTGCTGTTGCGTCCTTCGACCTCGGCGTCCAATGGGCGGCAGGTGCAGCGGTCGTCCTCGTCCTCATCGCTGCGGTCCTCACCACGTTCGGTCTCAAGGGCGCGGGCCGGCTCCTTCCTGGGCCAGTTGAAGAGCCTCGCATCACTGAGCCTATTTCCTGAGGACGGATGGACAGGACAGATTGAGCGAGAGTCAGACCTCCTAGAACGCACGAGGCCCCGCGGACGATTCGATCGAATCATCCACGGGGCCTTTCGTCTTCATGCATCAGGTTCCACTGCTCAGATCATGAGCTGACCGACTCGCTGTCACGCGATGTCGCCGCGGCTGTCTTCTTCTGCCGCTGACGTGCCAACACTCGACCGATGCCGGTGTAGAGCAGTGCGCCGATGAGGACGACATAGAGGACGATCGTGATCGGCGAGGACGCGAGGGTCGAGACATCGTTGCCCGAAGCCAGCAGGGCATCGCGCAGACTGGATTCTGCCAGTGGGCCCAGCACCATGCCGATCATCAGCGGAGCCAGCGGCACTCCGTAGCGTTTGAGCACGAAGCTGATGATGCCGATTCCCAGCAGGACCATGAGCTCGAACTGCGACGCCGAGGTGGCATAGATGCCCAGCCCGCAGAAGACTGCGATGCCACCGTAGAGGTAGGGATCCGGGATCTTGAGCAGCTTGGCCCACAGCGGAGCGAAGGGCAGGTTGATGATGAGGAGGACGACCATGGCGATGAAGAAGCTCGCCAGCAGACCCCACACAAGGTCAGGGGATCGGTCGAAGAGCAGCGGCCCTGGCTGCAGACCGTACTGGCGGAACGCCGCCAACATGATCGCGGCTGTCGCTGAGATCGGCAGGCCCAAGGCCAGCAGGGCACCCATGGCGATGCCGGTCGTGGCGGAACCTGCCGACTCGGGTCCGGCCAGGCCGCGGATGGCACCTTTGTCACCGAACTTCGGATGTTCGCGTCTGGAGTCGAGTTTGCGCTCGAGACCATAGGACATGAACGTCGGCACATCTGCGCCGCCGACTGGAATCACACCGAAGGGCAGGCCGATTGCAGTCCCCCGCAGCCAGGCCGGCAGTGCCTCGCCGAATTCCTTGCGGGAGAGGAAGGGGCGACCCGAGGAGTTGATCGTGTTGTCGTTCACCTTGCGACGGATCCGGGAGGCGATGAAGAAGACCTCGCCCAGGGCCAGGATCGCGACGGTCACCGTGACCAGCGAAACCCCGTCGAAGAGTTCGGGGACACCGAAGGTGAAGCGTTCCGTTCCGGAGACCGAATCGATGCCGATGACCGAGAAGCCGATGCCGAGCACCAGAGCCATGAGGCCCTTGAGTACGGAGTCAGCGACGACCGAAGAGGTCGCAACGAACGCGAAGAGTGCGAGTGCGAAGAACTCTGCAGGACCGAAGTTCGACGAGAAGTCTGCCAATGCAGGTGCGACGAACACAACGAGACAGCAGGAGATGAAACCGCCGATGAAGGCACCGATCGCGGCCGTCGCCAGAGCCTGCGGGGCTCGCCCGTTGCGCGCCATCTTGTGGCCTTCGAACGTCGAAGCGATCGCCGATGCCTGGCCGGGTGTGTTCATGAGAATGGCCATGGTGGAGTCACCGAAAAGACCACCGAAGTAGACGCCGGCGAACATGATGAATGCACCGGTCGGGTCGAGAGCGAAGGTCATCGGCAGCAGCAGTGCCACTGCCATCGATGACCCCAGACCCGGCAGTACGCCCACGGCGGTGCCGAGGAAGCAGCCGACGAGAACCCACAGCAGGTTCATCGGCGTCAGCGCGTGTGTGAAGCCTTCGAAGAGGGACATGAGAGCGTCCATATCAGAAGCCACCTCCCAGGATTCCCGAAGGAAGATTGAGCCCCAGCAGCACCGCGAACGCGATGTAGACCAGGGACGAGAAAGTCAGTGCCATGGTGAGGTCGAACAGAGGACGTTTCGACCCCATCGACCGGGCCACGCACCAGAACAGAAGAGCAGCGGCAAGGATCCACCCGGCGAACTCCAAGATGAGGGCGAACGCGGCGAAGCCGCCGGCACCCCAGGCCAGGGACACGAAGTCGCTGTGGGTGCGATGTGCGGAGTCTTCCGCCCGAGCTGCAGCAAGTGCCTTACGGTCCTGGGCCGGTTCATCCTCTTCATGCGGGTCAAGGCGTGAGGCAGATACCGCCGAGGTGACAGGCGTCGAGAATGCCTTCTCCTCCTCCACCTCCGCGGGGAGACCATCGTCGACATCGACGGGTTCGGGATTGCGGATATAGGCGATCGTCAGCAGAACAGTGAGGATGTAGCCGACGATCATGATGATCATGGGGAAGAACTGCGGCCCCGGCTGATCGGCATCCTCGGCGACGTCCATCGTGATGATGCCGATGAGCAGGTAGGTCGAGAACCCGGCCATGATGAGGGGGACCAGGAGACCTGATCGCCCCTGCCACCAGGTCCCGGCGCCGAGGTGGCCCGTCCTGGTTCTCTTCTCCGTTGACGTATTGATGCTCACAGTCCCAACTCCTTCAGCAGCTTCTCGATCCGAGAAGTGTCCTCCTTGACGAACTCTGCGAACTCATCACCTGTCAGCCACACGTCCGTCCATTTGTTGCGGTCGAGGGCGTCGGCCCATTCCGCGCTGTCACGAGTCTGCTTGAGGATGTCGACAAGCTGCGAGCTCTGATCCTCGCTGATGTCGGGGGCGCCGAGGAAGCCGCGCCAGTTGGTCAGAGTCACCTTGTAACCCTGTTCCGTCATCGTGGGAACCTCGTCGTAGCCGTCGATGCGTTTCGGTGAGGCCACACCGAGAGCCTTGACGCGGCCGGCTTCGATCTGGTCCGAGACCTCGTTGAAACCACAGGACGCGAAGTCTGTTGTGCCCGAGAGCAGCGTCTGGATCGCCTCACCGCCGCCGGACTTCGGAATATAGGTGATGCCAGAGGCCGGAATATCGGAGAGCAGAGCCAGCTGAGCGATCGTGAGGTGATCGACGGAACCGGCAGAACCGCCTGTCCAGACGAACCCTTCCGGGTCCTTCTTCCAGGCGCCGACGACGTCATCGATCGTGTTGTACGGAGAATCGGCGGCGGCGATGAGTACGTCATAATCCTCCGCGACCCGGGCGAGCAGAGTCGTGTCGGAGAACCCGACGGGCGACTTGTTGAGCGCAATGCCGCCGACCATCGCGGTACCGGTGGCCAGGAGGGTGTCGGCCTGACCGCCCATAGTGGAGAACTTGCCGAGCCCGATGGTGCCACCGGCGCCGGGAATGTTGACGACCTGGGAGTTGTTGGCCAGGTTGTTCATCCGCATGGCCTGCTGGGTCTCGCGGGCGAACCCATCCCAACCGCCACCGGCACCGGCAGGTGCGATGATTGTGAGGTTCGAGGAGAGATCTCCCTTGGCCGATGCTGCTTTGACCGAGTAGGCGGTGGCGGTCCCGATGGCAGCCACTGCGATGGCACCGTAGGTGATCCGACCGAACATGCGCCGAGTCGGATGAGGCGGCTCGGACCGTGGATCTGCGCCAGGATCTGAGGCGGAATGGTTCGTCATTGACCAAACTTTCATATCGGTTGTGAACTGCATGTGAGGCTCGTCATAGCTTAGGTTGATTCACGTCACAATTACTCGGTTGTGCGCACTGATCGCGTTCTGCTCATTCTGCTCACCTGGACACGCGGGAACTGCGGGAGTGAAGTTCGCGATGTGAGGTGTCATGGGCGCACCCGTTCGCATCTATGCGCCATCGCCATCTGCGCGCCATCATCGACGTCGAGGTAGTTAGGCTGGGACCATGAACGACACTGCCCCCAGCGCCCCCGTGGCCAAGAAGATCCCCCATGAGCGCACCCACCACGGCCACACCTTCGTCGATGACTACGAGTGGATGCGTGAGAAGGAATCCCCGGAGGTCATCGCCCACCTCGAGGCCGAGAACGAGTGGACGAACACCCAGACATCCGGACTCGAACCACTGCGCGAATCGATCTTCACCGAGATCAAAACCCGCATCAAGGAAACCGACATGTCGGTACCGACCAGGCGCGGCGACTACTGGTACTTCTCCCGCACCAAAGCAGGGCTCGACTACGGGATCAGCGTTCGCGCCCCCATCGCGAACGCCGATGACTGGACTCCGCCCGAGGTCGGCGAGGAGACGCTTCCCGGCGAAGAGGTCATCTTCGACTCGAACATCGCAGCCGAGGGGCAGGAGTTCTTCTCGCTGGGCACCTTCTCTCTCACCGATGACGGTCGGTATCTGCTCTTCGGCGTCGACAACTCCGGAGACGAACGCTACACACTGAGACTGCGCGACCTGAGCACAGGCGAAGATCTGCCCGACACCGTCGAAGGCACCTTCGCCGGTGCCTCCATCGACCCCGCCGGCCGCTACGTCTTCTACACCACTGTCGACGAGGCATGGCGACCGGAGAAGGTCTGGCGCCACGTCGTCGGCACCGACAGCAGCGACGATGTCTGCATCTTCCACGAGCCCGACGAGCGCTTCTTCGTCGGCTCGGGATTTGCCCGTTCAGGCAAATACATGTTCGTCGTCACCGGGTCGAAGACCACCACAGGATTCTGGTCGCTCGAAGCCGATGACCTCGAAACCACTCCGCAGGTGGTCTGGCCCCGCGTCGACGGAGTCGAATACTCCGTGGAGCATGCGATCATCGCCGGTGAGGACCGCTTCCTCATCACCCACAATCAGGACCGCGATGACTTCGATATCATCGATGTGCCCGTCTCCGATCCGGCCGGTACCGCACGCGAACCCGTCGACGCCATCGACGAACCCGGCGGCATCGCCGACCCATCCACCCTCGGTCGTCCCTTGCTGGATGACGTCGACGGGCTGCGCATCGAAGATGTCGACGCCTTCGCCGACTTCATCGTCGTCAGTTACCGTCGCGGCGGATTCGCCCGGGTCGGCATCATCGAGCTGAACACGAGCGGGCAGGCCGTGCGAAGTGGAGCGTCGACTCCCAGCGACACTGTTTCGCCGTTCGGTCGCCTGCAGGAACTGCCTTTCTCTCGCGAAACCGGCACCCTGGGATTCGCCGGCAACCCAGAGTTCACACAGACGAGCATCCGACTGCTCTTCACCTCCATGTCCACACCCGCTGTGATCTATCAGCACAGCGTGACAGACGGCACTGACACGGTCCTCAAACGCCAGCCCGTCCTCGGCTCGGTCAACCTTGAGAACTACCGCGAATCCCTTGTCTGGGCCAGTGCCGAGGACGGAACTCAGATTCCGATCTCCCTGGTCTTTCGCACCGATCTGGTGCCGCTTGCCACCGGAACCACCACCTCGGCGACGAACAGCACCACCACCTCGGCGACGGACACTGCAGCAGCTCCAGCCGAGCCTGCCCCCTTGGTGCTCTACGGGTACGGCTCTTACGAGATGAGCATGGATCCCTACTTCTCCGTCTCGCGGCTCTCCCTGCTCGACCGCGGAGTCGTCTTCGCCATCGCACACGTGCGAGGCGGCGGTGAGATGGGCCGGCACTGGTACGACCAGGGCAAGACCTCGGCGAAGAAGAACACCTTCACCGATTTCATTGCGGCTGGACGCCACCTCGTGGCCGAAGGGTGGACGAGTCCGGAGAAGCTTGTTGCAACCGGGGGATCGGCCGGAGGGCTGCTGATGGGAGCGGTGACGAACATGGCTCCGGAGCTCTTCGCCGGGGTCAGTGCGCATGTGCCCTTCGTCGATGCGCTGACCTCCATCCTCATGCCCGAACTTCCCCTCACCGTCATCGAATGGGAGGAGTGGGGAGACCCGCTCCACGACCAGGACGTCTACGAATACATGCGCTCCTATTCTCCGTACGAGAACGTCGCAGAGGTGGCCCATCCGAAGATTTTGGCGGTGACCTCCCTCAATGACACCCGGGTCCTCTACGTCGAACCTGCCAAATGGGTCGCTCGACTCCGTGAGGTCGGTGCCGATGTGCTGCTCAAAACCGAAATGGTCGCCGGACACGGCGGTGCATCCGGACGGTACGACTCTTGGAAGGAAACGGCTTTCGACTTCGCATGGATCCTCGACGTGCTGGGTCGATCGGATGTCACCATCGAAGCCTGATGCTGAGGAGTGGCGTCCCCGCGGGGACGCCACACCGGGACGCTTGGGTGATGCATGCGCGGCAGCAGGGGACGTTTGTCGCGACAGATAACAATACTGGGACGATTGTCTCCAAAACCTTGTTTTGGTCGGTCGTGTCAGCGGCGCCCAATAGAGTGGTTGTCATCACAGTCGCACCCTTGCTCGTCTGCGGAATCAGAATGATCTGAGCCGCAGCCAGTATGTGGTTCGTCTGCAGTTCTACGAGGCCCACCGATGGGTCCGACCGGGAACAAGTGACAGGGTTCGTGCCGGTTCTGCGCAGTTGCACCGGTTTTTTCAAAGGGGAGAAGAATGCGTCTCAGGCGTCTGGCCACAGCAATTGTGGCGGTGAGTTCGGTTATTGCGGTATCAGCATGTTCGGGCGGAGACGGCGCCAGCGGTGACGGTGAAGGCGGGGATTCCTACTCGATCGGCATCTCCCAGCTGGTTCAGCACCCGGCGCTCGACGCCGCCAGTGTAGGATTCAAGAAGTCATTCGAGGATGCCGATGTCACCGTCAAATGGGACGAACAGAACGCGCAGGGCGAGCAGGCCAACGCGACCTCTATCGCGCAGACATTCGCCAACGAGGACCTCGACCTCGTCCTCGCAGTGGCCACTCCGGCAGCACAGGCTGCCGCGCAGGCAATCACCAACGTTCCGGTGCTCTTCACCGCCGTCACCGACGCCAAAGAGGCCGGGCTTGTGAAGTCCGACGATGCGCCGGGTGCCAACGTCACCGGCACCTCCGACCTCAACCCGGTCGCCGACCAGCTCAAACTGGTCAAGGAACTGAAGCCCGATGCAAAAACTGTCGGCATCGTCTACAGCTCCGGGGAGGTCAACTCGGAAGTCCAGGTCGACCTCGCGAAGAAGGCCGCGAAGGACATTGGGGTCAAGATCAAGGAAGCCACGATCGCCAACTCCAGTGAACTGGCGCAGGCAGTGGACTCCCTCGGTAAGGTCGACGCGTACTACGTCCCGACCGACAACAACGTCGTCTCGGCCGTCACGACCATGGTCCAGGCAGCGGAGAAGAACAAGGCCCTCCTCGTCGGTTCGGAAGCCGGCCAGGTGGAACAGGGTGCGGCGATCACCCGCGGCATCGACTACACGAAGCTGGGCGAACAGACCGGCGAAATGGCGCTGAAGATCCTCCAAGACGGCAAGAAGCCGGCCGACATGCCAGTAGAGACCAGCTCCAACCTCGAACTCGTGGTCAACCCGAAGGCCGCCAAGGCTCAGGGCGTTGAAATCCCGAAGAAGCTCATCGACGAAGCCGACAAAGTCATCGACTGATCGATTAAGCATCATCGACTGAGCGACCCACGTCGTCGTCAGCTCGACCCCCGTCGTCGGCCGAGACTCGTGACCTATCAGGTCCCGTGATCGGCCGGCGACACCAACCCACGCATCAAATCACCACCTGATCGGAAACACATGTTCGGAGCACTGGAACTCGGGCTCATCTACGGAGCGATGGCGCTCGGGGTCTACCTGACCTTCAAGGTCCTCAACTTCCCCGACCTCACCGTCGATGGCAGCTTCACCACAGGTGGCGCCACCGCCGCATCCTTGATCATCGCCGGGGTCAACCCTTTCCTGGCGACGTTGGCGGCCATCGGTGCGGGACTCATCGCCGGCTACATCACAGGACTTCTCCACACCAAGGGCGGCATCGACGGTCTGCTCGCCGGAATCCTGACGATGATCGGGCTGTGGTCGATCAACCTGCGCATCATGGGCAAGGCGAACCTCCCGCTCCTGCGAGAAGAGACCGTGTTCACCCCGTTGAGGGAGAACATGTGGCTGGGCACCTGGGTCTCCATCGCCATTCTTCTCGTCTTCACCTTGATTCTGAAGTTCGCCATCGACTGGTTCCTCACAACCGATCTGGGCCTGGCGATCCAGGCTAATGGCAATAACCGACAGATGATCCGCAGCCTCGGTGTCAACACCGACAACACGACAATGCTTACCCTGGCTCTGTCCAATGGCTTCGTCGCACTCTGCGGTGCCCTCATCGCCCAGTATCAGGGATTCTCCGATATCAGCATGGGCATCGGCCTCATCCTCGTCGGCCTCGCCTCGGTCATCCTGGGCCAGGCAGTCTTCGGCAGCCGCAACATCTTCATGGCCAGCCTCGGTGCCCTCATGGGTTCGGTCATCTACCGTCTCATCATCTTCCTGGCACTGCGTGCCGGCCTGGACACCAACGACATGAAGCTGACTACCGCACTGCTCGTCGTCATCGCATTGCTGCTGCCCAGATGGGGTTTCCTCAAGCGGATACCTTCACTGAGGTCACGCGGAAATCGAGCTTCGTCAGCTGCTATGACAGCAGATGAGCCAGCCAACGAAGCGGGAGCCCAGGTTCCGGCCGGCACGATCGATGTCCCCGAAGGCACCACAGACGTCCCCGCGGGGACGTCTGCACAGGCAACCGGAACAACTGTCGCGTCAGACCCGAAGGAGGACTGAGACACATGCTGAAGATCGATACCATCTCGAAGACCTTCTTCCCGGGCACCGTCAACGAACGCAAGGCCCTGCAGAATCTGTCGCTCGAGCTCGAAGAGTCTGACTTCGTCACCGTCATCGGCTCCAACGGAGCCGGAAAGTCAACCCTGCTCAATACGATCTCGGGCCGACTTCCCATCGATTCCGGATCGATCACGATCGACGGCGCCGAGGTGTCCCGGATGCCCGAATACAAACGGGCCAAGTATCTGGGCCGGGTGTTCCAGGACCCGATGGCAGGCACCGCGCCGGACCTCACGATCGAACAGAACCTGTCTCTGGCGCTCAAGCGCGGTAAGAGGCGTGGGCTGGGACGAGGGACCACCTCGGCGAGGCGGGACCTGTTCAGTGATGAACTGGCCACTTTGGAACTCGGCCTGGAGAACCGGTTGAAGACCAAAGTCGGTCTGCTCTCCGGTGGACAGCGCCAGGCGCTGAGCCTGCTCATGGCCGGATTCACTCAGCCTCGAATCCTGCTTCTCGACGAACACACAGCAGCTCTTGACCCACAGCGAGCGGCGCTCGTGACGGACCTGACGCAGAAGATCGTGTCCAATGACGGGCTGACCACACTCATGGTCACGCACAACATGGAGCAGGCGATCGCTCTGGGCAACAGGCTCATTATGATGCACGAAGGTGAGATCATCTATCAGGCTTCAGCCGAAGAGAAGAAGTCGCTGACGGTGAAGACTCTGCTCGGCGAATTCTCTAAGCTCAAGGGCGCGACCCTGGGTGACCGGGCACTGCTGAACTGACCCGGGCAAGGCACGGTTCGACCGACCCGCGTGTAATTCGGCCATGCCTGCCAGTCGGCGATATCGCCTGGCACCGGTCACGGTCGAGCGATGAAGTCCCCGATGTCACCGGTGATCTCGTCTGGATATTCGCCGGTGATGGCGTGAGAGGCATCCTCATAGACATGGACCGCTTCGGTGCCTAAGGCTCGCCGTGCCGTCGCAGAGGCGGTCTTCGGGTCATGCATGACCGAGCGTCCCGCGATGATTGCGAGGACGGGCATCGACAGGTCGGAGAGCTGCTGCTCCGTGATCCGAGTCGGTGCGGGCTTCTTCATTGTGTAATGGTGCATCCCGGCCTCGATCATGTCTGCCACCGGCATATCCTCGACCTCGATGCCACCAGCTGTGTATGAGTTGAATGCATCACGCGCGGATTTGGGAAGCCACGGGACGGAGGCCGGGATCGAGCGCAGGATCGTTTCCATCGGCAGGTTGTCGAAGGTGTAGACAGGATCGACGAGGGTCAGTGTCTTCACATGCTGCGCGCGGCGGATGGCGAGATTGGCCGCCGTCCAACCACCCAGGGAGAGCCCGATCAGGTTCACGGAATTCTCTGGAATCGCTGTGATCGTCTCGGCGAGCCATTCGGCCTCGTCTTCGGCGTCGGCAATCGGTGAGGCCTGGATGCTGCGACCTGGTTCGCCGAGGAGATCGAGTGTGTAGACATCACCCTGTGCGAGCAGGGACGGCATGTTGTCCGCCCAAACCGGTGTCGATGAGGCGGTTCCCGGCAGCAGCAGCATCGGTGAGGCTTCGCCGGTCCCTGCGAACCGATAGACCCGAACAACGCCGAAGCTGGAGCGAACGTCCATCGTGTCCGCCGGCTCCGGCATGCTCTCGAACGCCAGATCGTACGCGGTGAAGAACTCGGCCTCCCCATCGGCGCTGTCCCAATGCCCGACAGGCGATGGGGACCGGAGGAAGTATCCGCAAAGGGCCGCGATCGACATGGCTGAGACCACCTGCAGGAGCACCCGAGGACGCAACATCCGCAGTCGGGTGCGTTGCCCAATGTGAGCGTCCACCAGCCCTCCCCTACCGATCGGTCAGTAATTTAATCCTAAGGTAAAGTCAGGGTATGGCACAAGACCCAGCGGAGGCGAAGACGGGCGAGCCAGCGTTGACTTTCACCCGGCGTGCTCGGCGCGCGCAGATCATCGACGTCACCATCGAGCTCCTCGCCGAACACGGATACTCAGGAGTGTCACTGTCGCAGATCGCTGATCGCGCAGGCGTGACCAAACCGACCGTCCTCTACCACTTCACCGACAAATCCAATCTGGTCAGCGGTGTATACCGGTATGTGCTCGGCGCGGTGGTCGAATCGGTCGGTGATGCGATTGAGTCCGCCGAGGTGGGTGATCGTCCCGGTGTATATGTGCGCTCCATGGTGAATCACTTCCTCAGGCATCCCAGTCACGCCCGTGTGACCATCGAAGCGCGCATCCACGGGAACGAGCGAACGGAGAGTTCGGCACGGTGGCAGCCGGTGGCAGATCTCCTTCGCGCGGCACGAAAGGCGCTCGGAGCTGCAGAGTCAGCCGAGTTGCGCACCGCTGCACTCATCATCGGTGGAGCCATTGATGCTGTGGTCGCCGAAGCAGCAGAAGACCCGCAGTTCGATGCTGTCGCTGCGAGCGAAGAGATCGTGGAGCTGATCGAGACGCGCTACCTCGCTGGCTGAGCCTGGCCGCGTCAACACCGGGTAGGAGCAGGAATCCTTTGAGAAGCTCACAGGAAGCTGTTAAGGTCCGAAGCTATGGAAAAAACGGGTACTTTCAGGGCAGACCTCTGTGCCCGGACCCTTTCTGCGACACGAACAGCACCCCATCCCACCGCCGGCTTCGCCAATGATTCCTGGGAAGGCGCAGCGATCGGGTGGTGCGGTTCAGAGCCGTAGGCCACGCTGGCAACTTTCGATCATCCGTTTCCTCGACGATTGAGAAAGGGCCATCGCAATATGTACGATGACTCCACACCAGATACATCCCGATCCGCCGAAGCTGACCCCGATGTGAAGGCGGCCAACGCGGAAGCCGAAGCAGCGAACGTGCCGAGGCTCGACACTGATGATTCCGGCCCCCTGCGCCCCGAGCGGAAAGCCTCGCGTGAGAAGCTCAAGGCCGATGCCAAACGAATGAGCAGAGAGACCGGAAAGGGCCTGGGCAAGCTGGACTACAGCCGCCCCCGCCGCCGGGCCGATGAAGAGCCGGAGAGTAACACCCAGTACCCGCACAACACCCACCCGATCCTGGTCCCGGGCATCGCGATCGACGAACAGCGCCGCCGCTACTCCCTCGACAAGATCATCTTCGCCGTCGCCGGCACGCTCACCGTCGCCTTCGTGATCTGGGGCATCACCGATTCCTCCAATGTCGCCTCGGTGGCTAAGGCCGCTTACGACTGGTCAACGATGAATGTGGGCTGGTTCTTCAACGTCGTCGCCATCGTCGTACTCGTCGCACTCCTCATCCTCGCGTTCTCGTCTTATGGCAAGATCCCGCTGGGCAAGGACGACGAGAAGGCTGAGTTCAGCACCTTCTCCTGGGTGGCGATGCTCTTCGCCGCAGGAATCGGCATCGGCGTGCTGTTCTTCGGCCCGTCCGAACCGCTGACCTACTTCATCAGTCCACCACCGCTGACGAACGACCCGGAAACCACTGAGGCCCTGCACGGAGCTATGGCCCAGACCTACTTCCACTGGGGCTTCCATGCCTGGGCGATGTACGCCCTGGTCGGTGGCGCGATCGCCTACGCCGCCTACCGGCGCGGACGTTCGCTGCTGCTGTCCTCGATCTTCCAGACCCTGTTCGGCAAACGCCAGACCGAGGGCTTCGCCGGCAAGGTCGTCGACATCTTCGCAATCGTCGCAACCCTGTTCGGAACCGCGGCGGCTCTCGGCATCGCGGCAATGCAGATCGGCACGGGTGTGAGCATCGTCAGCGGGGCCGGACCGATGACGAACAATATGCTCGTCGTCATCATCTGTGTTCTCACCGTCGGCTTCATCATCTCTGCGGTCTCCGGTGTCTCAAAGGGCATCCGTTACCTCTCGAGCATCAACATCATTCTCACCGTCGGCATCGTGGCGCTCGTGCTGTTCCTGGGACCGACACTGTTCCTGCTCAACCTGCTGCCTTCGGCGATGATGGAATACCTCGGGTCCCTCTTCGACATGATGGGCAAGTCCCTGTCCTGGGGCGGCGAAACATACGAGTTCCAGTCCGTGTGGACCGTCTACTACTGGGCCTGGTGGATCTCCTGGTCTCCGTTCGTCGGTACGTTCATCGCCCGTATCTCACGGGGACGCAGCATCCGCCAGTTCATCCTCGGCACGATCTTCATCCCTTCGACCCTGCTTTTTGTTGCTTACGGCATAATGGGCGGAACGTCGATCTGGATGTACCGAGAGGGGGCATCTGGTTTCACCGACAGCATGGAAGCGCCCGAGGTGTTCTTCACCCTCATCGGCAACCTGCCCTATGTCGAGTGGTTGCCGGCGGTCGCGATCGTCGTCCTCGCGATCTTCTTCATCACCTCTGCTGACTCAGCGTCGGTGGTCATGGGCATGCTCGCCAGCCGCGGTGATCAGGAACCCAAGAAGTGGGTTGTCGTGTTCTGGGGTCTCGTGATGTCGGGCATTGCCGTCGTCATGCTTCTCCTCGGCGACGCCAGCGCGCTGGAAGGGCTGCAACAGCTCGTGATCGTCACTGCGGTGCCCTTCGCCGTCATCATGCTCTTCATCATCTTCGCCTGGTTCAAGGAACTGCGCACCGATCCGCTCGCACTGCGACGCAAGTACGCCCAGAACGCGGTCGACAACGCCGTGGTCGCTGGTGCTGATCGCTACGGCGATGACTTCGCATTCCAGGTCGTGCAGACCGAGCCGGGCGACGGTGCAAACGGGGGCATCGACTCCGAACACGAGGATTACACCGGGTGGTACCAGCGCACGGATGAGTACGGCGAGCCTGTCGGGTTCGACTATGAGACCGGCAAGTGGGCTGACGGCTGGACCTCCGAGGAAGCTGGGAACGACGACTCGGAGACCACCGCTGAGAGTTCAGAGGCTGAGAGCCAGACGGAATCCCGTGTGACCGAGTGAGGTGTCCGGTGTCGCGGCCGAGCGTGCCGAGGTCCGGTACCTGCGGCAATACGAGTCATGGCACATATAGGACCCGCCACGTAGCACCGGTCGCTGGTCGTGCGCACTGAAGTGACTGCTCGTCCACTCCCACACGTTTCCGGTCGTGTTGTGCAGACCGAAGCCGTTGGGTGCAAACGCGTCGGCGGGAACGGTGCCGACCGGCGCTGTCGGTCGGCTGGGGAAGACCCCGGCGAAGGTGTTCATGCGGGCCACACCGCCGGGTTCGCGTACCGAACCCCAGGGGTAGGGCTGTTGCTCGAGGCCGCCGCGGGAAGCGAACTCCCATTCGACTTCGGTCGGCAGCCGGGCACCCACCCACTGCGCATACGCCTCGGCGTCGGTATGGGAAACATGGGTGACCGGATGCCTGGCCCACTCTTCGAGGTTCGAACCTTCGAGGGTCGAACCGGGAACAGCAGCCACACCGGTCGGCCCGGGTCCGCCGGGGTGGAACCAGGTGGCCCCTGTGACCTGACGCCACCAGGGGGTAGCCTGCACAGAGGGAGAGGTCTCGGCCAGACCTTCGGCCACCAGGCCGGTGAAAACCAAGGAGTCACCATGAGTTTCGGCATCAGTGCGATGACCCGTCGCGTGGACGAACGCGGCGAATTCCGCGACCGTGACGGTCGTCGCGCCGATCGCGAAGCCCTCGATGCCAACCTCGCGGACCGGGCCTTCACCATCGTCGGGGTAGGCCAAGGGGTCCTCGCTTCCCATGAGGAACGAGCCTCCACTCAGACCGATCATCGCCAGATCCTGCGGGGCCAGAGCCGCGAGCTCGGCCAGCAGCTGCCGATCGGGAGCGGACGCGGTGGGCGATTCCCTGCCCGACATTCGCACCTCGGTGGGGGATTCTTCTTCCTCAACACCCACCTCGGCGGACCGAGGACTGCCCTGGCTCGCTCCGACGGGCGAGCTCCGTGCCGGGCCGCAGCATGAGGCCAATGTCGCCACCTTCAATCCATATTTGAGAATCAGTTTCGCAAGAATCTGTTCGATCTGACACACCTGCGCAGGTCTTCAACGCAGCTGACTTCGCAGATCATGCTTTCACAAGCAGACCATACGTTTTTGAGAAAGGACGTGACCAGCATATGCAACCGCCGAATATCGTAGTGATCCAGGCCGACCAGATGGCCGCTCAGGCACTGGGAGCCTACGGAGACACCGCCGCACTCACCCCGAACATCGATTCCCTGGCCGATGACGGGGCGGTCTTCGATCGCGCCTACTGCAACACCCCGCTGTGCTCACCGTCGAGGGCATCGATGATGACCGGTCGGATGCCCTCCGACATCGACTGCCTCGACAACGGCGACGACTTCGCCGCCTCTGTGCCGACGTTCGCTCACCGTCTGCGCAAGCTCGGCTACCACACCGCGCTCATCGGACGGATGCACTTCATCGGCCCCGATCAGCACCATGGTTTCGAAGAGCGCCTGACCACCGACGTCTACCCGGCCGACCTCGACATGGTCCCCGACTGGCAGCGCCCTCTGGACCAGAAGCTTCAGTGGTATCACGAGGCTGACCCGGTGTTCACCGCCGGTGCTGCCAAGGCGAACGTCCAGCAGGACTTCGACGACGAGGTGATCTTCAGGACGCTGCGTCACCTCAACGGACGAGTGCGCGCCAATCAGGCCGCCGGTGAGAACCAGCCGTTCCTCATGGTCACCTCGTTCATCCATCCGCACGACCCGTACGAGCCGCCGCGGGAGAACTGGGACAGATTCGCCGAGGTGGACATCCCGGACCCAGCTCACCCCGAGGTGCCCGACATCGCCGAGGACCCGCACAGCCACCGTCTGCGCACGATGAGCGGACTCGACAAGCGAGAACCGGGCCCCGAGGACATCCGTCGGGCACGCCGCGCCTACTATGCGTCGGTGAGCTACATCGATGATCACATCGGCAAGATCCGCCAGCGTCTGCGCGAGCTCGACCTTGAGGACAACACCGTCATCATCGTCACCAGCGACCACGGAGACATGCTGGGGGAGAAGGGGCTGTGGTACAAAATGTCCCCGTACGAGCAGTCCTCCCGTGTCCCGATCATCATCAACGGCCCCGCCGAGGCGGTCACGCCGGGTCGGTATGCCAACCCCGTCAGCCTCGTTGACCTGATGCCGACTCTGCTCGAGCTGGCAGGAACGTCGGATCCGGATGCGACGGGCATCTCTCTGTTCGAGTCGGCTCGGCAGGAAGCGGCAGGCGAGACGGAGCCGGCCGATCGCGATGTCATCATCGAGTACTTCGCCGAGGGCACGTATCGACCGCAGGTGACGCTCATCCGTGGACAGTACAAGCTGACGATCTGCCCGGGAGATCCGGAGCTGCTGTTCGACCTCGAAACGGATCCGGACGAGCTGGTCAACAAGGCCGGCGACGCCTCCTATGCGGAGCTCGTGGCCACGATGCGAGCCGAGCTGGACTCACGCTACGACCTCGAACATCTTGAACAGCATGTGCTCGGCAGCCAGTCGAGCCGGCAGCTCGTCGCCGATGCGCTCAAGATCGGCACGGTCCGGCACTGGGACTACGATCCGGAACCCGAGAACGGCTATGTCCGCGGCGACTTCTGGACCGCGTTCAGGTTCGGAAAGATCCCCGACACCACCGTCTGAGGACGGGCATGGGCCCTGCGGGGCCTGAGCCTCACGCACCAGCCGTGACGTTTCATCGCGCGCAGATCGCAGCGTCGAGAGCAGACTGTATACCCTCTGCTCTCGACGCTGCGGTCGTCTTTCGGTGAGATCGAGACGAGATCGAGACGAGATCGAGACGAGGGAGTGGCGGATCCCCGGCTCGAGCCGACCTCCACCTCGGCAGGAATAATTCACTCAGGGTTGGGCGAGTTGCAGGTCACACTCTCAGACTCCGGTGGCATCATCTGGAGTAGGAGGGATGTCATGACCAATTTCGAGTGGACATCTGAAGTCCCGCTGGCCGCGGAGACGACGTATCTGTGGCACGCACAGCCCGGAGCACTGACCAGGCTGTCCCCGCACTGGGCGCAAGAGATCGTCGAGGAGAGCTACCCTCCTCTCGCGCCCGGGTCGGTGGCCCAGGTCAAGACCAGTGTGCCCGGCAGCTACGGCCTCGTGCGACGACCATTCAGTTCGGTGCATTCCGAAGGCCCCTCCCGGTTCTCGTTCGTCGATGAGCTCAAGAAGGGCCCACTGAGCCAGTGGAAGCACACCCACGAATTCTCCTCAGTCGCCGGGGGAACCAAGATCGACGACCACATCGAGTTCTCGATGGCACCGGCGGGCTTCGACTCGATCGACCGCAGCCTCATCCACAACTTGGAAGCGACTTTCGAGGCCAGACAACAGCGCATGCTCATGGACATCAAGTTTCTCGAACGCATGAACGCACCACTGCTGGCACGCAAGAAGGGCAAACGCATCCTCATCGCCGGCGGCAGCGGACTCGTCGGACGGCAGGTCGCGGCGCTCTTCTCCACCGCAGGACATTTCGTGCGTCTGCTCGTGCGTCGGACTCCGAAGGCCGAATACGAATCTCACTGGAATCCCGGACTGGGAATCATCAACCCGCGCGACCTGGCCTGGGCAGATGCGGTCGTCCACCTCGGCGGGCGCACCATCGCCACCCGGTTCACGAAGAAGGCGAAGGAGGAGATCCGCTCCTCACGCATCGACTCGACGACCCTGCTGGCGGAGACGATGCGTACCTTGCCCGAGGCGAAACGACCCGAAGTCTTCGTCTGCGCCTCCGCCGTCGGGATCTACGGATCCCAGGCTGAAGAGCCGGTGGACGAGACCGCTCCGGCCGGGGACGGATTCCTTGCCGAGGTGTGCCAGGAATGGGAAGCTGCAGCCGCCAGAGTCGAGGAGCTGGGCATCCGGCGGGTCTCCATCCGCTCGGGCATCGCATTGACCTCGTTGAGCGGGTTCCTCAAACTCCAAACACCGTTGTATCTCGCGGGGGCCGGAGGCCGTTTGGGCAGTGGCGAGCAGGGCCTGGCCTGGGTTTCCCTCGATGATCTGGCCAGATCATATGTGCATGCTGTGCTCACCGACTATGTCCGCGGCCCCGTCAATGCGGTGGCCCCCGAAATGGTGACGCAGGGAGAATTCGCCGACGCGCTCGCTGCCCACCTGCATCGGCCGGCCCGCCTACTGACGCCCGGTTTCGTCACCGAGCTGGTCCTCGGTGCCGACGGAGCAAAGGAATTGGCCCTAGCCGACCAGAAGGTGCTCCCGGAAAGGTTGGAGGAGACCGGATACCAGTTCGCCCACCCCACGCTGGCCGCCTGCCTTGAGGAGGAACTCGGCAGCGGAGCGTGAAATGGGCGAACGGAGTCAGCTGAGCTCAGAACCTCTTCGAGGCGATCTCGGCACCAGCAGTCAATGACTGCAGCTTAGCGACGGCGATCTCGGGGTGGACGCGTCCACCCAGGCCGCAGTCGGTCGAGGCCACGACATTGTCGGGACCGACGAGCTTCGCGAAACGCTCGATGCGATCGGCGACGAGCTCGGGATGCTCGACGACATTCGTGGAGTGCGAGACGATGCCGGGGATGATGCACTTGCCCTCGGGCAGCTTCGTATCCTCCCAGATCCGCCATTCGTGTTCGTGGCGGACGTTGGCCGCCTCGAAGGTGATGCCACCAGCATTGAGCGTGAGCACCTGGTCGACGATCTCCTTGAACGGCAGGTCCGTCACGTGCGGCCCGTGCCACGAACCCCAGCAGGTGTGGACGCGAACCTGCGCCGGGTCGATGCCGCGCAGAGCATGGTTGAGTGCGTCGATGCGGACCTGGATGAACGACCGGTAGTCGGCGAAGGAGGGTTCCGGGTTGATCTGGTCGAAGTTCTCGGCCAGTGAAGGGTCGTCGATCTGGACGGTCAGACCCGCCTCGGTGATGGCGAGGTATTCCTCACGCAGCACATCGGCCCAGGCCCAGATGAACTCCTCGTCAGTCTTGTAGAACTCGTTGGCGATGCGAGATGCCGAACCCGGGGACAGCGCGTTGATGTACCCGTCGCGTTCACCGTACCCAGCAGCCGCGAGACCGGCCTTGAGGTTGGCGATGTCGCTGGCGACCTGATCATGGCCGACGTAGCTGATGGCGCTCGTGGCCTTGGGGAACTGCGGCTGGTCACCGGTGTCCGTGCCGGCGTTGGCATCACCGTAGACGCCGGGGAAGAGATTGCGGTCGCGGCGGTCGCCGAAGCTGGTCAGAACCGTGTTGCCCGGCTCCGAGCGGACAGCCGGAGCATCCCACTTGTCGACGTCATCGAGTTCGAGCCCGCCGGTGCGGGCGAAGGAGTAATGCCACCAGGCACCGTAATCGAAGTCAGCGGACATTGTGTGGCCGTATTCGCCGTCGTTGGGGATCGAGATGCCCAGATCTTTCTGGCGCTTGACGAGGTCGGCGACGCTGGCGGAGAGGAGCTCGTTGAACTCCTGAGTCTGTGCGTCCGAGACTGTTTCTCCGGCCAGGCGGGCGGTGATCTGAGCCTGCTTGACCTTATTGGCCTCGATGAGCTCGGGGGTGCGGGGTAAGGACCCTGCGTGCGAGGTGCGGATGGTGGCCATGGGTGACTCCTTCGGTTGTTCGACTGTGTTGTAGGCGAATCGTTCCCCCTCAGGCAATCACATTAGCCACTTCGCATGCGAGAGACTCGTCATGTTGGGTCACTTGCTGTGGCGCCAACTGGGTGAAGAGAGCGCGGTCCTGGCCCTCACCGACCTACAGTGATGTCATGAGTCAGCAGGCTTCTTCGGGAGGACCCGAACGGGAGGTCGGACCCGGGTGGACGGCGCGGGTCCTGTACTGGGTGGCCCTGGCCATCGGCTCATTGCCGGAGCTCGTGATGATGCCGATGATGGTCGACGGGGTGCGGCCTGAATTCTTCGCCGTGTATTCGGCCATGAGCGTCGTAGTAGCGATCCTCGAACTCGTCCTCGGCGTCGTTGCCCTTCTCACAGTGAGGGCCAGTCCGATGCCGATGCGTCTGTTCGGGATAGGACTACTCATTGCCATCAGCATCTATGCATTCGCTTTGCCGTACCTGATGCCGATCATTGTGAATCCTGGTGTCGACGGTTTCGGCGGCAGCGGTTTCGGCGGCAGCGCCAGCAGTTTCGAACTGGCGATGATCATCCCGAGCATCATCTGGACCTTCCACGGCGGCGTTGTGCTGGCCGGAACAATCATTGCCTGGAACCTCGCGCGCAACAGAACCTGGTGGACCCACCTCGTGGCTGCCGGCTATGCGCTGCTGATGGGACTCGTGGTCGCCTTTGTCGAATGGGCTATGAACTGGTTCGGTTCCTCATTCGCGATGTCAATGGTCCTCACGCAATGTGTCTTGCTGGGAGTGACATTCTGCGGTCTTGGTCTGCTGCACGTGCTCGGCGGCCTGCCGCGTGGCAACTAAAAACGCCGAGGGGACCACTTAGCTTTGACCGGACCAGTTGCAACTGGTTCTCTCGGCGCTAAGGGGTCCCCTCGGCAATCATTAGGGTGAGGACGTGCTGACCGCCGCGGCGGCCACGCTTCAGCCGAAGTGCTTCGGCAGTGTCCCCTCATGGGTTTCGCGCAGTTCGTCCAGGCCGACCTCGAAGTGATCGACGACTTCGAGGACGGGTGCCTCTTCGCCGGTGTCGGTCATGCCGATGCGGATGAACGGGAAGTGTCGGGCGGTGCACATGTCCTTGAAGCGGACCTCTTCGGACCGCGGCACGGCCACGATCGCACGGGCCGTTGACTCAGAGAACAGCGCGGTGAACACGTCGACACGATCGCGTTCGCACACTTCGTCGAGCCAGATGCGCGCCCCGGTGCCGAAGCGCAGGCAGGATTCGATCAGTGCCTGAGACAGACCGCCCTCGGACAGATCGTGCGCCGCATCGATCATGCCGTCACGCGAGGAGTTGATGAGGATCTCACCCAGTTCCTTCTCCATGCTCGGCTTGTACTGCGGAGGCACCCCGCCGAGGTGGCCGGCAGTCACGTCTGCCCAGGCCGAACCGTCGAGTTCAGCTTCCGTCGTGCCGAGGAGGTAGATGGTCTGGCCCGGCTCCTTCCAGCCGCTCGGGGTGGCCCGGGTGACGTCATCGAAGACGCCGAGGACACCGACGACCGGAGTCGGGTGGATGGCCACGCCACCGGTCTGGTTGTACAGGGAGACGTTGCCACCGGTCACGGGAATGCCCATGTCCTGGCACGCCTCGGCGAGGCCCTCAACAGCGGCTGCGAACTGCCACATGATCTCCGGGTCCTCGGGGGAACCGAAGTTGAGGCAGTCGGTGACCGCGCGGGGGATGGCCCCGGCAGTGGTGACGTTGCGGTAGGCCTCGGCCAGCGCCAGCGCTGAGCCGCGGGCCGGATCGAGGTAGCAGTAGCGACCGTTGGCGTCCGTGGCGATGGCGACACCGAGTCCGGATTCTTCGTCGACGCGGATGACTCCGGCATCGTCGGGGAATGCCTGGGCGGTGTTGCCCTGCACGTACTTGTCATACTGCGAGGTGATCCACTTCTTCGACGCCAGGTTCGGTGATCCGGCGAGCTGCAGCATGGTCGACCGCAGTTCTTCGTTGTTCTGGGGCTTGACCAAGCCAGCGGAGTCCACGGTGTTCGCGGCCACCTCGGCGGCCCATGATGGCTCGGCCATCGGACGTTCGTAGACTGGACCGTCGTGGGCGACCGAGCGTGGTGGCACATCGACGATGACGTCTCCGTGCCATTCGATGACGAGGCGTTCGGAGTCGGTGACCTCACCGAGGACGGAGGTTTCAACGTCCCATTTGCCGACGATCGCGAGGAAGTCGTCGAGGCGCTCCGGCGTGACTACGGCCATCATCCGCTCCTGCGACTCCGACATGAGGATCTCCTCAGGAGTGAGAGTCTCATCGCGCAGCAGCACATCATCGAGGGCGATGTGCATGCCGCCGTCACCGTTCGAGGCCAGCTCCGAGGTCGCACAGCTGATGCCGGCGGCTCCCAGATCCTGGATGCCTTCGACCACTCCGGCGTGGAAGAGTTCGAGGCAGCATTCGATGAGCACCTTCTCTGCGAAGGGGTCGCCCACCTGGACGGCCGGGCGCTTCGAGGGCTTCGTATCGTCGAAGGACTCCGAGGCGAGGATCGAGGCTCCGCCGATGCCGTCGCCACCGGTGCGGGCACCGAAGAGGATGACCTTGTTGCCCTTGCCCGAAGCATTGGCCAGGCGGATGTCTTCGTGCCGCATCACGCCGACTGCGAGAGCGTTGACCAGAGGGTTCCCCTGGTAGACCGAGTCGAAGACGGTTTCGCCGCCGATGTTGGGCAGGCCGAGGGAGTTGCCGTAGTTGCTGATCCCGGACACGACTCCGTGGAGCACGCGTGAAGTGTCGGGGTGGTCGATGGCACCGAAGCGCAGCTGGTCCATCACGGCCACGGGGCGGGCGCCCATCGAAATGATGTCGCGTACGATTCCGCCTACACCTGTGGCCGCACCCTGGTGGGGCTCGACATAGCTGGGGTGGTTGTGGGACTCGACCTTGAAGGTCACAGCCCATCCGTCGCCGATGTCGACGACGCCGGCATTCTCACCGATGCCCACGAGCAGGTGCTTCTTCATGTCCTCGGTGACCTTGTCGCCGAACTTCGACAGGTGCACCTTCGACGACTTATACGAGCAGTGTTCGGACCACATGACCGAATACATTGCCAACTCCGCCGAGGTGGGACGACGTCCCAGGATCTGACGGATCTGTGCGTATTCGTCGGCTTTGAGGCCGAGGTCGGCATAGGGCTGATCCACATCGGGATTCGCAGCAGCGAACTCGACTGTCTCCTTGACCTTTTTGGAATTGGCCTGGTCGGTTTCGACCTGCTGGGATTCGACCTGCGTGGAATTCGCAGCGTTGAGGTTACTCGACATGTCCTCTTAATGGCCCTTTCATACGACACGGCATCACCGTCAATCTTAGCCGTGCAGTGGGGGAGGAGGGGAAGCAGGTCTCATCGGCCAGACCCTACCGCCGAGTTCGGCGCACACATTCGCCAATTAGAATGTAGGCCATGGCAACTCCGAAGATCGTCTTGTTCTACGTATTCACCCCTCTGGCAGACCCCGAAGCAGTCAAGCTGTGGCAGCACACTCTGGCCGAGAGCCTCGGGCTCAAGGGGCGCGTGATCGTGTCGAAGGATGGCATCAATGCCACCATCGGCGGCGACATCTTCGACGTCAAACAGTACGTGCGGGCCACGAGGTCCTACGCACCGTTCAAGAAGGCCGACATCAAATGGTCCAACGGTGAAGGAGACGATTTCCCACGACTGAGTGTCAAGGTCAGACCAGAGCTCGTGACCTTCGGCACCGATGATGAGATCACAGTGACCGAGACGGGAGTCGAAGGCGGCGGTGAACACCTCAAGCCCGGAGCCCTGCACAAACTCCTCGACGAGCGCGGTGACGATGTCGTCTTCTTCGACGGACGCAATGCGATGGAAGCCCAGATCGGGAAGTTCCGCGATGCGATCGTGCCCGAGACGGACACCACGAGAGACTTCATCGAGGAGATCGAATCGGGCAAGTACGACGATCTCAAGGGCAAACCGGTCGTCACGTACTGCACCGGCGGCATCCGCTGCGAGGTCCTGTCCGTGCTGATGAAGAACCGCGGCTTCGAAGAGGTCTACCAGCTCGACGGCGGAATCGTCCGCTACGGGGAGACCTTCGGCAACACCGGATACTGGGATGGCTCCCTTTATGTCTTCGACAAGCGCATGCACGTGGAGTTCGGCGATGGTGCCGAATCGATCGGTCACTGCGTCGCGTGTGAGAAGGCGACCCCGAACTTCGTCAACTGCGCGAACCTGGACTGCCGGCAGCAGTACCTGCGCTGTGAGGACTGCACCGAAAAGAATCGTCAGCCCTACTGCCCCGACTGTGTGCAGGCCGGTATCCCCGCCGAGGTGACCGCCGGCTGATCTGTCAGCGCAGCAGGCTCTTCGTCGCGGCCCTGATGTCGGTCCATGTGAAATCGAAGCCTGCTTGCTCCAGTCGCTTGGGCAGCACCCACCGACTCTTGAGCACCAGCTCCGATTCCTGACGCAGGACGAGCATCCCGATCTCCAGCAGCCAACGAAACGCCGGAATTCCTAGCGGCATCCGTACGGCCCGTCGCAGAGACGCCATCAGAGTGGTGTTGTCCGAAACGCCTGGGCTCGAGACATTGATGGGCCCGGTCAGCTGCTCATGTTCATCGATGAATCGGATCGCACGCACAACATCGTCAATGTGCACCCAGCTGAACCGCTGCCTCCCATGACTGAGCGGATGCCGGTGCCAAACCTTAGGCCCTGACGCATCAGGTCCAATGCCCCGGTACCGGGTGTGACCGAACCAGCGCCCTTCCAACTGAGGACCGCCAGCGCCGAAGCGGGCTGCGGTCGCGAGCATGTTCAGAGCCGCGCCGTCGCCGAGGACGATCGCCATCCGGATTGCCACTCTCCTCGTCCTGGGCAGTTCGCCCTGGAAGAACTCCCGTTCCCAGCCCTTGGCCACGTCGACGGAGAAGCCCTCGCCGATGTCACCGTCGTCTTCGGTCTGAGGCTGGTCCATGGCATGGCGGTAGATCGTCGCCGTGCTCGAGTTGATCCACAGGCGCGGTGGCGCCGAGGCGGTCCTGACCGCATCGTTCAATACCTGAGTCGTCATAACTCGTGAGTCCCAGATGCCCTGCCGGTTGCGGTCGTTGTATCTGCAGCCCACGCTGCGGCCGGCGAAGTTGATGAGCAGATCCGCACCATCAATGAGTGCAGCGATCTTTTCCGGGTCATCCCAGGAGACATGTGTTCCTGAGGAAGCGGCCTGGCCGATGGTGCGCACCTGGTAGCCCCACGAGTTCAGGGGAGTCATGAGTGATCTGCCGATGAAACCGGAGGCTCCGGCGATGACAGCTATCGGTGCTGAGCCGTTGTCGGGATGAGGAGAAACATTTTCCGCAGTCATGAAGCGACGGTAACACCGACAGATCCGGGCGTTGGCGGGGAATTGTCCGTCCCCAGTTCAGGCAGCCGGGGCCTGTGTGTCGGGCGTCACTGCAAGAGAGCCGGTTTCGAGTTGCACGACGAGCCAGGCCTGGACTAGAGTAGTATCTCGTTGCCCCGCAGAAAACGAGTTCTTCTAGAACGGTTTTCACCGGGTGTGACCAGCACAAACACAGTTTGGGTGTGGTTCACACGGAACACGGGTGACAACGAAAAATTGAAACTGACACCCCTGGTGTACACGCCCTTTTTTGGGGGTTGTGGTGACGGGTGAGTGTTTGTGGTTTGAGAATCCAATAGCGT
>NZ_JABUYD010000016.1:0-101984 GCF_014897515.1 Brevibacterium sp. FME17
AGCGCAGTACCGGGACTTCCTTCTTCAAGCCGCTTGACATCTATAGGAGCATCACGGGCGATCGCAGAGGCCACGTCCTTGCCTCCCGAGGCGAGAAGTCTCCCGGCCCTCGTCAGCTTCAGTCCGCGACCCTCGGGTTCGACGACCTCGTGCCCCAGTTCTCGTGCTGCCTGTTTGAGCTGCTGAGAGACCGCCGATGGTGTGCGGTACGTGGCTCCGGCTACGGCGGTCACGCTGCCGAGTTCGGCGAGGCGCCGCAGCAGCTCAAGGTGTCTGGGGTCCATGTCCCAATGCTACAAGTGTTAAGTCAGGCTACAAATACATTGAAGAACATGTCGATTGTGTCAATTGTGGTGCTGACTCGAGAATGGAGTCATGTCCTTCAAGCACTGCCTTCTCGCCGCCACGGTGGCGGTGATGTGGGGATTGAACTTTCTGGCGATCGATTTCTCGCTCGAGCAGTTCCCTCCCTTCTTCCTCGTTGCTCTGCGTTTCGCCGTACTTGCGCTTCCGGCACTGTTCTTGGTCCCGAGACCCGATGTGAAGTTCCGCTGGATCGTGGGTTATGGAATGGGTTTCGGGCTCCTGCAGTTCCTGTTCCTCTACTGGGCGATGGCAGCAGGAATGCCTGCAGGACTGGCCTCACTCGTCCTTCAGGCCTCGGGGCCATTCACTGTGCTGTTGGGGATGACGTTCCTGCGGGAGAAGGTGCGCGGTTCGCAGATGGTGTTTCTACTCGTCGCGATGGCCGGTCTTGGAGTCGTCGGGTGGCAGAGATTCGACTCGAATGCGAGCTTCCTGCCATTCCTGCTCACCGTCGCAGGTGCCTTTGGTTGGGCGATCGGAAATATCTGCAATCGTCAGGCCCATTCCGTTGAGCCGGTGAAGTTCACAATGTGGATGTCGGTGATCCCACCGGTGCCTATGCTGCTTCTCGCTCTGGTGGTCGAAGGTCCGGCCAGAATCGGAGAGTCGTTGACGACGCTCATGACCCCCACTGGTTGGCTGGGTCTGGCAGGACTTGCGTACACGGTCGTCATCGCTACGATCCTTGGGTCCGGAATCTGGTCGTGGCTGATGTCGCGCAATCCTGCCGGAGTCGTCGCCCCGTTCTCGATGCTCGTGCCAATCGTCGGCATGAGCACCGCCTGGTTCGTCCTCGGCGAGACGGTGTCCTTGGGTGAGCTGTTCGGAGCGGTCCTCGTCATCATCGGTGTCCTCGGCGCAGGGATGCGAGCGGCGAAGGGGCACAAGATACTCGCCGAGGCAGTGTCCACCGGCATGGACTCCGTTGTCGACGTCCCAGCTGGGACGCGGTGAGCGCCCGGGTGCACCGGCGAGGGCACCCGGGCATATCGTCATCCGCGTTCGACCGGCATCCACAGTTCGGTCGTGGCGGTGCTGAAATCTTCCGACCGTTCGGCAATCGCCACGATGGACGGCCCCGGCCGAAGCTGCCACGGATTCGAGGGGAACCACTCACTTGCCGTCGCCGCCCAGGTCGTCTGAAGGGCTTCGGGGTAGGGCCCTGAGGCGGTGAAGACCGCCCAGGTGCCTGCCTCGAGGGCGATGACATCGAGGTCCTTCGGTGCCGAGGCGTCTGACCCGACTGCGACTCCGTGCAGGTAGGTGAGCTCGGTGCCCTCGCGGTGGTCCGGGTCGACATGGGCCGTGACCTGAAGGAGCCCACGGGGTTCCATCTCGCTGAGGGCCTTGAGCCGAACGTGCTCGTCATCAGGCAGTGACGAGATGTGTTCGCGGATGTGCGGATTCTCGCCCTCATGGATGAGAGGCACGCGCGCGGCATGGCCGATGAGTGAGAATGCTGGTTGTTCGGTGATTCGAGTGTCCATGGAGGATGTCCCTTCGATCGTCAGGCGGAACCTGATGGTTGGTTGACTGCGAAGGGGTCCACCGCTGCGCCGCACCACTGCAGGGCTCGTGCCGTGGACCGAGCGGAATGCTCGTCCGAATGCTTCCGCCGAACCGTATCCGAAACGGACGGCGATGCCCAGCAGTTCTCGCCCGGCGACGACCTCAGCAGCGGCCACAGTCATGCGCCGTCTGCGAACGTATTCCGACAGCGGCATTCCCGACAGGGACGAGAACATGCGCCGGAGGTGATATTCGGTGGTGCCGATCTGCGCCGTCAACGTCTCGAGGTCGAGGCCCGGATCGAGCGCAGCGTCAGCAGTTCCGTCGCCTCTGTTCAGATCCGATTCGATGAGGTCGATGAGCGTATTGAGTTCAGCGATCACGATGTCTCCCTTCGCTCATCAATACTTCCAATCGCCGAGCCTGCTCCGCCCGATAGTTCCGGTCCGATACTGTCGTGTTTCGGCTCCATCTCTCGTTATGTGCTCGACTTCTGTTCTAAGAGCTCGAGCATTCCGTTGATGGCGTCGGCCATGGGCTGGGGGTCGCCGAGTGCACGAGAGATGACGTAGCCGCCCTGAACGGTCGCGATCGCGGCTGTTGCCCGCTGTTGGGCCTTCGTTCGGTCCATCCCGTCTTCGGCAAACACATCGGTGACGATGGCGATGAGCTCCACGAAGTAGTCGGCGATCAGGTTCTGCAGTTCGGAGTCCGACATGACGGCGGCATCAGCAGTGAGCCGGCCGACTCGGCACCCGGCCACTGCATCTCGGGGATGGGACAGGTACTCGCGGATACGTTGCGGCGGAGTTGAGGAGGCGAGCAGTGTCGAGCGTGCCGACTCCAGCATTTCTTCGACGGTGCGAGTGACCGCTGCCAGGGAGAGGTCCCGCTTCGTCGGAAAATGGTGATAGAGACTGCCCTGCCCCACGCCGCTGCGCTCCAGGACCTGGCGCGGTGTAGTCGCGGCTACACCGTGCTTCCAGTGCAGATCTTGGGCGGCCTTCACCAAGCGTTCCCGGCTAAGGGTGCCGGTGGTATGTTTCGTGGTCATTGTGCCACTATACAAGCGTGCATACCTATAGGTATGGTCAGCTGTACAGTCATCTTGACAGACGGGACCGACCATGACTCGAATTGCTCATCTCAGCGACACTCACCTTGACGGCGGACCAGCTCGAGCCAAGCGCCTGCGCAGAGTCCTCGACGCGGTCCACGACCTCGCCGATATCGATGCCATCGTCGTGACCGGCGACATCGCCGACCACGGGGAAGTCGCGGAATACCAGCAGTTCTCTGAGCTGATGGAAACCGAGCTTCCAACGCTTGTCGTTCCCGGAAATCACGACAGACGTCAGGACATGGCGCATTTCATGACGCCGACGCAGCAGGAGCGGTTCGACTCGGTGCAGACAGTCGGCGATGTGACCATCATCGGCCTCGACAGCCTCATCGAAGGCGAAGACGCGGGATATCTCAACGCGGTGACCGTGGAGTTTGCGAACGAGGCAATCGCCGCCAGTCCCGGGCCTGTCGTGCTGGCGCTCCACCACCCACCCGTCGCGATCGGACACTCGGTCATGGATGGCCTTGGGCTCCGCAACGCCGACGATCTCAGGGATCTCATTGAGGCGAATGACTCGGTCATCGGGATGTTCACAGGGCACGTGCACTGTGCCGTAGCAACGACCTTCGCCGGCCGGCCCATGCTGGGGGCGCCGGGAATCGTATCGACCATGCACCTGGTGGAACAGCCGGACCAGATCGCCGATGACAGCGCACTGCCGGGGCTGGCTGTCCACACCATTGATCCGAGCCAGCGCATCACCACCCGCTTTCACACACTGAGCCCAGAGGAGGACCCGGCGCATAAGGTGGGACTATGACCAGCGTCGAAGACAGCTTCGGGTCTGAGCGCGCGCTTGCCGCCTGCGGATCCGAGAAGACATCCGGCATCCTGGAGATCAACCGCCCCGACGGCTGAGCCGGGCTGTGTCGACGCTTTCCACTTGATGTCACTCAGCACCGCTACGATTGGGGCGAAACGACCGGACGCCGCGGGCGCTGGGTAATCCGTGACTGGTCACAGGTGGCCGAGGAGTTCGACTGTGTGAATGTCAGCCACGCAGGATACCTGTGCATTGCCGGTGCGGCCGTCGACGTCGGCGACGACAACCTGGTCGACGATCCGTCGTCTCTGCCGACGACAGGCAACACCGACGACTGGATGCGAGCCTGACTCGCTTTTCTGATATCGCTGCTGAACCACCACACGGACACCGGTGACCGCGCTCACGATTCGACGCTACGATCACCTCATCACCACTGGTGAACCACACGGATCCGTGAGCGGGGCTGCAGGTTCGTCACCACGTTTCAAGGGAGAAGAAGTGTCTCGCAAGTTCGCCGATCGCATCGACCGAGTACAGCCGTCCGCCATCCGCGAGCTGCTCAAGTACGGCGATGACCCTTCCATCACCTCCTTCGGCGGTGGCTACCCGGATGCCGCGCTCTTTCCCGCCGCCGAACTCCAACGGATCTATACCGACGTCCTGGCCACGGAGAGTGCGACCGCTCTGCAGTACACCGCCTCGGCGGGATTGCCGAGTCTGCGTGCGCAAATCGCCAAGCGAATGTCGAATGCGGGAGCGGCAACCGATGCCGATGATGTCCTCATCCTCCATGGAGCCCAGCAGGGCCTCGACCTCGTCGCGAAGCTGCTGATCAATCCCGGCGACGTCATCCTCACAGAGAACCCGACCTTCCTCGGCGCCCTCATCGCCTTCAACCCCTGCCAACCTGAGTACGTCGCCGTCGAGATGGACTCCGATGGCATGGACGTCGACGCCCTCGAAGCAACGCTGAGGGAGACAGGCAACGTCAAGTTCATCTACGTCATCCCCGACTTCCAGAACCCGACGGGCGTGAGCCTCAGCCTCGAGCGCCGCAAGCGCATCATCGAATTGGCCAATGAGTTCGATGTGCTCATCCTCGAGGACTCGCCTTATCGCGAGCTGCGCTTCGAAGGCGAACAGCTGCCCACCCTGGCCTCACTCGACACCGAGCACCGAGTCATCCACCTTGGCAGCTTCTCGAAGATCCTTGCTCCAGGCGTGCGCCTGGGGTGGGTGAGCGCGGCACCGGAGATCCTGGACAAGCTCAGCCTGCTCAAACTGGCCGCCGACACCCAGTCGTCGACCCTGAACATGACCGCGGTGACACGGTTCCTCGAGACCGTCGACATCGACGACCACATCTCGGCGATGCGTGAGGTCTACCGCGCCAAACGTGACCTCATGCTCTCGACCATGGCCGAACATTTCCCCGCCGAGGTGGCTGTGACCAGACCCGAAGGTGGACTCTTCACCTGGGTGGCCTTCCCCGACGACTTCGACGCGACCGCGTTCATGGCCGAACACGCCCTGCCCGAAGCCCGAGTCGCCTACGTGCCCGGGGAATCGTTCTTCCCGACCGAACAGCGCAGCAACTTCGCCCGGTTCAGCTACTCTGGTCAGTCGGATGTGGACATGGTCGACGCCCTGACCCGACTGGGCACGATCCTGCGCGAGCACATCTGATCGTCCCTGCTGCGTCCCTGGGCTGCAGTGACATGTGCCGGAGGTAGTGCCAAATCGCAGCCGCGGGCTTACGGTCAACATATGACCGTCGCCCCCAGGGTCGCTCCAGCGCCGGAGCCGCCAACCGCACTCGCCGCCTCGGCGGTGCTTGCCGGTGCGCTGTGCCTGTCGATCTCGGCGATCCTGGTCAAACTTGCGGGTGTGGACGCGGCGACGACGGCCGTGCTGCGGTGCGCGATCGCCGTCATCGCGCTCGTGCCCCTGGCGCTGTTCGAACGCAGGCGCCACAGTGGTCTTTCACGATCTGGCATCCTCTGGGCAATCGCGGCCGGCGTTGCGCTGGGCATCGACTACATTGCGTGGACGGCCTCGATCTACCTCGTGGGTGCCGGCGTCGCCACTGTGCTCGTCAACGTTCAGGTCATCGTGTTGCCCCTGCTTGCCCTGCTGATCGACCGGGAGCGTGTGAGCGTACGCTTCCTCATCTCCCTGCCGCTGATGCTCATCGGCGTCGGCCTGGTCGGTGGGATCGTGTCTCTGGCCGCGGTGGGGGAGAACGCTGTTCTCGGCACCGTTCTCGCGCTTATCGCCGGAATCGGATACGGGGTGTACATGTTCCTCACCCGCCGGGGAACCAGGCGTAAGGCCGAGGGGGCCATTCAGCCCCTGGCCTGGGCGACTGCCTCGGCGGCTGTGACCGCGGCGGTCATCGCCCAGTTCACCGGCGGCATCCACCTCGCGGGGATCGGTCCGAGGTCGTGGATGTATCTCATCGCCTTGGCTCTGCTGGGGCAGGTGGTGGCGTGGCTGTTCATCAACAGGGGAAGTGCCCGGTTGGTGCCGTCGATGACGGCGAGCCTGCTGCTCATCCAACCTGTGCTCGCCCTTGTGCTCGCGGCCCTGATCCTGGGCGAGAAGCTCACTCTGGGGCAGGCGCTTGGTGCGGGCCTCGTCGTCGTGGCGGTGGCCGTGGCCAACGGAGTGTGGCGGATGCGTTCGCACCGGCACCGGCAGGTTATCAGGGAGCCAGGCTCGGGGCCTCGCTGATGCCGAACTGCGTCTTCAACGCTCGCCGAGCCGCGAACCACCCGTTCATTCCGTGGACGCCGGGTGCCGGTGGGGTCGCGGCCGAACACAGGTAGGCGCCGGGGACGCCGAGGCTGTAGTTGTCCCAACTGGTGCGCGGGCGAGCCATCATCCGGTAGAAGGAGACGAGCCCGGTGGCGATGTCGCCGCCGATGTAGTTCTGGTTGTGACCAGCCATCTCTGAAGCCGGGATGGAGTTGTACGTGACGATCGTGTCGCGGAAGCCGGGTGCGAAGCGTTCGATCTGGTTGATGATGTATTCGGCCGGGTCGAGTGGGCAGTCGAAGGGGACGTGGGCATATGTCCACAGTGGGCGTAGGCCGTCCACCTCACGCGCTGGGTCGAAGACGGTCGGGTCGGAGACCAAACTGACCGGGTGGGCTGGCATGCGCCCGGCGATCACATCCGCCTCGGCTGCGGCCATCTGTGCCCGGGTTCCGCCCACATGGATGGTGCCGGCGCGGTTGATATTAGGGTCGGCCCAGGGCACGGGTCCGTTGAGGACGAAGTCCACCTTGGCTGCGGCGTTGCCCTGCTTGAAGGACCGCAGCGACTTGGCGACCTTGGCCGGGATGAGGCCGGAGAAGATCTGTGCCGCGTTCAAGGCGGAGGTGTCGAGGAGATAGGACCGGGCAGCCGGCATATCGGAGACATGATCGATGCGCGCGTTCGTCGTCACAGACCCGCCGTGGGCTTCGAGGTCGGCAACCATGGCGTTGATGATCGCCTGCGAACCGCCCACAGGCGACGGCCATCCGGCGGCGTGGGCGACGGTCGAGAGCATGGTGGCCGTGGCAGCTGTGCCCATGGCCGGCAGTCCGCCGATCGCGTGCGCGGCGACACCGGTGAACAGGGACTGGGAGGTCTCATGTGAGAGCGGAATGTTCCAGGCCGGGCTGGCCTGGGACAGCAGCCGCAGCCCGAATCTCATCACATTGGCGATGCCGGGAACATCGCGCAGCGTCTCCGGAATGGAGCGTTTGTCACCGAGGGACAACCAGATCGCATCATCGACGCGTTCGAGCAGCGGGGCGAAGAAGCGCCGCCATTCGGGTCCGGCCGCGCCGAGGTGGTCGACCGTTGTATCGAGATCGTGGAATGCCAGCGCGGCGGGCTGATTGTCCAGAGGCTGAGCGTAGGAGACCTCCGGAGTGGTGAACTCGAGGCCCCGGGAGCGCAGGTCGAAGTCGACGAAGAAGGGGCTCGAGATCGCCAAGGGATGCACGGCCGAGCAGATGTCATGGGTGATGCCAGGGGCCAGGCCCAGGTCGAGGGTGCGTGCGCCGCCGCCGATGGTGGACTGGGCTTCATAGACCTCCACAGACAGGCCCGCCCGAGCCATGGTGACCGCGGCGGCCATGCCATTGGGCCCGGATCCGACGACAACCGCATCTACCTGGGGATTGCTCATGGGTTCATTCTAGGGGAGAGGACTGACACGACCAGGGCGAGGACCGGCATGAGCAGGGGCGAGCGGTGGACTTTCTCTTGCATCGAACATCCCAGGTACCCCCATGGCTCGCCAAGCTTTCAGGCGTAGCCTCAAAGTACATCGCGAGTTGCGCAGACGGCGTCGACGGTGATCAGGATCGAAGGTGATCGGCGATGAGCACATTGAACATACGGGAGCGTCGGGGGACGCTGCCGACTCGGCTGGTGAAGACAGCCGGCTTCTTCCTCGCTTTCAGCATGGTGGCATTCGCCGCTGTGAATATTCTGGCGAACATGTTCCAGCACACTTTCGTCATGATCGTCGAAACGGTGATTGTCGGAGTGCCATTCCTCATCGCAGTAGGCTGCGCCGTCGCTGCGATCGTTGCGAAGATCGTCAAGCACAATCAGCATGCCCCTGTGTGAGGCAGATGGTGCGTTGCCTGCCCCTTTCTAGTTCTCGGCTACTGAGTTATCGGTGGCCCTGCTCGTGCGGCAAGGCGGGGGTGTGCCAGATCCTCGTTGTCGAGGACCCATGTCGCCATCTCCCACGGCGAGCATTGTGCGAAATAGAGCCGCTGCCCGCCGACATAGCGATGGTTGGACTCTGCCTCGGGATCAGGATCGTACTGCCCGGAAAAGCGCTCGTTCCCGCGCGGAACAGAGACCGCGAAAGGTACCTGCACCCAAATGCTGGCGTCCCACAACTCACGGAGCTCAGGCCGATGGAGGAAGATGCCATCCACGAGAAGGACGCAATCCTGTGGCAAGTCGAGACTGGAATGTGCACTCTCGATACTGGCATCGGCAACAACATCCCAAACGGCTGTGACAACAGGCAGCCCCTGCTTGAACGCAGTCGCGACTGACCGCTTGAGCGCTGGGTAGTCGTAGGAGTCACGGTAGAACGACTCGGGTCCTCGCCCCCTCGCATACCGGGTCGAACGTGGGTGATGGAAGCCGTCGATGCTCAGCGAAGCAACAGAGCGGAGCCCATCCTGGGCAGCCAGCCGAACAAGCTCCCCGGCGAGAACGGTCTTGCCCGCTCCGTCGACCCCGTCGACGGCGATGAGGCTCCGCCCACCAGAATTGATCTCGCGGATCTGTGCAAGCAGCTGCCGCAGAACCGCACGACGGGTACTCACCTGGTGCCGCCCTCAGTCGAGCACATGGGCCTCCTCGAAGAACGCCAACTCCACATCAACCGTCCGCTGCCAGAGGCGCGCCAGCCGGGCCCGGGCCGTGGCGGATTCAGCCTCGTCGCCGGTGGGAAACACCCTCTCAAGTTCGTCGACGAGGAACTGCACCCAGGCACGGAAGTCCACACCATGATGCAGCTCGATCCATCCGGTGTGAACGTGGCGACGGGGCATCGGCTGCTCGCGCTCGCCCCAGTCGAGGTAGAGCCATTCGGCGATGACGAGCACGACGAGCAGGTCCGGGTAAGAGGCAGAAACGACCGCGTCATACATGATGGTGCGAAACCGCGCGGTCGGATCGGTCAGCACCGGATCGTCGTATTCATCGGCACTGGCACCCACCTCGGCGAAGGCCCGAAGGAAGTAGGAATTCTCATCTGCTTCGAGGAATCCGAGCTGTTTGGAAAACCGGAGTTTGGGGCCGATGCCATCGGCGTGGGCGACGCAGGCGCCGAGCATCGACAGGAACGATTCGAAGAACTGATAGTCCTGAATCAGATACTTCTTCATCACGGAATCGTCGAGGGTCCCGGCGAACAGTTCCTTAACGAACCTGTGCCCGACCGCGGCGTCCCAGGTGGGAGCGGTCGCCGCTCTCAATGTCGCCACCGGCCCGCCTGGGTTCAGGTGAATACTGGTGCTGGTCTGCTGTGGGACGTCGTTCATCCTTGTCATCTCTCACTTCCTCCGCCGGTGCTCACCGGATCAGGTTCGAAGGGTCTGCTTGCGCACTCTCAGCACCGGTCTCGTCGGCGCTCCCCTGTGGTGTTTCGAGCCTAGCACCGGCGAAGCACCTGTGCCCTTCACCGTGACACCGGTGGCGCGTAGACTTCCAGCATGGCAATCGCAAAGCAGCCCGTCGTCGTTCTCGACGCCCCTGACGCACGCGAACTCGCGGAGTTCTACGGTCAACTCCTCGACTGGCAGGTCAGAGTCGATGACGACGGCACCTGGGCAGAGATCACATCAGATTCCTGGCCGCCGATCTGCTTCCAGCAGGTCGAGGACTATCACGCCCCCAGCTGGCCGAGCCAGGCCCACCCACAGCAGATGCACCTCGACGTCGTCGTCGATGACCTTGATGTCGCCGAGGCAGCAGTGGTCGAACTCGGTGCAGGGAAGGCAGTTGACCAGCCAGGCGAGACCTTCCGCGTCTTCCTCGACCCGGCAGGTCACCCGTTCTGCATCGTTCTGAACTGAGGTTGTCACCAGGGTGGGCCGCCCCTGGGTGCGCTCGCCCTCTGGGTGTTTCAGACCCTGAGGAGACAGCACCGGCTCAGGTCGCTTCGGTCTCCTGGTTGAGCTCTTCTGCCAAGTCCTCGGCCTCTTCCTCCGAAGCCGCCGACGGAGTCGATCCCCACAGCGGACGACCATTGCTCTCTTCCACGAAATGGATCGCAACGAGTCCGATGATTCCCGCGGCCACGAGGTAGATCGCCGGCCACATGAGGAAGCCGGTGGCGCTGATGAGGCTGGTCATCACGACCGAGGTGGTGCCGCCGAACAGTGAGATCGAGATGTTGAAGGCGATCGCCAGCGCACCTGCTCGCACCATCGTCGGGAACAGGGAAGGCAGCGTCGAGGGCATCGTCGCGCTGAAGCAGATGAGGCTGAGCCCCATGATCAGCAGACCGAGGAACACGATGATGTCGCTATGACCGCGGATGAGCATCAGAGACGGGAATGAGAGCACGATGAGTGAGATCGATCCCGCGCGCACAACTGCCTTGCGGCCCACCCGATCAGAGACCTTGCCGATGACCGGAATCAGTCCGAGACAGACCGCCATAACGAGGATCTGCAGAATCTGGGACGTGAGTTCTGAGACCCCGCCGCTGCCCTGAATGTCTTGGACCATCGGGAAGTAGAGGGGAATGAATGAGGTCAACATGTAGTTCGTGACGTTCCACGCCAGGACCAGACCGCAGCAGGCCAGAAGGTTGGGCCACAGCGCGAAGATCTTCTTGAACTCGCCCTTCGTGCGGTTGCTGGATTCTTCCTGTTCGGAGAGCTTCTCCATCTCTTTGTATGCCGGGGTGTCGGCGAGTTTCGTCCGCAGGTAGACGCCGACGAAACCCAACGGCAGGGCGACGAAGAAGGGAATGCGCCAGCCCCAGGTCTCCAGGAAGCCTGTGGTGGATACGGCCTGCATGATCGTGGCAACCAGAGCGCCGAGGACGTAGCCGGTGAAGGTACCGACCTCGAGCAGGCTGCCGAGGAATCCTCGGCGCCGATCCGGTGCGTATTCGGCGATGAACGTCATCGCGTTGCTGTACTCGCCGCCGGTGGAGAATCCCTGCAGGAGTCGGCAGGCAAGCAGAAGGAAAGGCGCCCACAGACCGATCGTCGCATAGTCAGGGATCACGCCGATGAGGAAGGTGCCGGCTGCCATCATGATCATCGTCATCGCCAGGACCTTGTTGCGGCCGATCCTGTCCGCCAAGGGGCCGAAGAACATTCCGCCGAGCGGGCGGACAAGGAAGGCGACTGCAAAGAGCCCGGCCACGATGACATGGCCGATGGGGCCGGAGTCCTTGGGGAGGAAGATGCCCTCGATGACGACGGCGAGGTAGCCATAGACGCCGAAGTCGTACCACTCGGTGACGTTTCCGATCGCTGCTGCTCCGATGGCACGTTTCGTGACATCGGGTTTCGTCACGGTGATCTCTTCTGGGCGCCAGCGCTTGCGGACGTTGTCTGGTCCGAACATGTTTTTCCCTTCCGATTGCCGGGGGAGAGACACACGAGAACTGCTGTTCAGGGCACTTGAGAATCACGCGGAGGAAACCCCGGCGTGCCTCTCTTCTGTATGGGTGATGTTTCCGCTGTATCTGTTCGCAACCCGATCGTTATGGGCAAAACGCACGTTCCAAGGCTAGTCCTCTGCGCTCACTTGGCAAGTGGTGCGCCGCGACTACAGTGATCACATGCGCGTGATCACTTCATTCGACGACCTCGAACCGGTTCCCTGGGCCAATGGCGCGGGGGAGACGACCGAGCTCGTCTCGCTCACCGATTCGCAGGTCCTGACACCGGCCCTTCGGCGCTGGCGCCTGAGCATCGCGCGTCTGGACCGTCCGGCTGAGTTCTCGCTTCTGCCCGGCATGGCGCGCACCTTTCTTCCCACCGGCGCCGAGGTGGTCCTTGAGATCGACGGTCACAGGCACCCGGTGACGCCGGCCGAGCCCGCACTATTCCGTGGTGAGCAGAAGGTGTCCCTCGTCGGATTGGGCACCCCGTGCTTCGCGCTCAATCTTATGGTCGAGATGAACAAGAGGCTCGGCTCAGGTCAGCGTGGACTGGAGCTGTCGACGCGATTCACCGGCACCGGGCTGTTCGCAGTGACCTTGGATTCGGTCCCCGGGTACCCGAGATTCCAGTTGCTGGAGCTCGAGGAATCGGACGTTCTTCCGGACCACCTCGGCGTGGCCGTCCTGCACTGAGGCACAGGTCGTCGCAGACACCGAATCCGGACCTGCGAATATCATGCGAAGCGCATGTCCTGTGCGTCACATTGACCATCATCGTTGCAGGTCAGAGGCCTTGGGGCGACTTCCTGTTCACAGTGTTGTCCCAGCTTCTACGGGGGTGGGTCAGGAACTCCGGAAATCGACGGACGATACTGGACTCAGGGACCAGTCATCGGAGGAACTTTGGGGTCGAATCAGAATGAGTCAAGCAGATTGAATGGGCACGACGGATCAGCGTCCGATCACGACGGATCAGCAAAAGATCACCACAGATCAACCTCCGGAGTCGGTGATTCCGAGATGATCGTGCAGGCATCTCAGACCCTGCCTCTGATCACCGAAGAACTTGCAGCCGCCCACGCCGAGAATGCTCATTCGACACCGACGACGACCCCGCATGTGACCACACCGGTGATGCCGCCGAATCCCATCCGACGCGAAGAGTCGCCGGCGTCGGCGACTCGGATGAGGCAGGAGGACACAGCTGCCGTCGGCACACCTGCGACGGCAGCAGACGCAACCGCGACGGTCGTGAACGACACTGCTGATCACGGTGACTCGACGGCGAAGAACGACGTGGTCGAGAAGAAGGAGAAGAACGAAGGCAGGGTCTCAGCGACCCAGCTTCTCGCCGGTGCGGCGGCCGCGGCCACCTCATCGGTCATCGGCGGACAGTTGGGCGTCGCCGGAACCGTCGTCGGCGCGGGCGTCGCGAGCATCATCACCGGGCTAGCTGTGACGCTCTACACCAGCAGCCTCGACAAGGGCAAAGAGAAGATCAAGGAAGTCGGCTCGAAGCTCGCCCCAGCGGTCAAGGCGAAATCGCCTGGCGCCAAGACGCAGCGATCCGCCGCGGTAGGCGACCAGGCCTCAGGAGCTCTTCGGGCTACCAGCACCTTCGGTCATCTGAGCGATGAAACGGCCGCTGACAGAAGTGACGCAGGTGCGCCAGATTCCGGCTCGCCTGATGCCGATACAGCAGCCGCTGAATCGGAGACAGAAGGCAGTGACGCCAAGTCATGGTGGCAGAAGCTGCGTCGCAAACGGGTGCTCTACCCGGTGGCCATTGGAGTGGCGACATTCGGAATCGGATTGGGCGCCGTCGTCATGGCCGAATCATTCACCGCTGCCGACATCTCGCCCGGCACCTCGCAGATCTCGCGGTCCGTCACGGGGAATTCGAGCTCCGGCGATGAGTCCAGCACCTCGCAGGACGGCGGGTCAACCTCCAACTCGGATTCCTCTGGGTCGGCCTCCCAGTCCGGCCAGAACCCGAATCAGGGAAGCGGGAACGAGAGCTCGACGACGAGCGAAGGGCAGTCCACCTCGGCGAGCGACGGCGGCTCCGCCAGTTCCGACAGTTCCGCGACCGCTGATCAGACGGGAACCGAGCAGGCAGGAGACACCGGCAGCAGTGACAGCTCTTCGGGATCGAGCACCGACTCGAGCGGCTCCAGCAGCACTGGCGCAGACACCTCGGGAAGCGCGAGTTCGAGTGACGCTTCGGGATCCAGCTCCGACTCACAGGGCAGCAGCTCCAGCGGCTCCGGCGGATCAAGCTCCAGCTCAGGCTCTGGATCAGGCTCTGGCAGCGATGCCGGTGGGGGATCCAGTTCAGGCGGAGACGGAAGCGCCGCGACCGCGCAGGGCTGAAGACACTCCCCCCTGTGGTCAGACCAGAAATGCCGGTCTGGAATATTTGGGAGGGTGGCCTTGGTTGAACACTGTGAGGGACGTGGCTAGCGTGAAAATTGGTGACGACAGTTTTCTGTCCGCTGCCAGGAACTCGATATCAGGGGAGTCGATGTCGACCTTTCGCATCAGCATGCTGATGCGTGCTGCTCGTCCTATGATGGATGTAGTGGACCGGGAAGAATGACCCCCCGTCGCTCAATCGGTTGAAGGAGAAGCTATGACAAAACACGCTGATCATGAACATCCAGGATTCGACGGCACGAAGCCCTCGACGACCGAGTCGGGTGCCGCTCGAGAGTCCGACGCGCATTCGCTGAGCGTCGGAGCAGATGGCCCACTCCTCCTCCACGACGTCGCACTCGTTGAGAAGCTGGCCCGGTTCGACCGCGAACGCGTTCCCGAGCGCAGCCCCCACGCCAAGGGCTCCGGTGCCTTCGGTGAGCTTGAGATCACCGCAGACGTCTCCAAGTACACCCGCGCAAAGTTCCTGCAGCAGGGCAAGAAGACCGAGATGCTCGCACGGTTCTCCACCGTTGCTGGTGAGCTCGGATCACCCGACTCATGGCGCGATGTGCGCGGATTCGCACTGAAGTTCTACACCGAAGACGGAAACTTCGACATGGTGGGCAACAACACCCCGGTGTTCTTCGTCCGCGACCCCATGAAATTCCCCGACTTCATCCACTCCCAGAAGCGCACCCCTGATTCGGGTCTGCGCAGCAACAACATGCAGTGGGACTTCTGGTCGCTCTCGCCCGAGTCGGCACACCAGGTCGCCTACCTCATGGGGCCCCGCGGTCTGCCCAAGACCTGGCGGAACATGAACGGCTACTCCTCGCACACCTACATGTGGGCGAACGAAGCCGGCGAACGTTTCTGGGTCCAGTACCACTTCCACACCGATCAGGGCGTGGAGAACATGAGCAACGAGGAAGCCGGCAAGCTCGCCGGTGACGACGCTGACATCCACCGTCGCGATCTGTTCGACGCGATCGAGCGCGGCGACTACCCGTCCTGGACCGTCAGCGTCCAGATCATGCCCTACGAAGAGGCCAAGACCTACCGGTTCAACCCCTTCGACCTGACTAAGACCTGGTCGAAGAAGGACTACCCGCTCATGGAGATCGGTAAGTTCACGCTCAACAAGAACCCGTCGAACCACTTCGCACAGATCGAACAGGCTGCGTTCAGCCCCTCGAACACCGTGCCGGGCACCGGAATCTCGCCCGACAAGATGCTCATGGGCCGTGTCTTCTCCTACCCAGATGCGCAGCGCAACCGCATCGGCACGAACTTCAACCAGCTGCCGGTCAACGCGCCCATCACCAAGACCAACTCCTATGACAAGGAAGGTCAGATGGAGTACCACCATTCAGGTGATGCTCCGAACTATGCCCCGAATTCCTACGGCCGCCCATACCAGGCCGAAGAGACTCAGGTCGAGGCACGGTGGGAATCCGACGGCGAGCTCGTCCGCAGCGCAGCCACTCTGCACGCCGAGGATGACGACTTCGGCCAGGCGCACACCCTGGTTCGTGAGGTCTACTCCGAAGAAGAGCGCCAGGGCCTCATCGAGACCGTCGTCGGTGCACTGAAGGACGGTGTTGAAGAGCCCGTGCTCTCCAACGTCTTCGCGTACTGGCGCAACATCGATGAAGAGGTCGGCCGCGCAATCGAGGACAAGTACAAGTCCGAAACCGCGTGATCTGACTGGCGGCAGCGGCATCAGCCCAGCGCTGAGGCCGCTGCCGTCCTTCTTTGAGAACTCAGCAACCCTCCGGGCGCTGAACAACTCCGCTTTGGAGTGGTCAGCGCCTGGAGGGTTGCTTTCTTGTGTGTGCGAGCTCAGTCGTCGATCTCGTCGAGAAGCTTCTTCTCATCGATGGCCAGCTGCTCCTTGTCGAGATGCTGCATGAAGTGCTTCTTGCCCCGGGCGTACCAAAGTACGACGCTGATGACGAGCACCCCGAGGACAGCGATGGGGGAGTAGTTGAAGGTCGAGATCGTGATCGGCAGGGTGGGTGGCAGCACGAAGAGGATGCAGATCAAGATCACCCAGACGACAGCGACCCACCCGATGACTGCGCTCCACCGTCCCAGATTCCAAGGGCCGGCCTTGAATCCTTTGCCCTTGAGCCGACGCAGCAGAACGGGTGCAACGTAGGCGATGTAGAGCCCGATCACCGCTACGCTCGTCACCGCCAGGTAGGCGGTCTCATTGAACAGCGCCGGCACGGTCAGAATCGAGGACAGCACGATGCACAGCCAGATCGAGTTGGTTGGTGTTCCGGTGCGAGGGTTGACCTTCTTCCAGTACTTGGATCCCGGGATCGCATCGTCACGGGAGAACGCGTAGCTCATCCGCGAATTCGCCGTCACCGATGCCATGCCGCAGAAGAACTGGGCACCGCAGACGATGAAGAGCAGGAATTTCGCCATCGTCGGGTTGTTCAAGGCATCGAGGAACACCTGCGCAGGCGGCAGGCCGGTCGCGGTGGCGTTGAGCGCGGTCAGTCCGGCTTCGGAACCGTCCTGAATTGCGGCCGTGATCGAGTACAGCAGGATCCAGCCGCCGATGATCGAGATCAGGACGCTCATCACGATGCCTTTGGGAGCGGCAGTGGAAGCGTTCTTCGTCTCCTCCGCCACGTGAGCCGAAGCGTCATACCCGGTGTACGTGTACTGCGCCATGAGCAGACCCATGAGGAAGACGAACGGCATGAACGTGAACCCGGTTTCGTTGTGCCACGCCGTCATGGTCCAACTGAACGACTGATGTTTCGTGGGCATGATCCACAGGGCGGCGACGATGACGAGCACACCGACGATGTGCCACCAGGCGGAGACGCCGGAGAGCAGGTTGACCAGGTTGACGCCGAAGGTGTTGAGCAGACCGTGCAAGGTGATGATGACGAGGAACAGGATGAAGGTGTTCAACGCGGTGGGCACCACGCCGAAAGTCAGTGCCGCGAAGGCCATCATGGTCGTCGCCGCACCGTAGTCGATAGCAGCGGTGACAGCTACCTCGCCGAGGAAGTTGAACCATCCGACATACCAGGCCCAATGTCGTTTGTTGCGTTTGGCCAGACGCCCGGCCCAGAAGTAGAGTCCACCCGCCGTCGGGTATTTGGAGCAGACTTCAGCCATGGCCAGGGCCACGCAGAGGACGAAGATGCCGACCAGCGGCCATCCGATCGTGATTGCGGCCGGCCCGCCCGAACCCAGCGCAATGCTGTAGGAGGTGATGCAGCCGGCGAGGATCGAGATGATGGAAAAGGAGACCGCGAAGTTGCCGAAGCCCGACATGCCGCGCTTGAGTTCCTGCTTGTACCCCAGCTCGGCAAGACTGGCTTCGTCAGCGCTGAGGGCCGGGGCCGCACCTCCCTGAGCGCCGGTGCCATCGGGAGGCGTCGGCCCGGGAGCCGCCCCGGATGTCGGTTCAATGGGTGGAGGGGCTTCATTGCTCATGGAGAACACCGTTCTTCTCGAAATGATTGCTTCCGCGGGCCAAACCCATATGGCCCAGATCTGCGACCCGGAGCGGTCGTCGCTGACCTACCGGCGTCGTCGGAATCTGGCCGTTGTCTATCGGGTGCAGATGCCGAGACCCAAGCGTGCGCGTCCTTGTGGAACGTGACTGTGGAACGCGTGCGGCAGTCACGAAAATAGTGCGTGATGCAGTTCACAACTCTGTTCTGACGTTGAGCCTGTCACCGTGCAAATGGTTTGTCAATAGGTATTTGTTCAGACCGCAAGGCCGCGCTGTCATCAATTTTCCCTTATGTATTGCGCATGAATGGTTCGGTAGCATACCTTAAATGGGAGAGTCTTCCTGAACTGCCGCAAGGCACGACCACCGCAACGATGCGTGACCACCACCGGGATGCAGTCCATCGCAAAGATGCGTACACATCGCGAAGGTGGGCTACCGAGAAGAGGAACCATGAGCGTGACTTCATCAGATATGACCCTGGAGCAGCTGCAGGCCGAGATCGCCGCCGGCCGCGTCGACACTGTGCTCGTCGCCGCCACGGACATGCAGGGTCGCCTCCAGGGGAAGAGAATCACGGGCCGATTCTTCCTCGACGAGGTGATGGACAACGGCACCGAAGGCTGCAACTATCTCATGGCTGCCGATGTTGAGATGAACACCATCGACGGGTACGAACTCACCTCTTGGGAACGCGGCTACGGCGATCTCATGTTCGTCCCCGACTATTCGACTCTGCGTCGCATCCCTTGGCACCCGGCGACGGTGATGGTCCAGTGCGACCTGGCCTTCGTCGACGGCTCACCGCTGACCGTCTCCCCACGACAGGTCCTCAAAGCACAATTGGAGCGACTTGAGAATTTGGGCTATTCGCCCATCGGCGCCACCGAACTCGAATTCGCCCTCTACAACACCGGCTACCGGGAAGCCATGGCCAGTGACTACCGCAACCTCGAAGCCGCCAGCACCTACAACATCGACTACTCCCTCTTCGGCACAGGACAGGTCGAAGGCTATCTGCGCCGTCTGCGCAACGAAATGGACGGAGCCGGCCTCTACACTGAAAGCGCCAAGGGCGAATGCAACCTCGGCCAGCTCGAGGTCGGATTCCGCTATACCGACATGCTCGCCACCTGCGACAATCATGTCGTCTACAAGCTCGGCGCGAAGGAGATCGCAGATCAAGAGGGCAAGTCGGTGACCTTCATGGCCAAACCCAATGACCGTGAAGGCAGCTCATGCCACATCCATATGAGCCTCAGTGACACCGCGGGCACACCGGTCTTCCCCACCGGCCACGGCACCGAGATGTCAGAGACGATGAAGCACTTCGTCGCTGGAGTCGTCGCCACCCAGCATGACTTCACCTACCTCTACGCACCGAACATCAACTCCTATAAGCGCTTCGCCGAGGGCTCCTTCGCCCCCACCGCCGTCGGCTGGGGATGGGACAACCGAACGTGTGCCGTGCGCATCGTCGGCCACGGTCGGGCACTGCGCTTCGAGCAGCGCGTGCCCGGCGCAGACGCCAACCCCTACATTGCGAGTGCAGCACTCATCGCCGCCGGAATCCACGGACTCGAGAACAAACTCGACCTGCCCGAAGCGCTCGCCGGCAACGCCTACACCCAGGACGTGCCCAACATTCCGCGTCGCCTCCACGACGCCGTCGCGGCCTTCGAATCCTCCGACGTCGCTCGCCATGCCTTCGGCGACGAGGTCGTGAACCACTACAGCCATGCGGGCCGTGTTGAGATGGCAGCCTTCGACGCTGCAGTCACCGATTGGGAGGTCCGGCGTGGCTTCGAGCGTCTCTGACCCGGTCCTTGATCCTGCGACGCGTCGCCCGCTCATCGGACTGCCCACCTACTACGGGCGCGGACAATTCGGGGTTTGGGACCGAGACGCGGCCTTCCTGCCCAGCGTCTACGTTACTGCCGCGACTCGGGCCGGTGGCCGCGTCGTGCTCCTGCCTCCGGAAGATCCCTGGAGCCTCGCCGAGGTGGCCGAGCTCGACGGCATCATCCTCACCGGAGGCGATGATGTCGATCCCGCCCTCTACGAGGCGCAGCGAGACCCCCGCACCCAGGTGGCGAACACGCGTCGCGACTCCTTCGAAACCACCCTGTACCGTCACGCCCGCACCGCGAAAGTACCGGTCTTCGCGATCTGCCGCGGAGCCCAGATCGTCAACACCGTTCACGGCGGAACCCTGCACCAGCACCTGCCCGACCTCGACGGCTACGACGCTCACGAGGCACCGAAGAAGGACGAATTCGCCGAGGTGGCAGTGCGAACCGCACTAGGTACCGCCGTGTCCGGCCTGATCGGAGACGGGACCACGGTCCGGTGCCATCATCACCAGGCCATCGACCGCCCAGGTGAGGGACTGATCGTGAGCGCACGCTCCGACGACGGCTGCATCGAAGCCCTGGAGACACCAGACGGTTCGATGCTCGCGGTCCAATGGCATCCGGAGGAGACGCTGGACGATCTGCGCCTGTTCACCGGCCTCGTCGAAGCCGCGGCCCGACGCGCGAGCACAGCACCACCGAACACCACGCCAGCTACGACGCCCACGACACCCCAGACAAAAGCGGAGGCTCAGCGATGACCGAAGTGATCAACCCCGCGACAGAGGCACTCATCACCTCGGTCGACGCTCACAGCGCAGAGGCGACGAAGGATGCGATCGGCCGGTCCGCCGACGCTTTCACACGGTGGCGGGCCACAGCACCGGCCGAACGGGCCGAGCTGCTGCGTGCCTTCGCTCGCGCCGTCGACGCCGACATCGACAATTTGGCCGCGCTTGAGGTTGCAGAGGCCGGGCACACGATCGGCAACGCCCGGGGCGAGGCCGGAAACGTCCGCGACGTCCTCAACTACTTCGCCGGCGGAGTCGAGCGCCACCTCGGCGACCAGATTCCCGTGGCAGGGGGAGTCAACATCACGTTCAACGAACCACTCGGAGTCGTCGGCATCATCGTGCCGTGGAATTTCCCGATGCCCATCGCCGGATGGGGTTTCGTGCCCGCGCTCGCCGCGGGAAACACTGTGGTCCTCAAACCTGCCGAGCTGACCCCGCTGACGGCGATCCGCCTCGGCGAACTGGCCCAGCAGGCAGGGATTCCCGCCGATGTCTTCCAAGTCATCCCCGGCAAAGGCTCCATTGTCGGTCAGACCTTCACGGATGACCCGAGGGTCGCGAAGATCGTGTTCACCGGATCGACCGCGGTGGGTGAGAAGATCATGGTCGACGCGGCGAAGACGATGAAACGCACAACGCTGGAACTCGGCGGCAAATCCGCGAACATCGTCTTCGACGACGCCGACCTCGAACTCGCAGCGGCCACCGCACCCTACGGGGTCTTCGACAATGCCGGCCAGGACTGCTGCGCCCGCTCGCGCATCCTCGTCCACGACTCCGTCTTCGACCGTTTCATGGAACTCCTCGAACCCGCGGTCTCCGGAGTCGTCGTCACCGATCCCAGCCTCGAGGAGGCAGAGATGGGCCCGCTCATCTCGAAGAGCCACCACGAGAGCGTGGCCGGATTCCTCGACGGCGTCGACATCGCGTTCACCGGCAGCGCCCCGACCGGTGCCGGCTACTGGATGGCGCCGACGGTCGTGCTCCCGAAAACATCGCGTGATCGCATCGTCACCGAAGAGGTGTTCGGGCCCGTTGTGAGTGTGCAGCGCTTCAGTGACGAAGCCGAGGCGATCAGCATGGCCAACGATTCGCCTTATGGCCTCTCTGGCTCGATCTGGACCCGTGATGTGGGCCGCGGACTGCGGGTCGCCCGCGGTGTCGACTCGGGGGCGCTGTCGCTGAACTCCCATTCCGCAGTTCGCTATTCGACCCCGTTCGGCGGATTCAAACGCTCCGGCATCGGCCGCGAACTCGGCCCCCGCGCGATGGACTCGTTCACGGAGACGAAGAACCTCTTCATCGCCACGGACTGAGCAGACTCACCCTCCCCACGAGCACCACCACCAACGGGCAAAGGACACACCATGAACGAGACAGCAGAGCAGATCATCTGCCGCCGCCTCCCGGGGCGCACCGCAGTCGTCACCGGAGGGGGCAGCGGCATCGGGCTGGCCACCGCAAAACGTCTCGCCTCCGAAGGGGCGAACGTCGTCATCGCCGACACCAACACAGACTCAGGAACGGCCGCCGCCGAGGCGGTCGGGGGCCTCTTCGTGTCCACCGACGTCACCGATCCGGACCAGGTGGGCAAGCTGTTCCAGACTACCTTCGACACCTACGGCAGCGTGGATGTCGCCTTCAACAATGCGGGAGTCTCCCCACCGGCCGACGCCTCGATCACGGAGACCAGCCTTGACGTGTGGCGCCAGGTCCAGGACATCAACCTGACGTCTGTGTATCTGTGCTCCCAGGCGGCGCTCAAGCACATGCGTCGGCAGGGACGCGGCTCGATCATCAACACGGCCTCGTTCGTGGCGCTGATGGGGTCGGCGTCCTCGCAGATCTCCTACACCGCGTCGAAGGGCGGGGTGCTGGCCATGTCGCGGGAACTCGGCGTGGAATTCGCGAAGGAGGGCATCCGCGTCAACGCCCTGTGCCCGGGGCCTGTCAACACCGAGCTGCTCCGAGAACTGTTCGCCAAGGACCCGGTGATGGCGGCCAGGCGCCTGGTGCACGTGCCGATGGGACGCTTCGCCGAGGCTTCGGAGATGGCTGCGGCTGTGGCCTTCTTGGCCAGCGATGATGCCTCGTTCGTCACGGCACAGTCGTTCACCGTCGACGGGGGACTGACCAACGCCTACACGACCCCGCTGTGAGTGAGGGAAGCGAAGCGCTCGCCCCCAGCAGCCAGGTGACTGCGCTGCGGGCGATCGCTCCCGCCCGCTCGGGCAACATCTTCGAGGAGACGATCGAGTGCCTGCTCCAGATCATCCGCCTCGGAATCATTCCGCCCGGTCAGCACTTCCCACCCGAACGCGAGCTCGCCGAGCAGCTGAGGGTCTCCCGGGCGACTCTGCGTGAAGCGATCTCGGAACTGCAGACCGCTGGCTGGGTCAATGTCCGCCGAGGTCGTGGCGGCGGAACGTTCGTCTCCCGCAGCCTCGCCGACAGCTGGGGGAACACCACCGCTCATGATCCGGGCGTGCATGAGACAGCCGGGTTCTCACCCGCAGAGGTCGAAGACACCCTGACCTGGCGCCGTGTGATCGAGATGGGAGTCGCCGAGGTGGCTGCTGGGCAGGATCTCACCGCACCCCAACGAAGTCAGCTGGCTGCGGCTATGGACACGAGTCGGCAGTCGAGCCTGGCCGAGTACCGGCGCTTGGACTCCCAGCTGCACCTGACCTGGGCGCAGGTGACAGGGTCACCGAGTCTCGTCCGCTCGATGGTCGAGAGTCGGACCCGGGCGAACAAACTGCTCGAGCGGATCCCGATGATCGAACCCAACTTGGCCCATTCGCACGAACAGCACCAGCGGGTCCACAACGCGATCCTCGCGGGAGACGCAGGCGCGGCCCGCACAGCCATGGCCGAGCATCTCGACGGCACCGCCGCATTGCTGCGCGGCTTCCTCGCCGAACCCTGATTGCGAGTGGCCTCGAGTCGAGTTCAGATCTTCCCGGCCGCCTCCTGCTGAGCGCGTTGGGCGATGCGACCGCCGGCAAGGACCATCTCGACCTGCCGGGGCGAGAGCGTATGGCGGAATTCGAACTGACGTCCGCCCACCTCGGCGCCCACGGTCTTGCCGTCGGCCAGCTCATCGCGCAGTCCCCGGAACTTCAGGACATCGCCCTGGGACAGGGACTCGTAGTCGCTCTCATCTGAGAATTCGAGGGCGAGGACGCCGAAGTTCGCGAGGTTCTGCCAATGGATCCGCGCCAGGGATTTGGCGATGACGATGCGCAGCCCCAGATAGCGCGGGGCGATCACGGCGTGCTCGCGGGATGAGCCCTGGCCGTAGTTCTCCCCGCCGATGATCGCATGGCCGCCGGTATGGCCCGCTGCACGTTCGGCGTAGCTCGGATCGATCTGGATGTAGACGAACTCGGAGATCTTGGGAATATTGCTCCGGTAGGGCAGGACCCGGGAACCGGCGGGCATGATCTCGTCAGTGGAGACGTTGTCGCCGACTTTGAGCATGATCTCGAGATCGATGTCCTCAGGCAGCGGTTCGAAGTCGGGCAGTGAGGAGATGTTCGATCCTTTGACCAACTCAACCTCGCGTGCTTCCTCAAGCGGCAGCGGCGGGACCAGCATGGACCGGTTGGCGGAGAACTTCTCCGGCAGCTTCACCTGCGGATACTCGATGCCCAGCTCGCGAGGGTCAGTGATCTTGCCCGTCAGTGCTGCGGCCACGGCAGTCTCCGGCGAGCACAGCCACACGGCGTCCTCGTCGGTGCCCGAGCGGCCGGGGAAGTTCCGCGGCATCGTGCGGAGGCTGTTGCGGCCCACAGCCGGGGCCTGGCCCATGCCGATGCAGCCCATGCAGCCCGATTGGTGGATGCGCGCGCCGGATCCGACCAGCGAGGTCAACCAGCCACCGGCGATGAGGTCGGCGAGGATCTCTCGCGATGTCGGGTTGATGTCGAGTGAGATCTGCTCGTGGATGTGGCGACCTTCGAGTGTCTCGGCGACGACGGCGAAGTCCCGCAGCCCCGGATTCGCCGAGGAGCCGATGACGACTTGGAAGACGTCCTCGCCAGCGGCCTCCCGCACGGGACGGACGTTGCCCGGCGAGGAGGGGGCGGCGATGAGCGGTTCGAGCTGTGAGAGGTCGATGGCGTCGTGGAGATCGTACTGCGCGCCTTCGTCTGCTTCGATCCGAGTGAAGTCCTCGCCCCGGTCGCTGGCTTCGAGGAAGTCCCGGACCGCGTCGTCGGCAGGGAAGACTGTGGCCGTGGCACCGAGTTCGGCCCCCATGTTCGCAATCACGTGGCGGTCCATCGCGGTCAGGTCCTTGAGTCCCTCACCGTGGTACTCGATGATCTTGCCGACTCCGCCTTTGACGCCGTGACGGCGCAGCATCTCGAGGATGACGTCCTTGGCCGAGACCCACGGGGGCAGTGTGCCGGTGAGTTCGACGCCCATGATCTGGGGTGCGCTGATGTAAAGCGGTTCACCCACCATGGACATTGCGATCTCGAGACCGCCGACGCCGATGGCCAACATTCCCAAGGCCCCGGCCGCGCAGGTGTGAGAGTCGGAGCCGATGAGAGTGGCACCGGGCGTGCCGAACCGCGATTGGTGGACCGGGTGGGAGACGCCGTTGCCGGCGGGGGAGAACCACAGGCCGAATCGCTGCGCGGCAGAACGCAGGAATATATGGTCCTCTGGATTCTTCTCATCGGTCTGCAGAAGGTTGTGGTCGACGTACTGGACAGATGTCTCCGTGCGGATCCGGTCGATGCCCAGCGCTTCGAGCTCGAGCATGACCAGCGTTCCCGTCGCGTCCTGAGTCAGCGTCTGATCGATGCGGACTCCGATCTCGTTACCGGGCTCAAGCGTCCCGGATTCCAGATGTGAGCCGATGAGTTTCTGAGCGACATTCTCAGCCATCGTCACCCTCCTTATGAAGTGGTCGAATTGCTGGTGCAGCACGCTCTCACGTGGTCTGTCCACGTTAGCCCTCGTTCAGGGAACTCACAAGGGCGGTATCCACGGCGGCAGTGCCACTGTGTGTGCAAGGGCGCATACTGGTTCCATGCCGGAATTGCCCGAAGTCGATGCACTCGTGAATTTCCTGCGCTCGCACATCGTCGGGGATTTCATCTCCCGGACCGATATCGGCGAGCTGAGCATCCTCAAGACGGCGGATCCGCCGCTGGCGGCGATCAGCGGGCTCGAGATCAGTGGGGCCTCCCGGGTGGGCAAGGCCCTCGTCATCGAGCTCGACGGGCTCGAACTGGTCTGCCGGTTCGCCCGTGCCGGCTGGTTGGTCTGGCACGATCAGGTGCCCAGCGGTCCGGTGAGGATGGGCAAGGGGCCCTTGGCTCTGCGCATCCACTTGGCCTCCGGTGCCGGATTCGACATCAGCGAAGCGGGAACGAAGAAGAACGCCGCGGTCTCCCTCGTGACCGACCGCGCCGCGGTGTCCGCCATCGCCAACGCCGGACCCGATGCCCTGTCCATCGGAGTCGAAGAGTTCACTGCGGCGCTGGCCGGTTCGACGGCACGGATCAAGACCGTGCTCGGAGATCAGAACCTCATCGCCGGCATCGGCAACGCCTACTCCGACGAGATCCTCCACACCGCACAACTCTCCCCATTCGCCCCAGCCAATCGGGTCGATGCCCCGGCACTCCTGGAGACGATTCGCGAAGTGCTTGGCCAGGCCCGCGAGGCCCTCTTCGATCTGCCACCGGCGAAGGTCAAGGCGGCGAAGAAACGTACGTTCTGCGTCCATGGCCGCGCCGGTCAGACCTGTCCGGTGTGCGGGTCGACCATCGCCGAGGTCTCCTATGCCGATAAGTCGCTGCAGTACTGCCCCGGCTGCCAGACCGGAGGCAAGAAGCTCAGCGACCGCAGAATGGACCGACTCCTCAAATAGCGAAGGACCTCCATCGCCGAGGTGGCCCGGCCAGCGGAATTTTCACCGCCGGGACTGTCGTTATGCCAGGTGAAAGACCACGCGCGAACCACGCGTGAACCGACCACGAACCTCGAGTCGACACAGGAGCATCATGACGCAGCAGGTAGCGATTCCCGGCACAGACCTTTCCATCTTCCCCATCAACCTGGGCACGAACACCTTCGGCTGGACCGCTGACGAGGCCGGATCCCACGCCGTCCTCGACGCGTTCGTCGCCGCTGGAGGCAACTTCCTCGACACCGCAGAGTCCTACCCGGCGTGGGTTCCCGGCAACACCGGCCGCGAATCCGAGACCATCATCGGCACCTGGCTCGCCGCCCGCTGCAACCGCGATACGGTCGTCATCGCCACCAAGGTCGGAGACCACCCGGATCACAAGACGCAGAATCCCGATTACATCCGCACCGCCATCGACGCATCCCTTCAGCGCCTGCAGACCGATCATGTCGACCTCTACTACGCGCACCGAGATGATGAGGTGACCCCCATCGCCGAGGTGGCCCGGGTCTTCGATGAGATCGTGCGTGCCGGTAAGGCCAAGCACATCGCCGTGTCCAACTACTCCCCAGACCGCCTCGCCGAATGGTTGGCCGTGGCCGAGGCGGAGAACCTGGCCAAGCCGGTGGCGATCCAGCCCCAGTACAGCCTGGTCTTCCGGAAGGAATACGAAACGCAGCTGGCGCCACTGGCACGCGAGCACAACCTCGGCGTCTTCAGCTACTTCAGTCTCGCCGCCGGATTCCTGACCGGAAAATACCGCACCGAAGAAGACCTCGAGGGAGCCAGCCGCGGTGGCATGGCGCAGGGCTACTTCAGCACTGAGGGGCTCAAGGTCGTCGAAGAGCTGGTCGCTGTGGCCAAAGCCCACGACGTGGCACCGGCAACCATTGCGCTCGCCTGGCTGCTGGCCAAAGGTGCAAGCGCCCCGATCGTCTCGGCGCGCACACCCGAGCAGCTCGATGCACTGATGGCCGCTCCGGAGATCACGCTCACAGATGACGAGGTCACCCGTCTCGATCGAGCCTCGTCGCCTTTCGCCTGACCAGGAGCGGGCGCATCGCGATCAGGCCGAGGATCGGCCCCGGCAGGAGCAGCCAGACGGCGGCCACTCCGATTACGGCGATGAGGCTCTGCAGGATGACGATGCTGATGACGCTGACGGCGAAGCCGAGCGAATTCATCACCGTCAGCCCCGTTCCCGTCAGCTCTGCGGGAGCGTAACGGGCAGCGAGATCCGAGAACTGGGGAGAGTCTGCGATGACAAGGAGACCCCAGAGCATGAGAGCCGCAATGAGGAGCGGGCCGATGTCAGGCAGCAGAGGGTAGATCAGGCACATCAGTCCCGACCCAGCCAGGGCCGTTGCGGCGACCGCTGCACTGCCGGTCCTGCGGCTGATGATTCCGCCGAGCACACATCCCAGGACCCCGGCGGCGATGACGAGGAAACTCGTTGTCGCAAACCCCGTCGGGCCGTCCGCGTCGGCCAAAGCCGCGATGACGAGTGTGGGCACGACTGCCCAGAAGGCGTAGAGCTCCCACATGTGGCCCACGTATCCGAAGACGGCGGCGCGAAACATCCTGTCCCGGAACAGTCTCCGCAGCGCTGGACTTCCGACGGACTTCGAGGGCCCGGAAGTCGCATCGGACGCATGTGACCGAGCCGCTCGGGGCCCGGAGATCGTTGCCACGAGCACGGCTCCCAGCACCGCCAGTGCGGAGGAGCCCCACATGATCGACTCCCAGGGCAGGGCGGCGCCGACGGCTGACAGGAACTGTGGCATCGCGGTGCCCAGGGTGAGCATGGCCACGAGCCAGGCCAGAGCCTGCGCGGACTTCGCCTGCGCCCGTTTGACGATCATCTTCATCCCCATCGGGTAGATACCCGCGAGGCTCACGCCGACGGCGAAGCGAGAGATCCACACGAGGACGAGGTCAGAAGGACCTAGCGTCCACACGAAGTTCAGTCCAGCACCGAAGAGGCTGGAGAGAATGAAGATCCGCTCGGGCGGGAACCGATCGGCGATCCCGGTCGCCGCGCTCAGCAGCGTTCCGACGATGAACCCGATCTGGGTGGCCGCGATCAGCCACCCGAACTGAGCCGGCGTCGAACCCAGCCAGGCGGAGAGGCCGTCGACGGCACCGCTGGGGCTGAACCACAGCGACGTTCCGAACCACTGCGCCACGACGATGGCCAGGATAGCCACTCCTGCTCCCCGCCCCATCTGCGATTGCGACGCCATCGAGTCATTCCTCGCTCGTCGGGGACACGCCATAGGCGCGGAGGGCCACCTCGGCGATGCGGGTGAGGAATTCGCTTGTAGAGGTACGGTCCGCAGCCGGTGTCTGCACCCGCTGGACAAGTGCCTCGGTGATGCCTCCGACGAGGATGAGGCTGGTGAACCCGAGCTCGTCCGGCTTCTGCAGCGCGGGAATCTCCGGCAGCTCGTAGGTGGTGTGAACGCGCACGAATGCGGCATCGACGGCGGCTGCGAGGATGCGCATCGTCTCCCGCCGCCGCGCTTCGAGCGATTCATTGACGCCGACGGCCTCGACCTCGAGGACGCGAGCCTTGCGCTCATCACCGAGCATCGGCATCAGCGCGGCGGAGACGACGTTGACGGTGGCCTCGACGAGACTCGCGCCGGCCGGGATCGTCAGCGTCGTCAGAGCATCGACGATCTCCTCGTTGAGGACGGCGTAGAGCTGTTCGAGCAGCGACTCCTGCGCAGTGATCGACTCCCGCACTGTCCCCGACTCTCGCACTGAACCCGATCTGTGAGCGGGGAAGAGATCGTAGAAGGACCGACTCGAGACCCCGGACTCCTGACACAGGGCCTGGATCGAGGTCGCACGGAAACCAAGCGTTCCGTACAGTTCGAGGGCGGCCTCGAGGAGACGCTCACGACGTTCTCCGTCGCGGTCGGCGCGTGAGGTTCCACGCCACAGTCCCGCCGAGGCTGCGCCGGAGGAATGATCATTCATTTCTCCAGTGTAGTGAAAATTTTGATTTTCAATGGCAGTATTGTGACATGCCTTACAATGTCAAGCAGGAGCATCGTGCTCCGAAAGTGACCGCGCCCATCCCGCCGAACCCCGCACTGCCGCGGGTCTGCGTGATCGGAGCCGGAGCCTCGGGCCTCGCCGCAGCCAAAGCCCTCTACACCGCGGGCGTTCCGTTCGACTGCTTTGAAAAGGGCAGCGAATTCGGTGGCAACTGGCTCTTCGACAACCCCAATGGCGTCAGCGCCTGTTACGAGACCCTGCAGATCAACACCTCGTGCCCGCGCATGGCCTTCTCCGATTTCCCGATGCCGGCGGACTACCCGAACTACGCCAGCCACGATCAGGTCTACGCCTATTTCCGCGATTACGTCGACCACTTCGGATTCGGCCACACCATCACCTTCAACACCGAGGTGACCCATGTCCGCCGAGGCGAGAACGGCGGTTGGGATGTCGACATCCGCCCGACAGGTTCCTCCGCCGAATCTTCTGCCAACAGCGTCACGGCAGAGTACGAGACTCGCCGTTATGACGCAGTGATGGTCGCCAACGGCCACCACTGGGATGCCCGCTGGCCCGACCCCGGCTACCCCGGTCACTTCGACGGCGGGCAGATCCACGCCCACGACTACCGCAGCGGCGAACAGCTCGAGAACCGCGACGTCGTGGTCGTCGGCGCCGGCAACTCCGCGATGGACATCGCCGTCGAGGGCTCCTACCGGGCGCAGAGCGTCAACCTCTCCATCCGTCGCGGACAGTGGGTGATGAAGAAGACCCTCTTCGGCAAGGCGGCAGACCAGATCGCACTGCCGGGCTGGGCTCCCTGGTGGGCCACAGCGGCACGGCTGCGCATCGCCGCGATGCTCTCCGGGGGACTGCGCAGATACGGCCTGCCCACCCCGGAGCACACGCCCGGCCAATCGCATCCGGTGCAGTCGGATGCGATCAGGGACCGCCTCGACGAGGGTGCGATCACGGTGCGACCGGGCATCGAACGACTCGAGGGGGATCGTGTGGTCTTCACCGATGGAAGTGAGGCTGCGGCCGACCTCATTGTGTGGGCGACGGGATATCGGGTGAATTTTCCGTTCTTCGATCCGGACCTGATCTCCGCAGAGGGCAATGATCTGCCGCTGTTCAAGCGCATGGCCCACCCCGACCGCCCCGGGCTGTTCTTCATCGGCCTGCTCCAGCCGGTCGGTGCGATCATGCCCCTGGCCGAGGCTCAGTCCAAGCTGGCAGTCAAGACGCTGACCGGGGACTATGAACTGCCGAGCCGCCGGGACATGACCCGGCAGACGCATGAAGACGACCGCCGAAACAAACGGCAGTTCTACGATTCGCCCCGGCACACGATGCAGGTCGACTTCGATCACTATCTCTTGGAGCTTGAGCGCGAGATGCGCAGAGGAAAGGTGGCGGCATGAGCCGGACGACAACATTGGCAGGTCAGGTTGTGGCTATCACCGGCGGAGCCCGTGGCATCGGGAGAGAGATTGCCGCCGAGTTCACCGCGGCCGGGGCGAAGGTGGCGATCGGCGACCTCGACCTCGTTCAGGCCCAGGCCACCGGTGCAGAACTGGGTGTGCTCGCCTACCGGCTCGACGTCACGGATCCGGACTGTGTGAGCGCGTTCCTCAGCGAGGTGGCCCATGACCTGGGACCCATCGACATCTTCGTCAACAATGCGGGCCTGATGTGGGTCGGCCCCTTCGCACAGGAACCGCACTCCGCAGCTCGGGCGCAGATCGACGTCAACCTGCTCGGGGTGATCAATGGGATCAAGGCCGCCTCTCCGACCATGGTCGCGCGCCGACGAGGCCATCTCATCACCGTCGCCTCGGCGGGCTCTATTCTGCCGACCCCGGGAGAGGCGACCTATGCCGCGACGAAGCACGGTGTGCTCGGCTACCTCAAGGCCATCCGCGCGGAGCTGCGCGGTACCGGTGTGCGGGTCACATCGATCATGCCCGGGGTCGTCGACACGGCCCTGGCAGCAGGAACGTCGAGCGGGGCAGCAAAACTGCTCACCCCCGCCGAGGTGGCCCGCGCCGTTGTCAAGGCTGCCGCACGACCGCGGTTCGAGGTCACGGTTCCCGGATTCATCGGCCCCGGCGTCAAGGTCGTCAATCTTCTGCCCTTGCCGATCCGAGACCGGATCTTCGCTGCGCTGGTGCCCAATCAGCTCGAAGCGCGTAAGAATCAGCGGCAGGACTACGAAGCCTCATTCACTGCCCCGAAGAGCTGAATTCCGCAGCAGCCAGCAGCCAGCAGTCCGCAGGATCAGGCGACGATCTCGTCCTTGGGTTCGACTGCGTGGGCGACCGCCGCACCGACGACGGTGCCGATGGCAATCGAGAAGAACGCCGCACCTGCCGCGAGCAGACCGCCCGCCACTCCGCTGCCCTCGCCGAACTCGAGTTGCGAGGCGTTGAGCAAACCGAATGAACCGGGCGCGACGATGAGGAACGCGGGGACGAAGCTGATACGCCAGATCGGTCCCCGCGGCAGACGGGAGAGGAGGACGGCTACCAAGGAGGCGGTCAGCGCCCCGGCGAGACCACCCACTGTGGCGCCGAACTGTGCACCGAGGCCGAGCTGCGCCAGCGCGGCTGCAGCGATCGTGAGAACGATCGGCACCGTGTGCTCGAGCGGGGTGTAGAGGTAGATCATCAGCCCGATGGTGGCAGCCAGGACGCCGAGGGCCGAGAGCTGCCAGGTCGAATCCGCCAGTCGAGTATTCCTCATTGCCTCGGCTCCGGTGCCGGTGATTGCGGCCGCACCGGCAACTCCGGCGATGAACATCGCCAGCTGCACCGTGGCTGAGACGAGGCGTGAACTGCCGGCCGAGAGGGCTCCGGCTGAGATCTCCGTCAGCCCTGTGACCACGGCGCTGCCGGGCAGCAGCAGCGCGAGAGTGGCGATGATCGTGCGCAGGGGACTCTCGAGCCAGCCGAGCTGGTAGCCGATGAGCACGATGACGGAGATGAGGAACGCAGAGCTCACAGGCAGCAGCGGATTGAGATTGGGCCAGCGGCCGTTGAGGGCGAGGACGCCGGCGACGATGAGCGAACCGAAGGCGGCGAAGGCCAGATTGACCAGTCCGGGTTCGAGCAGCAGACACAGTCCGATTCCGATGGGCACGGCGCCGAGGTGGGAGAGCCAGCCGGGCCAGCGTGGCGGTGCCGCGTGCACTTCGGTTTCGATCTTCCGTGCGGCTGCTGACACGGTGAGCCGCCGCGCTCGGAGTGCGTCGACGATGTCGAGCAGCTTCGCGGTCTGATCGAAGCGCAGATCGGGCCCGATGCGTTCGAACTTCGTGGAATCTCCGGAACCCGACGTGAGGAACAGGCCACGGGGCAGGGCGGCTACGCGGAGTTTGCTGATGCCCAATGTGCGGGCCAGGCCGGTCAGGGCATCCTCGACGTCGACGGAGGAGATGCCGCCCGCGAGCAGCCCGGCCCCGATGGTGACCCGCAGGTCCTGGGCGGACGCAGGTGAATCGGTTTCCTCGTTCACTCACACACCCTCTCGTTTGCAGGCCGGCCAACGAAATCGAAGACTACCAGTAGCCGGCCTGGCGAGGGGACCGGTCACTGGCCCGGAGCGGTGATCCCCTCCACGCTGGAGCCCACGAGGGCGGCGGCCGCGCGTTCGGCGATCATGATCGTCGGGGCGTTGGTGTTGCCAGTGGGTACCTGCGGCATGATCGAGGCATCGGCGATGCGCAGCCCCTCGAGCCCGTGGACCTTGAACGACTGCGGATCGACGACAGCGGTTTCGTCCTGACCCATCCGGCAGGTCCCGACCTGGTGGTGATAGGTCACGACCGAGCCGCGGACATAGTCTTCGAGCTCGTCGTCGCTGACCTCGGGGCCAGGGAAGATCTCGGTGGGCTGCCAGTGTGTCAGCGCCTCGGCGCGACCAATCTCCCGGCACTGTTTGACCGAGGCGGCGAGGGCATCGACATCGGCCTGTTCGGAGAGCACATTCGGGTTGACCAGTGTTGGGTCCTGCGGATTCGGGCCGCTCAGGGTGACCTCGCCACGGCTCTGTGGTCGCACGAGTCCACCCTGGAGGGTGAAGCCGTTGTCGGGGCCCGACTGCACATTGGGTGCGGAATCCTGGGCGTACATCGGCACGGAGAAGAACAGAGGCTGAGTGTCGGGAACCGGAAGTTCGGGATGCGACTTCCAGAACAGATGCACCTCGGCGGGGGCGATCTCACCCATCGGCACCGGCTCGGATCCGGTGGTGAAGATGACGGGGGAGAGCCAGTGGTCCTGCAGGTTCTTGCCGACCCCCGGCAGGTCATGGACAGGTTCGATCTCGACCTCACGCAGCTCGGCGGCAGGTCCGATTCCTGAGCGCAGGAGCAGCTCGGGGGAGGCCAGCGCTCCAGCGGTGAGGATGACTTCGTCTGCGTTCAGTGTCCCCACCCGTCCGCGGAAGTCCACCTCGAGACCGGTGACCTGTGTGCCGTCGAGGAGGAGACGACGAGCATGGGTCGATGTGAGAACCGTGAGATTCCCGGCGCCGAGGCGGGGCTTGAGGTAGGCCCGCCACGTGTTCAGGCGTTTGCCCTCGCGCACGTTGAGCTGGATCCGTGAGACGCCTTCGACGCTGCCCGAGTTGTAGTCGGGGTTGTACCTCAGTCCGGTCTGTTGACCTGCGGTGACCATGTCCTCTTGGATGGGGTTGCGCTCATAGTTGAGGCGCACATCCATGGGTCCCTGGGTCCCGCGATTCTCGGTATTCTCACCGTCATAGTTCTCGATGGCTTCGAATACGGGCAGAACCTCGTCCCATGACCAGCCTGGGCACCCGGAGTCAACCCACTGCTGGTAGTCCCAGGCATCGCCGCGGACCCAGATCACGGCGTTGAGCGCATTCGATCCGCCCAGGACCTTGCCGCGCGGCAGATGGATCTTGCGATTCATCGCGGATGGCTGCGGGGTCGTGTAGTAGTCCCAGTCCTGTGCCGAATGCCACAGCAATCCCAGGGTGTTCAGGTGGTCGATGTTCGGATTCGTCTCATCCCCACCGGCCTCGACCAGGCAGACCGTCTTGCCCGCGTCGATGAGCCTGCTGGCGATGACACAGCCGGACGAGCCGGCCCCGACGATCACATAGTCGAAGTCAGTGTCGGGCAGTTCGGTGCGGAAGTTCTCACTGTGCTCGCTCATCGAGCCGGCGCTGTTCTGTGCAGTTGAGGCGTTCATGAAGCCAGGCTAGTGACCTGGCTCACGAGACAACAGCGGTGGGACGGAACTCTGCACGCACACTCAAGCGAGGCCGCTGTCTGTGCACGGAAGGTCAATCCGAGAAGCTCGTTGTGGGACGGCCGAGTTGTCCCCAGCACGCATGGATGTCGTATTTCCAGAATCGATGACCGACGAGACCAAGGCCGATTTCCAGGTCAAGGAGAAGGCCTATTCCGCCGATCTTCAGGAACGCGGAATCATGAAGGGCATCTGGCGCATCGTGGGAGAATACTCCAATATCTCGATCTACGACGTCAATGACCTCGACTTCCTGCACGCGACGTTCCAGGGCTTCCCGATGTTCGCCTATATGAACGTCAAGGTCACACCCCTGGCGAAGCACCCCAACGCGATCACAGACGACTTCTTCCGCCAGCTCTGAGCCGCGCGGGGGCGCCGCGCAGCAGTCTCACCCCTCGCAGCAGTCGCCGCCGGACCCACAGCAGTCTCCGTCCGAGGCCGGAGCAGGCACATCGAGAACGGGGGAGCGGTCGAAGAACCCCTCCGGCCGCAGCTTGAACCCGACCGTATCCACGGGCATGATCGGCCAGTCCTCGACCCGGGGGAAGTGGGTGAGGCCGAAGCTGTGCCAGAGAACGATGTCCTCACCGTCGACGTTGCGATCAGCAGCAGTCCAGGTAGGCAGCCCCGCATGGCCGGGATGCTGGTTCGGGAAATCTCCGGTCGGGTAGCGCTCATCCTCGTGATACTGCGAGACCCACAGGGCCTTTGATGCGAACGTCGCGCGCTGGTGGATCGAAGAATCCTCGGCCGCCAGCAGGGTCGGCAGACCCGTCGGATGGAGTTTGTAGCCGACAGGCTCGCCGAGGCGGTTGGTCGACTCCAGGTTCGACACGACCCAGGTCCGAGCTTTCGACTGATCCGCATCGCGCTGGGCCTGAAGCTCCGTTCCCAGTACAGTGCGCTTGCGGCTGAAGGCGTTGCCGCGCGGATTGGTCTCGGAGACGGGGAGCCGCACGACGTCTTCCTCCTCGACCCGGCACTGGCCGCCGTCGAGGGCGAAGTCGAGTCGAGCTCCGAAGAGATGCTGATGGAACGGGGCTCCGAGGCCGGGCGCGATCTCCGAGGCGAAGTCCGTTGACCCGTTCGGCAACGCCGAGGTGAAGACGACGCCGGTGGCCTTGGCCTCGAACTCGATCGTGCCGTCGAGGTAGAGGTACCAGTAGAAGCCGTAGTCGTAGTTGCCGACAGTGGTGAAGAAGGAGACGACGAACCGGCGATTGCGCCTGGTGTAGGCCACTCCCGACCACAGATCCGAGTGCTTGGCCAGGATCGAGGCATCCTCCTCGTGCATGCAGATCCCGTTCTTGATCTGCCGTGGTTCGCCGAGGTTGTTCGCCACCCACGGAGACAGATACGTGATATCGCCCAAGCAGTCACACCCGAGTTCGAGGGAGTTCGCCCACTGCCCGACGAGGTACTCCCCGGTGTCGAAGTAGTTCTGCCAGGACCGCACTGGTGACGGGTCACCGTAGGGCACGACCATCTCCGCGATGGCCGCCCGATCGAGGATTGTTCGGGTGCGCTCGCCGTCAGTGAAGGCGATGTTGTGCAGGATGAGGCCCTCACGCATGTCGAAGCCGACGTCGAGGGACCACTTCTCCCACTCGATGTGATTGCCCTCGGACACAGTGAAGCTCGGGCCCTCTGGCTGAGTGATTTCGATCGGCTTCTGCGTGGTGCGCACCGGACCTGTCAGCTCCGGATCCGTGTAGTTTCCGTGCTCGGCGGGCACCGGCATGTCCTCGAGATCAAGGATCTGGTCGACGGTCTTGTTCGTGACATCGACGTAGGCGACGAGGCCGTCGATCGGGTGCGCCCACGCGGAATCACTCTCATACTGCTGGTGGAAGGCCAGACCGCGCAGGATGCGCCGGCCCGATTCCTCCGGATATTCGAAGACACCGGCGGACAGGGGTGCCACACGGACTTCCTCGACGGGCAGGCCGCGACGGGCCAGGATCGACTGCCATTTCGGATCGGCGGCCAGCACCTCCTCGACGAGCTCGAACTCCTCTTCCATGACGGGGAACTCACCCTGAGAGGTGGAGTCCACTTCGGTCACGGAATCGATCCGCGAATGTGTCACGGACACGATGATGTCCCGGGCACTGCCAGCGGTTTTGTCGAGGATGAAGGCACGGAAACGACGATCCACCTCGGCGGCACTCCGGGCCTGCCCGCGGACGGGATCAAGCAGGCCGAGGTAGGTCAGGCGCGCCTCGGCAGGGAAGTGCCCGGCCTCGCGCAGCACCGAGGTCACGGACGTGATCTCGTCCTCTGTGGGCAGTGAGAACGGCGTGAGAGTGGTCGAGGTGGAGGGTTCGGCGGGAGCGGAATGGCAAGACATGGGTGCACCTTTGCAACGTAAAATGTGTGCTGAGTCATGTAATAACCTACGCTTGTAGAAAATAAAGTCAAGAGCGGCCGGAGGAAGCATGCCCAAGATTGTGGACCACGACCAGCGTCGTCGTGAGCTCGTCGAGGCGACCCTGCGCATCATCGTTCGGCAGGGCTTGGCAGGGGCGACGATGCGCGACATCGCCACCGAGGCGGGCTTCGCCAACGGGGCGATCAAGTCCTACTTCGCCTCCAAATCCGATCTGCTGGCGGCCACCTATCTGTTCGTCTTCGAGGCCACGAATCGTCGCGTCGAATTCTCGACTGCGCACCTGCGAGGCATCGCGGCACTGCGGGCCTTCGCCCACGAAGTCCTCCCGGTCACCCCCGAACTCCACGACGAAGCCCGGGTCGTCCTGTCGTTCCTCGCCGAGGTGGCCCAGAGTCCCGACCATGCCCAGACCACTCGTACGACCATGAGCCTGTGGCGCACGTGGATCCTTAGCTGGCTGCACCAGGCCCACGGTGACCGGGAACTGGCCGCCGAGGTGGCCATCGAGCCCACGGCCGATGTGCTGCTGACGTATCTGCTCGGCGCTCAGACCACCGCGATCATCGGCGGTGACACCTTCGACTTCGCAGGCTTCCGAGGTCAGCTCGACTACGTCATCGCACGGCTGAGCGCCGTTCATGACCATTCGGTCGGTAAATCCTGACAGGCTCGTGACTCCCTGCGTGGTTGGGGATAGAGTGAGCGCCAAGCGGTCGTCGACGCTGACGTCGCCGACCGATCGTTTCTGCAGAGGACGAAGATGTTACTTGAGAGCACAGCCTCAGACTTCGACGGGTGGAAATCCCTCGTCTCGGACTCATTTGTGCCGCTGGACACCGAACCTCAACGCCGCGGCGGCTTCCGAGGGGCGATCAGCGCCCGTGACTACGATTCCGTGGTCATGTCCTATATCAGCGCCAACCCTCACGCCGTGCTGCGCACACCCAGCCTCATCTCCGCCGATACCGGCACAGGCGCCGGCACCGGCGGCCAGGGGGCAGGCCGGTCGAGCTACTATAAGGTGTCACTCCAGCTCAAGGGGCACGGGCTGCTCGTCCAAGACGGACGGGAAGTGTCCCTGGCACCCGGGTCACTGGCCATCTATGACACCTCGCGGCCGTACACGCTCAGCTTCGACTGCGACTTCTCCTCCTATGTCATGATGTTCCCGCAATCGCGGGTCAATCTGCCCGCTGAAACCGTCCGCCAACTCACGGCGACCTCGATCGGTGCTGAGCATCAGCTCGGAGTCGCCGCCACCCAGCTCATCACCCAGGCCGGGGCCATGCTGCCTACCCTTAGCCGATCAGTGGGCATCAGATTGGCCGGCAACGTCGTCGACCTGCTCGCCACGGTCATGGCCGATGAGCTGTCTGCGACAGAAGCGCCAGGGGAGAGGCAGCGGCTGTGGTCGCAGATCACCACCTACATCAAGGACCATCTCGCCGATCCGCAGCTCACCCCCTCAACGATCGCCGCCGCACACTTCATGTCGGTGCGTGCCCTCCACCAGATCTTCGAAGGCAGCGGTGAGACGGTCTCCAGCGAGATCCGTCGCCTGCGCATCGACCGCTGCCGAGAGGGCCTTGCTGATCCGTTGCAGGCTCAAGTGCCCGTCGCCGCGATCGGGGCCCGGTGGGGTCTGAGCGACCCTGCCCACTTCTCGAGGCTCTTCCGCAATGTCGTGGGCTCACCGCCGGCCCAATACCGCAGCAGCTCGCTGACCTGACTGCGCCGAAAGTCAAGAGTCCTGCCCCCAGAGCCAAGACGCGTCACACTCTGATGAGAGAACCTGACCATACAGTCAATCTCAGAGGTGGATCACATGGAAGTGAAAAGCGAACCAGGCTCCTATGCAAAGGACACAGTGCCGGGGGCTGCCAGTCTGGGGCTGAACTCCCGCCGGATCGGAACTCTCGCCCTCGTCTTCATGATCATCGCCGCCTCGGCACCGCTCACGGTTGTCGCCGGCGGAGTCCCGAGCAACTTCGCGGTGACCGGGCTGCTGGGGATCCCTCTGTCGTTCATCGTCCTCGGCGTCGTCCTCGTGCTGTTCGCGATCGGATATGCGGCGATGAGCCGGCACGTGCACAATGCGGGTGCCTTCTTCGCCTACATCTCCAAGGGGCTGGGCAAGCCCGTGGGAATGGGTGCGGCACTGACCGCTCTGGTGGCGTATAACTCGATGCAGATCGGCATCTCCGGAATGTTCGGCTTCGTCTTCTCCTCCTTCCTCGATTCGCTGTTCGGCTTACAGGTCTCCTGGTGGATCTGTGCGCTTGTCGCCTGGGTGATCGTCGGACTCATGGGCATCAGCCGGGTTGACTTCTCCGCGAAGGTCCTCGGGGTCATCGTCGGCACCGAGTTCCTCGTCGTCATCGTCTTCGACATCATCGGATTCGCACACAGCCCCGAGGGCGTGACGGCTGACGGAAGGCTTCCGGATCAGCTCTTCGCTCCTGGAGTCGGTGCCGCATTGGCCTTCTCGATCGCAGCATTCATGGGCTTCGAATCGGGTGCGATCTACAACGAAGAGGTCAAGGACCCCAAGCGCACGGCCGGGCGGGCGACGATCATCGCGGTGAGCGTCATCGCCGTCTTCTATGCGTTCTCCGCCTGGGCGATGACCGTGGCCGAAGGTGCATCGAACGTGGTCGGACGGTCCCAGGAGTTCGGACCTGACCTCATGTTCGTCTTCCTCGGTGAGCACGCCCCGGTGTGGTTCGTCGACCTCGCGAACCTTCTCTTCCTCACCTCTCTGCTGGCTGCGCTCGTCGCCTTCCACAACATCGTGGCCCGCTACTTCTTCGCCCTCGGCCGTGACCGGGTGCTGCCCGCATTCCTCGCCGCGACCTCTCGCCGTTCCGGTGCCCCTGTTGCCGGGTCCCTAGCCCAGTCGGGACTGGGTCTCATCGTCATCCTCGTCTTCGCCATCGTCGGCGCCGGCAGCCAGGACCCGCTCTTCCCCGTCGTCACCCTGTTCACCTGGCTCACGAACATGGGCGCCTTCGGCCTCGTGCTCCTCATGGCGCTGACCGCGTTGGCCGTGGTCGGATACCTGCGCTCTTACTCCCAGGAATATTCGCTGTGGACACGAGCCATTGCACCGGGGCTCTCGGCGATCGGACTGATCGCCCTCTTCGTGTCCATCGTCATCAACTTCAACGTCCTCATCGGCTTAGAAGGCACCTCGGTGCTGTCCTGGCTGCTGCCTGCCATCGTGATCGTGCCCGGAATCATCGGAACCATCTGGGCCATAGTCCTCCGGTCGCGTCGCCCGCAGCTCTATGCAGGCATCGGCACAGGTGGAAGCCTGGGGTGAGGCCCGACCCGTCCGATCCGTGACCCAGCTTCGATCCGTGCCCCTCGTCCACACCTCAACCACTCGTTCCACCCCCGAAAAAGGAGAATCATGAGCACCGACCTCACCACTTTCGCAGGACTGCTGACATTGATCGATGACCTGAACGGTCGCGAACTGCTCGATCCTGCCACCGGCGAGGTCGTCGGTCGCACCCGTGAGGGCAGCACCGCCGACATCGACACCGCCGTTGCAGCTGCACGCAAGGTTCAGCCGGAATGGGCGTCGCGGACGTCGAAGGAGCGCAGCGATCTGCTGAACCAGGCCGCTGACGCGGTCGAGGCCTCCGCCGAGGCTCTGGCCGAGCTGCTCTCGCGTGAGCAGGGCAAGCCGCTCAACGGTCCCAATGCCCGCTTCGAGGTCGGTGCCTGCGCCGCATGGCTGCGGGCCAACGCCGCTTTCGAGCTCGAGCCTGAAGTTCTTGTCGACGACGAGGAGACCCATGCCGAACTCCACTACGGACCCGTCGGCGTCGTCGGAGCCGTCGGTCCCTGGAACTGGCCGATGATGATCTCCGTCTGGCAGTTCGCCCCCTCGTTGAAGATGGGCAACACCGTCGTCCTCAAGCCCTCCGAATACACGCCGTTGTCCGTGCAGGCACTCGTCGCGGTGGTCAATCAGGTCCTCCCCGCCGATGTCCTCACCGTCGTCCCCGGCGGCGGTGAGGTCGGCGCCGCACTGACCTCGCATGCGGACGTCGACAAGATCATGTTCACCGGTTCGACGAAGACCGGCCAGGCCATCATGCGCTCGGCCGCCGATACTCTGGCCCGACTGACCCTGGAGCTGGGCGGCAACGATGCAGGGATCGTGCTCGAGAACGCCGATCCCGCTGCCATCGCCGGCGACCTATTCTGGGGTGCATTCATCAACACAGGTCAGACCTGTGCAGCGATGAAGCGCCTCTACGTGCCAGAATACCTCTATGACCAGATCTGCGAAGCCCTCGTCGAGGTGGCTTCACAGTCACCGATGGGCGTGGGCTTGGAGGAGGAGAACGTTCTCGGACCGCTGCAGAACAAGCAGCAGTACGACATCGTCGCCAAGCTCGTCCAGGCGGCCAAAGACTCCGGTGCGCGTGTGCTCACCGGGGGAGATCCTGTCGCGGATCAGCCCGGCTACTTCTACCCGACCACGCTGGTGGCCGACATCGACAATGACAACCCACTGGTCGCCGAAGAACAGTTCGGGCCGGTCCTCCCGATCATCAAATACACCGACCTGGAGCAGGCCATCGGCTGGGCCAACGAACTCGAGGTCGGACTCGGCTCCTCCGTCTGGGGCAGTGACCTCGAAGAATGCAAGAAGGTCGCAGCGCGGCTTGAGGCAGGCTCGACCTGGATCAACAAGCACGGTGCCGTGGATCCGCGCATCCCCTTCGGCGGTGTGAAGAAGTCAGGCTTCGGCCTCGAATTCGGACTCGAAGGACTCAAGCACATCAGCGTTCCTCACGTGATCAGCTGGTAGGACCTACCCGAGGATCCCCTGGATCGCCGGGGCGGTGATCGCGACGATGTCGTCGACCTCCGCTTCGGACAGGGTGGGCACTCCGATGACGGACCTGCCGGTGACGATGCCGACGAGCATCGATGATGCCAGTGCTGCGCGCAATGCGGCACTGGCATCACTGCTGTCCGCAGTGCCCTCCAGCAGTCGGGACTGGATGAAATCGGCCAGCTGGTTGCGGGCATTCTCATTGACGATGGCGCCGCGCAGCATCGCCATCAGCGGCTGTGACTCCTCGGGGATGGATTCCCAGGCGCGCAGAAACGCGCGCACGACACGTTCGCCGAGGTGCTCGTCGGGTCCTTCAAAAGCGGTGTCGAAACGCTCCAGCGCCGAAACCGGCACCGCCATCACCGCGGCGAAGAGTTCCTCCTTCGAGCGGTAGAACTGCATCACCTGGGAGGCGTCGACCCCTGCATCGGCGGCGACGAGGCGGATCGTCGTGTCGGTGAATCCTTGGTTCGCGAACCGAGTCCGTGCGGCATCAAGGACCGCCTGACGGGTGGTTCCAGACCCGGGACGCCTGCCCCGCTTGGACGGTGACGACGATTCCTTTTCCTTGCTCATGGGACAAATGTATCTCCCAGAGAAATTTAACTCAACACGTGTTGAGTTTGGGTGCAGTGTGGACGTAGGCTCTCATCATGAGCGATGACCAGAAGACATACATTCCATCCAGCCCGCTGCCGGAGGCCAGAACCGGCATTCTCACCGCCTTCGATCCAGGAACCAGAACCCTTGAAGCCGGCTTCCGAATCGCACAGCAGTTCCGAGAATTGCCGGTCGACATCGTGTTCGAGAAGGACACCTCCGTCCAGCTGCGCGACGGCACCACCGTCCACGTCGACATCTTCCGCCCTGCGGGAGCTGAGCAGGTTCCGGTGATCGTGGCCTGGAGCCCCTACGGCAAGGCCCAGGGCACCTCGGCGAGCGTAATGGGAGTCTTCGGCCTCGTCGGACTCGACAACTCCGTCGTCTCCGGTCTGGAGAAGTTCGAAGGCCCGGACCCGGCGTACTGGTGTGCTCGCGGATACGCCATCGCCAACCCAGATATCCGCGGCGTCGTCGACTCCGACGGAGACAGTGTGCTCTGGGATCGTCAAGAAGGTCGCGATTGCTTTGACGTCATCGAATGGCTCGCCGAGCAGGAATGGTGCACCGGAAAGGTCGGCATGAGCGGAACGTCCTACCTGGCTGTCTCGCAGTGGTTCACCGCGGCGGAATGCCTGACACCGGGTTCGCTCGCCAGCTCCAGGAAGGCAGCTTCTTCGGCAAGAACCAGAAGGAAGACATCCTCGCCGAGGCTGATGCCCACCCGCTGATGGACGAGCTGTGGGAGAATAAGATCCCCGAGTTCGACCAGATCAATGTGCCCGCCTACGTCGTGGCAAGCTACTCCAACACCCTGCATACGGCCGGAACCTTCCGTGCCTGGAGGCGGATGGCCGGCGAAGAGAAATGGCTGCGGATCCACAACTCCCAGGAATGGCCTGACTATTACGACGAGGCAAACGTCGAGGATCTGCGCCGATTCTTCGACCACTACCTCAGGGGTGAAGACAACGGGTGGGAAGAGACACCTCGGGTGCGTTACTCGGTCCTCGACCTCGAAGGTGGTGACCGCACCGGCATTCCTGCCGAGTCTTTCCCACCTGCCGAAGTGGACTCGACGAGGTTCTACCTCGAGGCGAACTCGCGGAGCTTGACACTATCGGCACCGACCGCCTCGGCGGAGGCGAGCTACGACGTGGCAGCCAACCCGAACGCGGTCTCCTTCATCACCCGATTCGACGAAGAGACCGAACTGGTCGGATACCCGAAGGCCCACCTGTGGGTCGAGGCCCGCGGCTCCGATGACATGGACCTGTTCGTCCTGCTCCAGAAGCTCGACGCACACGGAACACCGCTGCAGGCATTCACCGTGCCGAACCAGAATGCCCGGATCCACGACGCCACCGATCATGGGGCGACGATCTTGAAGTACAAAGGATCTGACGGACGGCTGCGCGTCTCGATGCGCCACCTCGACGAGGCGCTGTCCGCCGAGGACGTGCCCGCCCACGCCTTCGACCGGGTCGAGAAGCTGCAGCCTGCTCAGCTCGCTGAAGTGGAGATCGATCTGCTTCCCATCGGCTTGGCCTTCCACCCCGGAGAGCAGCTGCGATTCGTCATCAGCTCACGGAACCTGCTGGGTACGATGATGCCGGGAATCCACGAGTACGTCGGCGCGAACAGCGGTCAGCATGTGATCCACACAGGTGGAGAGAACGCTTCCTACCTCCAGCTGCCTGTGCTCAAGTAGTCAGCGAGGCAAGTCGCCTGCTTAGGCCTCGGGCAGGATCTCCCGCACGACCTCGATCACCCGGGCCAGGGCCTCCGAGGGGTTGTTGCGGCGCCAGCCCAACGCGAGGGTGAAGGCATCCCCGCCCTCTGCGAGGCGAACATAGGTGACTCCGTCGATGTGGATGTGGTCTGAGGATTCGACGACGATCGCAATGCCGACCTGGGCGCCGACGAGTGCAAGCAGGCTGTAGGGGTCGGGCGCTTCCTGCATGATGTGGGGGAGGAAGCCGGCCTCGTCGGCCAGGCGCATCATCACCTCACGGACTTGGGAGCCATGCGACGGGGCATAGGAGATGAATGGCTGATCGACCAGATCGGTCATCGACACGATCTCTTTGTCGGCGAGTTCATGGTCGGTGGGAAGGGCGACCATCACCCGCTCCTGGCGGATGGCATGGACGTCGATCCCGGCAGGTGAAGGTGGGCTGACCACTGCCAGATCCATTCTTCCGTCACGGATTGCCAGCGCCGCCTCGCCGGAATATGTCTGCGGGTGCAGCTCGAGACTGATGCCTGGTTGTCGGTGGGCCACTTCACGGGAGAGTCGGGACAGGATCGAATAGCCGCTGGTCCCGCCGAAGCCGATCTTCACCCGACCGACCACGCCTTCCTGCGCGGCCCGGGCGATGCGACGGGCCCCGTCGACCTGGGCTTGGATCGCCTGAGCCGGTTCGAGGAGCGCCTCACCGGAGGAGGTGAGTCTGACTCTGCGTGTGGTGCGCTCGAACAGCTGCACGCCCATGTCCTTCTCCAGCGAGCGGATCATCTGGCTCAGCGCTGGTTGGGCGATGTGCAGAGTCTCGGCGGCCCGACCGAAATGCAGCTCCTGCGCCACGGCAGTGAACGCCGCGAAGTGCCGCAGCTCCATCCGATGAACCTTCCTCCGAGGGGCAGCGAAGCTTCCTTCGTCGATCGCCGATGCCTCATTGATAAAAATATCCAATTAATAACCTAGAGATTACGTCTTGGACTCTGAGTAATACAAGTGGAACAGTGATCACTGGCACAGATTGAGCCACCACCTCCAGCAACGAGAGAGCAGACATGAGCAACCTTGGATCAGCGTCGATCCGCGACACGGACGCGACACCAGCTTCGACAGTCGATCCCAAGCAGGGGCGCCGCGCAGGCACCGCAGCCTTCGTTGGCACCACCATCGAATGGTTCGACTTCTACATCTACGGCACCGCCTCGGCGCTGGTGCTGGGCAAACTCTTCTTCCCGGAAGTCAGCCCCGCCATGGGCACACTCGCTGCCTTCGCCACGTTTGCCGTCGGCTTCATCGCCCGGCCACTCGGTGGCGTCATCTTCGGTCACTTCGGCGACAAATTCGGTCGGAAGAACACCGTCATCACGACACTCCTGCTGATGGGGATGGCCACGGTCGGCGTCGGCCTCCTGCCCACCTACGAGCAGATCGGCTTCATGGCTCCGATCCTCTTGGTCCTCCTCCGGATCATCCAGGGAGTCGCCATGGGAGGCGAATGGGGCGGTGCGGTCCTCATCGCGACCGAGTTCGCACCTCCGGGCAAGAAAATCCTCTACGGTGCCTTTGCACAGCAGGGTTCGCCGGTGGGCAACCTGTTGGCTACCGTCTCCTTCCTCGGACTGACCTATATGAGCGCGGAGAACTTCGGTTCCTGGGGTTGGCGGATTCCCTTCCTCGCCTCTGCCATTCTCATCCTCGTCGGACTCTACATTCGACTCAAGATCACCGAATCTCCCGAGATGATTGCGGCGACGGAGAAAGCACCGCAGACGCGCACCCCGATCGTCGAGCTGCTGCGCGACCATTGGAAGGTCGTCGGCCTGGCCATCGGTGCCGTCGTCACCGGCGTGGCTATCACCTACGTCAAAACCACCTTCGCTCTGTCCTGGGCGACGACCGACCTGGATTTCGGGCGCACCGAATTCCTTCAGATCGTGACTGTGGCCCTCATCGCCCAGGTGATCATCCAGCCCTTCGGAGCCATCCTTGCGTCGAAGATCGACACCAAAAAAGCCATCCTCGTCATGCTGCTGCCAGAACTGGTGCTGCTGCCGGCGATGTTCCTCCTTATCCAGACCGGCAACTTCGGGCTGGCGATGCTCGGCATGGTCCTGGCCACCGCGCCCCACGCAATGTACTACGCGGCACTAGCCGGCGTCCTCGCCCAGTTGTTCCCCACCACCATCCGCTACACCGGGATCTCCGTGGCCTACCAGGTTTCGACGGCGCTGTTCGCCGGCACCGCACCCTTCCTCAGCCAGTTCCTGCTCAGCACCACCGGATCGATCTGGGTCGTCGTCTGCCTCGGCCTCGGATACGTCCTAATCTCCATTGTCTGCATGTCGCTCCTGCTGCGCGGCAAATCCTGGATCAACCGCGAAGGAGAAGCCGGGCACCAGGCGAAAGCAAGCACCACCTCGGCGACCCCAACAGAACCCGCCGTCACGACACCCACCACGAGCATCTGATCACCACCGATTTCACCGATCAGCACAGCAGCCACCGATGACCAGAGAAGGAACAATGAACTACGTCGATCTCGACCCAGCCCTGCAGCCCCTCATCGAGTCCTATCTCGAGCCGGCGGATCGGGATCGCCTGGCCCCCGTGCTCGCTGCCCTGGGCGCCGATGCGGCCGAGCGGCTCGCACCCTTGGCTGACGTGGCCGACAAGAACCCGCCGACTCTGGCTCAGTTCGATCGGGAAGGCGACCGGGTCGATGCCATCGACTACCACGCCAGCTACCAAGAGCTGCAGAAGGCCGCCTACGAGGAGTACGGTCTCTCCGCGCTCTCCCATCGCGGTCTCCATGGTTGGGATGACCTGCCCCCTCACCTGGTGAAGTACATCCTCTCCTACGTCTTCGTCCAGGCCGAGTTCGGTTTGGCCTGTCCCGTGTCGATGACCGATGCCGCTGCCAGGACCCTGCGGAAATTCGGTGAAGGTCAGCAGATCACCGAGGCGATCGATCGTCTGATCTCAACTGATCCCGATCATCGGTTCACCGGTGCGATGTTCATGACCGAGATCCATGCGGGCACGGACATCGCCCAGACTTCGACGGTGGCCGAACGTGACGGTGAGAACTGGAAGCTCTCCGGGCGCAAATGGTTCGCCTCGAATCCCGACGCAGACATCATCCTCACCCTCGCCCGCTTCCCCGGCGGCGATGACACCACACGCGGTGTCGGACTCTTCATGCTGCCCAAACGTCGCCCGGACGGGTCGAAGAACTCCTATGTCATCGACCGTCTCAAGGACAAGCTGGGCACCCGATCGATGCCCAGCGGCGAGGTCACCCTTGACGGTGCCTACGCCGTGCAGGTCGGGAAGCTCGACCGCGGCTTTCGGCAGATGGCGGAGATGGTCAACACCTCCCGCCTGTCCAATGCGATGCGCGCCACCGCACTCATGCGCCGGTCGATCAACGAAGCGCTCGCCCACGCCCGCACACGGGTGGTCTTCGGCAAGCCACTCATCGAGGCGCCACTGATGCGGATGACCCTTTTGCCGCTGCAGGCCGAAGCCGAGGCCGCACTCGGGCTCGTCTTCTACTGCGGTGACATGCTTCAGCGCGGTGACGCCGGCGACGAGTCCGCGGCCGCGCAGATCCGCGTGCTCACCCCGCTGGCCAAACATTACATCTGCAAACGGGCTCGCTTCGTCACCGGAGAGGCGATGGAGATTCGCGGCGGTCGCGGCTACATCGAAGAATGGCCCGATGCTCGCCTCGTCCGCGATTCCCACCTCGGCTCCATCTGGGAAGGCTCGAGCAATGTCATCGCCCTCGACGTGCTGCGTTGCATGCGCAAACAAGACACCCACCGCCTCCTGGCGAAGACGATGGAAGAGAAGCTGATTCCCATCACCCTCGCCGAGGCGGGCCCTGAGGTCCGTGAGCTCCTGACCCGGTGGACGGCGATCGTCGACCGCGGTGACGTGATCCTGGGCGCCGAGTCGGATGTTGCTGAGGCTCTCATCGGCGGCTATGCCGACGATCTAGCACAGCTGATCATGGCTACCCTGCTGCTCGAACAGGCCGATGCCGAAGTCACCCGCGACACCAACTTCCGCAAGCTGCTCGTCGCCAAGGCCTTCATCGGCGGCAACATCAGCGCCGATGAAACTGCCGTCGTCGACACGCTCGCCCATTTCGAAGACATCGTCGACGGGGCAAGCGTGACCCGCGAAGCGCTGTCCTCACTCCCTGCACCCGTGGCCTGAAGCCACACACGACACCGGAGAAATTCGTGAGAACCACAGACACAGAGCCCACCCCCGATGCGACCACCGCGGCAGGTAGGACCTTCGAAGGGCCACTCGCCGGCGTGCGCGTCATCGATCTTTCGAAGATCCTCGCCGGTCCCTATGCCACGATGTCACTGGCGGACCTCGGTGCCGAGGTGATCAAGGTTGAGCATCCGGACGGGGGAGACCCGACACGTGCCTGGGGCCCGCCCATGGTCGGGGCCGATGCCACCTATTTCCACGCAGCCAATCACAGCAAGAAGTCCGTGACGATCGACCTCAAATCCTCTCGGGGACAGGCGCAGGTCCACGAACTGTTGGCTGGGGCCGATGTCCTTGTTGAGAATTTCAGGCCTGGCAGCTCCCTGCAGACGATCTTTGACTACAAGGAGCTCTCGACGAAGTTCCCGCACCTCGTCATCCTCCACATCTCCGCCTACGGTGACCACGGGCCGATGCGCGATGAACCCGGCTACGACATGGTTGCCCAGGCTCGGGGTGGGCTCATGTCCCTGACCGGTGAGGCCGGAGGCCCCCCGATGAAGTCCGGGTTCGCCATGGGTGACCTGGGGGCGGGCCTGTTCGGCATCATCGGCATCGTCTCCGCGCTCTTCGAACGCAGCCGGACCGGCAAGGGCCAATACCTGACGACCTCGCTCTACGAGGGTCAGCTGGCACTGCACGTGAACTGGGCGACGAACTACTTCGCCGACGGCAAACGCCCACAGGCTCTGGGCTCAGGTCACCCCAACCTCGTGCCCTACCAGGCCTACCCTGCCGCCGATGACTACTTTGTCATCGCCATCGGCAACGACTCCCTCTGGCAGCGGCTCTGCACAGCCATCGACCGACCAGACCTCGGTGGTGACGAACGCTTGTCGGCCAACCGCGGTCGAGTCGAGAACCGCGAATACCTCAACGAGGAGCTCTCCCGCACCCTACGCACGAATACCGTCGACCACTGGTGTGCGCTGTTCTCGACCACCGGCGTTCCCGCCGCACCGATCAAACACCTCGACGAGGTCTATGCCGATCCGCAGACCGAGGCTCTGGGGATGGTCCAGACGGTCGAACATCCCACCGCCGGACCGATGCGACAGGTGGCCTTCCCGGTCAACTTCAACGGCGTCCGCCCACCTGTACGCTCGGCGCCACCGGAGCTCGGGGCCGATACGGACGACCTCCTCGGAGCCTCAACATCACCGACCACGACCACGCAAGGAGCCTGATATGACCACGGCCACCGCCACTGCGCAGGACAGCGTCGACATCGATAAATCCGATCTCCTCAACCTCGCAGGGCTCTTCAGCGAGACCGAGATCGAACTCCGCAACAAGGTCCGTGGGTTCGTCGACGCACGGATCCGCCCGAACATCGCCGACTGGTACGAGAACGCGGTCTTCCCCCGCGAGATCGTGAGGGAGATGGGCGAGCTCGGACTGCTGGGAATGCACCTGCACGGTTACGGCTGCCCCGGACGTTCGGCCGTCGAATACGGAATCGCCGCACTGGAACTCGAAGCAGGAGACTCCGGTCTGCGGACCTTCGTCTCCGTGCAGGGATCGCTGGCGATGTCCGCGATCCACAAATTCGGTTCCGAAGAGCAGAAGAACCAGTATCTGCCGGGCATGGCGAAGGGCGAGATCATCGGCTGCTTCGGCCTGACCGAACCCACAGCTGGATCCGACCCAGGATCGATGGCCACCACAGCCACCCGCAATGACGATGGTTCCTGGGTGCTCAATGGGGCCAAGCGGTGGATCGGCCTCGCCTCCATCGCCGACGTCGCCGTCATCTGGGCCGTCACCGATGACGGCATCCGCGGGTTCCTCGTGCCCACCGAGACCGCCGGATTCACGGCAACACCCATCGAGCAGAAACTCTCGATGCGGGCCTCCATCCAGTGCGACATCGACATCGACGATGTCCATCTACCCGCTGAGGCGGTTCTGCCCGATGTCACGGGACTGAAGGGTCCGTTCTCCTGCCTTAACGAGGCCCGCTACGGAATCATGTGGGGTGCGATGGGCGCCGCCCGCGACTCCTACGAGGTGGCGCTGAAATATTCCCAGGAGCGTCTCCAGTTCGACAAACCTCTCTCCGGCTACCAGATCACCCAGCAGAAGCTGGTGAACATGGTGCTCGAGATCCAGAAGGGAATCCTCGTGGCCGTGCAGACAGGGCGACTCAAGGATGCCGGCACGCTCGACCCGATCCAGATCTCGGTCGGGAAGCTCAATAACTGCCGCGAGGCGATCGCCATCTGCAGGGAGGCTCGCTCGATGCTCGGCGGCAACGGCATCACACTCGAATACTCACCGCTGCGGCACGCGAACAATCTCGAATCGGTGCGCACCTACGAAGGTACCGACGAGGTCCACACGCTCATCCTGGGCCGCCACATCACCGGTGAGCAGGCATTCCGGTAGGAGCTGATTTGGAACGGTCGACCCTAGGAGCGGTGCCGCGAGACTCCTGCCACCCATACCTCGGCGGGGGTGCGCAGAGCGCCGATGTTCCTGAGCGGATCGCGGTCAACGAGGACGAGGTCGGCCCGGGCACCTTCGACGATCCGACCGCGATCATGCAGGCTCAGCGCCTCGGCAGCTGAGGATGTGGTTGCCCGGATCGCCTCTGCGCTCGTCATCCCGGCGGTGATGAGGTAGTCGAGTTCGTCGTGCAGCGAGGACCCGTGGTGGACCGGGGCGAACGGAGTTTCGTTCGCATCGGTGCCGGCGATGACCGTGACTCCGGCGTCGATCATGGCGCGGACATTGTCGAGTGCGACCGCAAAAGCGGCATCCGCATGTTCGCCGAGGCGGGCGTCGGCTATTGCCCGCATCATCACGAGCGTGGGGGAGACGACGGTGCCGCGTTCGCGCATCCGCTCGAGGGTCCGCGGTTCCAGCGGTCGGTCGAGCGGGGCATGGGTGAGGACGTCGACGTCGGCGTCGAGACCGCGGTCGAAGGCCGCCGCTGTGACGACGTGTGCCACGGTCAGCAGCCCACGCGCATGTGCTCCATCGACGATCGCCCTCAGCGTATCGATGCTTAGGGCTGGGACCTCTGTGGCGGCAGGGTCCTCGATGATGATCTTGATGAGATCGGCGCCGTTGTCGACTCGCCAGTCGAGGAATCGCTTCGCGTCGTCGGGGCTGGTGACGCCGGATTCGGCAGGGAATCCCATCATCTCGATCTGGGTGCTGCCAGGCGCCGAGGCGGCCGAACCGGCACTGAAGATCGATGGCAGTTCGGCATCGGCTCGCAGCTCGTGCACGCGAGAATCAGGGTGGGTACCCAAATCCAACACCGTTGTCAGTCCCGAACGCAGCGCTGTGACCAGCTTCTCTCGTTCACCGAGGTGAAGATGAGTGTCGATGAGACCCGGCACCAGGAAGCGTGCGGTTTTGTTGTCGGGTTCTGAGGCAGGCCGGATCGAGGTGATCGTAGCAGAGAATTCGACGTCGACGAGCTCGCTGTTCCAATTGCCTTCGGTGTCGGTTACGTGGACATTGCGCAGTACAGTCATGTGCCCACTGTACGGATCGATAATTGAGTACTTAGCGAACTCCGAACCCGAGTTCGGCCCGGTCATGTGATGGTGCCCATGAAGTGAACTCAGATGGGTATTGGCGATCAGATCAATTGTACGTACACTGAGTACCTACATAGACGATTATTTACTCACTACGGCTCTTAAAAAGGGGATTCGCCATGGCTGCCGAATCACAGACCACCAGTCGCGTTCCACTCTTCGACGGGATGAACCGGATTCCGGGCGGGATCATGCTGATCCCGCTCATCCTGGGCTCAGTCGTCGGAACGTTCTTCCCCGGGTTCCTCGAGCTGGGCAACTTCACCTCGGCGCTGTTCCGCGATAGCGCACTGCCGCTCATCGGTATTCTGATCTTTGCCACAGGCATGCAGATCACGCTCAAAACCTCGGGGCCGGTGTTGGCGACGACCGGTACCATTCTGCTGACGAAGTCGATCATTCCGGCCGGCCTCGTCGTGCTGCTGGGACAGTTCGTCGGCATCGAGGGAATTTTGGGTGTCTCGATCCTGGCGCTTATCGTCACAATGGACAACAGCAATGGCGGATTGTGGCTCGCCTTCACCGGCCGCTACGGAGACGCACGCGACCGAGGTGCCTACATGGCCTCAGCGATCAATGACGGCCCCTTCTTCTCGATGCTCTTCCTCGGAGCAGCAGGCCTGGCCGACATTCCCTACACGCTTCTGCTTGCGGCGATCATTCCGCTTGTCATCGGCATCATCGTCGGAAACCTCGATGAAAAGTGGACCGAGATCATGCGTCCCATCCCCAACATGGTCATCCCGTTCTTCGCTTTCGCACTCGGTACCGGAATCGACCTAGGCAACGTCGTCACCGGTGGACTCTCCGGTCTCCTCGTCGGCGCGATCGCCACAGTCATCACCGGTACACTCGCCTATTTCGGCTACCGCTGGATTCTGCGACGAGGCAAGCAGTCAGGTATCGGAATCGCCTCGGCGACAACGGCCGGCAATGCGATCGCAACCCCGGCGATCATCGCGGGAGCCGATCCGAGCTTCGAACCGTATATGGAAGTTGCCACGGCTCAGGTGGCCTCAGCTGTCCTTGTCTCTGCGGTCCTCGCTCCGCTACTGGCCGCCTGGGTACTCAAGCGTCAGGGCGGCATCAAAAAGCAGAACCAGGGTTCGGACGAGCAAGCGCAGCCGCTGCGAACTGAGGGTCTGTGACAGTGGCATCGATTTCTGAATCCATTTCGGCTTCGAAACTGCCTTCGGAAGCTGCGTCTGTGCTGGTTGTGGCCGACGATCTGACCGGGGCCACCGACTCCTCAGTGCAGTTCGCCCAGGCAGGGTGGACGACGGCGCTCGTGCTCAGCGACGATGACAATGATCAGCAGCCACCGGGAACCGTCAACGCGCGGGTCACCGACTCTCGCACACTGGCCAGTGCAGATGCGCAGGATCGGACGCAGAGAGCTGTCCTGTCGGGAAGGCACATCGCGACTCGTGTCTATCTCAAGATCGACTCGACCATGCGCGGAACAGTCTCCTCCCATATCGCAGGCGCTCTGGCCGCCTGGCAATCAGATCATCCGCAGGCCTTCGCCCTTGTCTGTCCGGCCTATCCTGCGATGGGTCGGACGGTCGTTGACGGTCAGCTGCAGGTCAACGGGACTGCGGTTCATGAAACTGCGATTGGGCGTGACCCGGTCACTCCGGTCACGACGAGTTCGATGTCCGATCTCCTTCCCGGGAGCATCAGGGTGAGGGTTCCACATGGTGGCGTCTTCACGCGTGACTCGCTGGTGTCGTCGATCAGGGCCGCACGCTCAACGTCATCCGTCATCACGATCGATGCCGTTGAATCGGCTGACCTGGACGCCATTGCCGAGGCAATCGCTGAGTTCGGTGACGATATCGTCCCGGTCGGCTCGGCAGGTCTCGCCGCCGCGCTGGCTGGAGTGTGGCGGAGCGGTCTCGATTTCCCGGCTGAGGCGCAGGGCAGTTCAGAACGGGTGATCGTCGTCGCCAGCTCGCTGCACACCGTCACCAGAGACCAAGTCGCAACCCTGTCCGAGCTTCTTAGCAACGAGGTTGCAATGTGGACTCCTGATCTGGATTCAGTCTTCAATGATTCGGCTCGGCTCGCCTGGCTCCAAGCCCTCTCCTCCAGCAGTTCAGATGCGCCGATAGTGATCGTCAACGCCCCCGAAGAGAGGACAGATTCCACCGAATTCGTCGCGGCTCTCCTCGCCGACGCGGCCGAACTGCTGATGCACGACACCACTCCCACGAGTCTCCTGCTGCTGGGAGGCGAGGGTGCACGGGCCGTGCTCAACCGCCTCGGCGCGGTGCGGCTCCGCATTCACTCGACCATCCGAGAAGGTATCCCGATCGGAACCATTGAGGGCGGATCGGCTCATGGCACGACAGTCGTGACGAAAGCCGGAGGATTCGGACGTCCCACCGACGTCACAGATATCGCAGAAGAGCTTCTGCACAATAGTTTTCACAACAACAACGAAGGACCAGCGCAATGACCCTCCCCGTATTGGCAATCACCCTCGGCGATGTCGCAGGCATCGGGCCGGAGATCACCGCCAAGTCCCTTATAGGGCATGATGACCTGAGAGAGAAGTGCACCCCGGTCGTCATCGGCGACATCGCCTCCCTCAAACGAGGCGTCGAATTCGTCGGTGGAGACGCTGGATCCGTGCGTGAGATCGGAGCCCCGGCAGAAGCGAAGAACATTCCGGGCACCATCGAGGTCATTCAAGTCGGCTCCTCCCTGGCCGATGTCGGCGTAGGCGAACTCAGCGAGGCAGCCGGGGACGGCTCTTACCGATTCGTCGTCGAAGCCTGCAGGCTCGCCAGGGAAGGAAAAGTCGACGGGATCGTCACAGCACCTCTCAATAAAGCGGCCATGCATGCCGGCGGTCACAACTTCCCTGGTCATACCGAACTGTTGGCTAATGAATTCGGTGTCAAAGACTACTCACTCGTTCTTTCTGCCGGAGATCTCTACTTCTTCCACCTGACCACCCATGTGTCGATGCGCCAGGCGATCGAGAACATCACCTTCGATCGCACACTGAGTGTCCTCAGACTGGCCGGCGCCTTCGCAGACTCCATGGGCAAACCCGAGGAAATGATCGGACTCGCAGGACTCAATCCGCACGCGGGAGAGAACCGCCTGTTCGGCGACGAGGATGCCGATGTTCTTGCTCCAGCAGTCGAAGCAGCACGCGAACAGGGCCTCAACGTGGTCGGCCCGCTGCCAGGAGACGCACTCATCCCAGCCGCTGTGCGCGGTAACTACAATCTCGTAGTCGTGTGCTATCACGATCAGGGACATGCCCCATTCAAAGCCGTCTACGGTGATGACGGAGTGAATATCACAGTCGGACTTCCCGTTGTCCGTGTATCGGTCGACCACGGCACCGCGTTCGACATCGCCGGGCAGGGCATCGCCCGCGAAGCCAGCCTCGTCCTGTCGATCGAGCGGGCCGCAACCTTGGCTCCCGAATGGAACGTCGTTTGGGATGCAGCCCAAGCCATGTGAGCGGCTGTTACGCTGAGTCTGCCGAACGGAGAGGAGCGGAAATGTGGATCGATGACCTGAATGCCAACGTCCTCGACTCCGCTCACGACGAGCCTCTCCACCGGCAGTTGAGCGAAGTCATCCGAGAAGGAATATCCGGCGGTGCGTTGCCTCCTGGCACGCGGATGCCCACAGAAGCGGACTTTCAGAAGAAGTTCGGCATTTCGCGCTCCGTCGTCCGCCAGGCGATGGCAGCGCTGACTAACGACAATCTCATCCAACGCGGCCGCGGCCGCGGAAGTGTAGTAGCTCCACAGCACGAGCATCACCGCGCCGTGCAGAAGATGTCAGGACTCTCGACCCAGTTCTCGAGTTCAGGTGATTCGGTGACAACTGAAGTCCTCTCGCTTGAACGCGGCGAGGACCCTCGTGCGCAACAGGCGTTGGGCACGTCAGATCTGCTTGCTCTCAATCGTCGCCGGAGCGTTGATGGTGAGCCGATCGCCCTCATTCACACATGGCTCCCTCGTCGCCTAGTACCGGGGCTCGAAGCGAAGGATCTGGTGGATTCCTCACTCCATGACACCCTGCGGCAGCGTTATGGAGTGCCGGTGACTGCTGGCCACCGCCAGGTGAGGGCCGTGTCAGCTTCGGAAGAGCTCTCCGCTGTGCTTGGGCTGCATTCAGCGGCCCCGCTTCTGGTCCTCGAAGGAACCAGCTGTGATGACAAGGGTGAAGTGATTGAGTATTTCTGTACCTGGCACCGCGCCGATCGTGTCATCTTCGACGTCGATGCGATTTCGGATCCTGCAGGCACGCGAGTCCGATCGACTCCCAAGCAGACTCCGACTCCTTACGGCAGTCTTGATGCGAAGAGTTCAGCAGAAGCCACTGAACTCAGCGAAGCAGCGCGGTCGATCGCCGAGGCGATGAATGACTTAGCCGAAAGAATGACCCAGCAAGACGGAGAAAGTCGGCACAGTACGCAGAACTGCTGAGCCTACAGCGGAAACTCCACGCCCGTCAGTTCCTCCGACACCGTCCACAGACGCCGCGCCACCTCAGTGTCTTTAGCGGCAGCAGAACGTCCGACGAGCTTCGGCTGACCCATAGTCTCCTTGAAGCCTCGTGGGCCAACATAGCTGTTGCCTGGGATATCGGCTGTGGCGGCGCACAGTGTCGGTACGGCACCCTGTTGTTCGCTCTGCGAGACTAGGCCGATGACCGCCTCGGCGACCGACGCGAGCAGCCGGTTCCCCTGCCGTCGATAAAGGTTCGTTGCGGCCAGGCCCGGATGAGCTGCGGTCGCGATGATAGGGGAGGACACTTCGGTGAGCCGTCGCTGCAGTTCGGATGTGAAGAGCAGGTTGGCGAGCTTCGACTGGCCGTACGCAGCCATCGGCTTGTACGTTCTGCGCTCCCAGTTGAGGTCATCGAATTCGATGCTGCCCATCCGATGCGCCATCGAGGAGACCGTGACGACACGATCGCGGATCTGAGGGAGAAGAAGGTTGGTCAGAGCGAAATGGACGAGGTGGTTGGTCCCGAACTGCGATTCGAATCCGTCAGCGGTGTGCCCGAGGGGAGGGGCCATGATCCCGGCGTTGTTGATGAGGATGTCGATCGGGTCGCTGAACTCCTCAGCAAAGTCGTGCACTGTACTGAGGTCGGCGAGATCGAGGTGACGTACCTCGACGTTGCCGCGTATCGTCTGTGCTGCGGTCCGACCCTTGCGCAGGTTGCGCACCGCAAGCACCACTCGAGCGTCCATGCCGGCAAGCATGGATGCTGCCGCCCGGCCGATCCCGCTGTTGCCACCTGTGATGACGATGGTGCGGTCAGCCGCTGATGCGATGTTGCCATCAAGTCTCTTGCCCATGAAGCCATGTTAAACCTCAGCGGGACCGTCATGTCTCGCTGCGAAATGTTAGGGTAGCTTTCGTGTCGCAGACTCCCACATCAGGTTCGCTCCTCCTCCGCAGAGCCGCTGGTCGGCGCCTCGGTCTCCTCCTCCCCGGCGTCATCACCATGTCGCTGTGGCAGGTCTGCGAAGCCCTCGTGCCCGTCGCCATCGGAATCATCGTCGACCGCGCGATCATGCCCCTGTCCCTTCCGATGCTCATCGTCTCGATCATCGGCGTCGGTCTGCTCTTCACCGTGCTCAGCCTCGGCTACCGTTTCGGCGCCCGATTCTGCAATTCCGCCCGCGAACATGAAGCGCACGCACTACGTGTCGAGATCACCCACGCGGCTCTGACCTCGGCGAACCTGCCATCCGACCGTGCCTCCGGCGAAGTCCTCTCGATCGCCTCGGCGGACGCGGACACGGCAGCACAGTCCTTCGCCCAGTTAGGGCGTGGAATCGCCTCGGTGCTGGGCATGATCACGGTCGCCGTCTTCCTCCTCATCGCCGACCCCGTGACCGGACTCGTCGTCCTCATCGCCGTCCCCATCGGACTTGTCATCGTGGCCCTGCCCGGACGATCGGTGTCCACCAAGGCCCGCGCACAGCTCGAAGCCGTGGCACGAGCGGGCAGGTCAGCTTCCGACCTCATGCACGGACTGCGCGTGATCAAGGCTATGGGCGGAGAGCCCTGGGCCGTGCGCCGCTACCGGACCACCTCGGACGAGGCCGCCACCGCCGGCATCGCCACCGGTGAGAGAACCGGACGGCTCGCTGGGCTTGGGGCACTGGTCATGTCGGTCGTGCTCGCGATCGTCCTCATCGTCGCCGGGCTGCGCCTCATCGAGGGACAGATGAGCGTGGGCGCACTCATCGGCATCCTCGGCATGACCGCATTCCTCACCGAACCGATGCGGGCCCTGGCCGAGATCGTCGGCCTCTTCGCCCAATCACACGGAGCCGCCCAGCGGATCTCCCGGCTCCTGCTGGACATCGACGAGTCGGAGCTCGAGTCGGACGTGACCAACTTGCCTCAGATCCACCTCGGCGAGGACAATCTGAGCGTCCGCGATTGGGAGGTGGGGGAGGGCCGACACGTCGATTTCGACACTCCAACAGGCTCCCTGACCTGCATCGTCGTGGAGAGATCCGAGTCTGAGGCCGCACTGATCGCAGCCTTGAGCACCCACGCTCGCGGCACAGAACTGGACCAGATGATCGTGTCCCCACACACCGTCGACCTGTTCGAGGGCACAATCCGTTCCAACATCACCATGATTCTCGGCACCGACGATGCCCCTGTGGCCGCCGAGGTGCTGGCGGCCTCGGGCGCAGATGAACTCCTCGACCTCGTCGACACCGGACTCGACCACCGCATCCAGGAACTCGGCGGCAACCTCTCCGGCGGCCAGCGCCAACGTGTGGCCCTGGCCCGGGCCCTGAACGCCGCCCCCCGGGTTCTCGTCCTCCACGAACCGACCACCGCGGTCGACGCCGTCACCGAAGCACGGATCGCGGCCGGACTCGAAGACCTGCGCAGCTCACGCGGCACCGCCGCAACCCTCATCTTCACCAGCTCACCGGCATTCCTCGCCGCGGCACAGACCGTTGTGTTCGTACCCGCCACAGGCTCGAGCGTCGTCGGCAGACATGCCGATCTCCTCGCCGCCGACAACAAGTCCGCCGAGGCCTACCGAAACGCGGTGACCCGATGAGCGAGCAGACCACCCAGACCACCCTGTCCATCGCCTCCAGGCGCCGTTCATTTGCGCATCTGGCGCCTCTGCTTCGGGCCCGGTGGGGGTGGCTGCTCGTCCTCGTTCTCGCCGGGGTCGCCAATGCCGGTGCCGGACTCGTCGGACCGTGGGCGATCGGCCGCCTCGTCGACGAGCTGCCCGCCGGAGCCGGTTCAGACCTCGTCATCACCTGTGCTATCGCCGTGGCCATCGCAGGTGTCATCATGGCCTTGGGCACCTGGATCGGAGCCTGGGCACTGGCCCATATCGCGATGCCCATCGTCGCTGACCTGCGTACACAGGTCGTCGAATCCGCACTCAGCCTCGAATCCCAGCGCATCGAATCCACAGGAACAGGTGATCTGGTCTCGAGGGTCGCCGACGACTCCCGCAAGATCAGCGAGGCGGCGGCGCAGGTGCTGCCGCTCGTGGTCGAATCGCTTCTCTTCGTCATCGTCTCCGCCGCCGGTCTGGCTGCCATCGACTGGCGCCTGGGCATCGTCGGCCTCGTTGCGCTGCCGATGTACTGGCTCACCCTGCGCTGGTATCTGCCCCGCTCGGAGCCGATCTACAAGGAAGAGCGCGCAGCTTTCGGCCGTCGCGCGGGACGTCTCCTCGGCGGCCTCACCGGTGCCAGCACACTGCGTGCCTACCGCGCCGAATCTGGGGAGCTGACGCGCATCGATTCCGCCTCCGGGCAGGCCCGAGACCTCTCGATCGGCGTCTTCAGCTTCCTTACCCGAGCCTTCGGACGCAACAACCGCGCCGAGGCTGTCGTCCTCTCCCTGCTCCTCATCGCCGGATTCGTTCTCGTCTTCGCCGGTGAGACGACGGCTGGTGCCGTGACCACTGCGGCTCTTGTCTTCCACCGCCTGTTCAACCCCATCGGAGCCCTCGTCGGGCTCTTCGACCAGATCCAATCAGCCGGAGCCTCGCTGACTCGCATGGTCGGCGTCATCGACGAAGCATCGACCTCGCCGAGGCGGACGACCGACATCAGCATCGACCGACCCGCAATGGTTCTTGAGGACCTGTGGTTCACCTATGATGAGGACCCGGACTCGAGCAAGCACGTCCTCAAAGGTGTGAGTCTGCGCCTGAGTCCCGGCGAGGTCGTCGCCGTCGTCGGCACCACGGGGGCCGGGAAATCCACGCTGGCTCGGATCGCTGCTGGCCTGTCCTCACCCACCCGCGGTCGGGCCGGACTCACAACCACCTCGGCGAGGCAAGCGGGACAGTCAACGTCGCTGACCGACCTGCCGGAAGACATACTGCGCGGCCACATCTCGATGGTTGCTCAGGAGGTGCACACCTTCAACGGCACGCTGCGTGAAAACGTGGCTCTGCCGGTCCCGGATGCCACGGCCGAACAGATCGCGGCTGCACTGGACACAGTGGGAGCAGGTTGGGCCACCGAACTTCCTCGAGGCCTGGAGACCGAGGTCGGCGATGGCGGTGCCAGACTCACCGCGGTCCAAGAACAGTCGATCGCACTGGCCCGCCTGGTGCTCGCCGACCCGGACTTCGCGATCCTCGATGAAGCGACGGCCGAGGCCGGGTCGGCCGGGGCCCAAGTCCTCGAACAATCGGCCAAGGCCGCGCTGAACGGGCGCGGAGCACTCGTCGTTGCCCACCGATTGAGCCAGGCTGAGACTGCGGACCGTGTCCTCGTCATGGAGCACGGTCGAATCGTTGAAGAGGGCACACACGAAGAGCTGGTCGCAGCCGGTGGCCACTACTCGCAGCTGTGGGCAGCCTGGTCGGCTTGAGCGCAGTCAGCCTGAGCGCAGCCCAAGGGCGCAGTTCTCAGCTCAGTCCCAGAACCGTCGTCGCAATCGAGAAGTAGAGGATCAAGCCCGTGGCGTCGCAGAAGGTGGAGATGAACGGGTTGGAGAATACTGCTGGATCCGCTCCGACCCTCTTCGCGATGATCGGCATCAGCCCACCCACGGTCGCGGCCATCATGCACACCGAGAGCAGGGTGAGTCCGATGACCAGACCGATCGGCCACCCATAGACGAGGCCGGCGACGATGAATCCCAATAGCCCGAGCACGGCTCCCAGCATCGCTCCGACACGCAGTTCGCGCCAGATGACTTTCCAGAGGTCGCGGATTCTCACCTCGCCCACGGCCAACGCCCGGGTCACGGTGGTCGCGGCCTGGTTGCCGGTGTTGCCTCCGGTGCCGGTGAGCAATGGAATGAACAAGGCGAGGATAACGACCTGATCGAGGCGGTCCTCATAGACCTCGAGGACCTGCACCGTGAGGATCGCGGAGACGGCGAGGACCAGCAGCCAGACGATGCGGCTCCTGACCAGGCGAAAGATGGTGCTCGAGAGGTATGAACGGTCAAGGGGTTCGGAACCGCTGCCGCGGGCGATGTCCTCGGCGTCCTCCTCATCGACGATGTCGAGGACGTCGTCCATGGTCAGGATGCCGACAAGGCGGTCCTCCTGATCGACGACGGGCATCGCGATGAGCCGGTGGGAGAGGAACTGACGAGCGGCGACCTCACGGTCCGTCAGCGCCTGTGTGCTGATCGAATCTCGGACCAAGTCACTGACCAGGTCCTTGGCGTCTGCCGCGATGAGGTTACGCAGGGACACAACGCCGGAGAGGACGCGTCCGATGCCGACCACGGGGAGGAGATAGACGGTCTCGGGACCGTCGATGCGGGCCCGGACGACTTCCATCGCCTCGCCGGCGGTCCAGTCGTCGTGGAGGCTGAGGACCTCCGGGGACATGTACCGTCCGATCGCAGACTTCGGGTATCCGAGGACCGCGGTGGTCATCTCGCGTTCCTTGGCATTGAGGCCGCTCATCAGCCTGCGGGCGACATTGGCCGGCAGTTCGCCGAAGAGTTCGGCGCGGTCGTCGGGGTCCAAGCCTTCGACGATGTGGGCGACATCTGGTTCGCGGAGGTTCTGGATGAGTTCGGCCTGGTAACCCGGCGGAAGGTTCTCGAACACAGCGAGCGCATCATCCTTGTCCAGGATGCGGAAGAGGACCGCTGACTCCACGGGTGTGCTCGTGTGGACGAGCCGGGTCAGCTCGGGCAACGGGACCTCATGTGCCAGCTCGGAGATCGTGTCCATCGCGGATCGGTCGATTCGTCCCGTCAGTGCGGATTCGAGGCGGTCCACCGCCGAGTTGTCCACCGTCATGTCTGTCATGACTGCTCCTTCGCGTCCGCTGCCCGTATGATCGCTATCCACCCTATGCCACGGCAGGAGGCAGAGCCGAAAGCGGCCCGTTCATCACAGGTACGATCGTCCTATGGTTGGGCAACAGAATTATGCGACGACATTCGAAACCGGAATACTCACCACATGGATCCGACGCGTGACGCTGATTGCGACTGTTCTGTTGTCAGCAATTCTGCTTGCCAGCTACCCGAAGCTGCCTGAGCTGATTCCCACCCATTTCAACTTCGTCGGCAAGGCCGACAGCTACGGTCCGAGGTCGACGGTCTTCGTCATCGTCGGACTGCTCTGTGTCCTCATCGGCGCAACGTCCTGGCTGTCCACGAGGCCGCAGGTCCTCAACTTCCCGATCGTCGTGACTGAGACGAACGCGCAGCGGATCTTCCGTGAGTCGGAACGGATGATGGTGTGGGTGTCAGCGTCGTTGCTCATCATCTACGTCGGCACGGCGATCTCGACCTGGGGTGGCTACGGCGTCCCCGCCTTCATCGTGGGCATTCTCGGGCTGGCACTCGCGACGATCATCGGCGTCAAGAAAACCCTGACAGCCGGCTGAGCTCAGCCCGTCGCCGATCAGCGTTTCTTCGCGGCCTCCGGCACCCGCACGGTGAGCACCGGGACAGGGGAGCGGAGGATGAGGCGTTGGGCCACGGAGCCGAGCAGGACCTTGCCCACCCGGGAGCGACTGCGCACCCCGAGGACAAGGCGATCCACCTCGGCAACGTGATCGCGCAGCTCATCGAGGACTGCGGTGACGGGATCACGATCTCCGCGCCCGGACCGGTTGATCAGCTTCACCTCGAGGTTACGAGGAATCTCATCATCGGTGAAGTCATGGAGGGTGAGATTGATGAGGAGCAGGCCCGTGTCCAGGGCTCGCGCCTCGGCGACGGCGTTCTCCAGCGCTGTGCGTCCTTCGGGGCTGTCGGTGACGGCGACTGCGATTGACATGGTGGCTCCTGTTCTGTCATTTCCGGCCGTATTTCGCTTTGAACTTGCGTTCGAACTGCGCCAGGTCCTTGTCCTTGGTCTCAGGAAGAAGTGTGTAGAGGAAGATGAAGGCGATCACGGCGCAGCCGGCGAACATACTGAATGTCGCCGTCATCCCCATCGCCTCGATGAGCGGCGGGAAGAACTGCGCGACGATGGCGTTCATGATCCACAGCACGAACACACAGATGCCCATGGCGAAGCTGCGGATCTTCATCGGGAAGATCTCGGAGAGCATCAGCCAGGTCAGCGGTCCGACCGTGCCCTGCATCGAGAACACGAAGAGGACGAGGAAGACGAGGACCGTCCACGCCTGTCCCGGTCCCGGCGGAATCACGACGGCGGTGAGTGCGATGAGGATGTGGAAGAACGCGATGAGGGCGTAACCGGTGAGGAACATGACCCGACGCGGCAGCTTGTTGAGCAGGAACATGCCCAGCGAGATGCCCAGCAGCGAGAAGACCCCGTTGGCGATGTTGCCGATGATCGCGACACCGGAGTCCAAACCGGCATTGGTGAGCAGCTGCGTGCCGTAGTACATGACCGAGTTGATGCCGGTCAGCTGCTGGAAGAAGCCGAGGCCCACGCCGATGATGACCAATCGCAGCACCCAACGGGTTCCGAGATCGGAGAGTCCACCGGTGGACTGCTTGGCGTCTTGGGATGCGAGGTGGGTGACCTCGGCGACCTCCGCCTCGGCGCGTTCGGGGGAGCGGACCTGTTTGAGCACCTCGAGAGCCTCCTCCGTGCGGCCCTTCGAGATCAGCCAGCGGGGGCTCTCTGGTTGGAAGATCATGCCCACGAGCAGCGCGATGGCCGGTGCGAGTGCGACGAGGAGCATCCAACGCCAGATGGAGTCGACATGGCCCCAGACGTTGAAGATGACGGCGTTGATGATGAACGCTGCGAGCTGCCCCGCAACTATCATCAGCTCATTGCGAGTGACGAAGGAGCCGCGCTTCTCTGAGGGGGCGATCTCGCCCAGATAGACGGGGACGATGGCAGAAGCGGCGCCGACCGCGATGCCGAGGACGAAGCGGGCGCCGATGAGGAACTCCGCACCCGGGGCCAACACGCAGCCCAGCGTGCCGAGGATGAAGACGCCGGCGACGAGGATGATCGTGTGCCGCCTACCGTGGGCGTCGGCGACGCGACCGCCGAACACAGCACCGAATGCGGCACCGATCATGAGGCTGGCGACGACGAGTCCTTCGGACAGCGGAGTGAGGCCGAAATCTTGACTCATCGGTTCGAGTGCGCCGTTGACGACGCCTGTGTCATAGCCGAACAGGAGACCGCCGAAGGTGGCCACTGTGGCGATGATGCCGAGGCGGTGAACAGGCTTACCCGAACCCGCATGTGGCAGGTCGAACTGTTTCTCGGCGCGATCAGGCAAAGCAGACATGGATGACTCCTTTCCTCTCTCGTTCTAACACGGTTCGTTGTTGCTGAGGGCGGTTTGCCCGCACTGAGAAGTGAAGATCACACTTCGGCCCGTCCCGAACAGTAGGAGGCATACCATCGAAGCTATGACCAGGAGCCACCCGGAATCGGCACCGAATATCGCCGCGCTGGCCTCGGCGCTCGCCGACCCTACCCGCGTCATGATCTGCACGAGTCTCCTCGACGGCAGAGCCTGGACGCTGACGGAGCTGTCACGAGCTCTCGCGGTACCGATGTCATCGGCCTCTGAACATGCCAGCATCCTCATCGAGCGCGGCGTACTGGCCGAACGTCGGCAGGGCAGGCACCGCTACGTGCAACTCGCCTCGGCAGACATCGCCTGCTGGCTCGAATACACCGGTGCGCTCGCGGGGGAGAGAGTCGAATCGGCTCCGACCCTGGCGGCGAAGACTCGTGACCGACACCTCCTCGAGGCACGGACCTGCTACAGGCACATCGCTGGACGTCTGGGCGTGCAGATATGGGCGGCCGTCACGGCGCGAGGGTGGGTCGATGACACCGCGACCGTGACCGAGGCAGGAGTTGCGGGCTTCGCAAAGGTGTGGGGGATCGATGTCGCCTCCATGGCCTCAGGCTCGCGCCCGCTGACTCGCCGCTGCCTCGATTGGACGGAACGCCGCACCCACCTCGGCGGATGGCTTGGAGATGCCGTGTGCGAGGAATTCCTCGACCGGACGTGGATCACCCGCCGTCGTAGCAGTCGCGCACTCACACTCACATCGACTGGTCGGGACGAACTCGACTGGATACTCGACACAGAGGTGACACAGCTATGAACAGCACAACAACCGACCAGGACCCACCCTTCCACCGGTTGCACCGACCGGGGGACCCGTTCATCCTGCCGTGTGCCTGGGATGTGGCAAGTGCCCGACTCTTCGCCGAGGCGGGTCACCCTGCCGTGGGTACGAGCAGTCTGGGGGTGGCCGCCGGCATCGGAGCCGCCGATGAGGAGCGGGAAACGATGACCGCCATGGTCGATCTGCTGAAAAACCTCCGACGGGCCCTGCCCGAATCGCTGCTTACCTGCGACTTCGAAGATGGGTACAGTGGCGACCCGGCAGAAGTCGTCGACATCCTCCGGGACGCCTTCGCAGTGCGGCGAGACGCTGCAACAGGTGAGGGTCCCGGCCTCGCCGGACTTGCCGTCGACGGACTCAACATCGAGGATTCCGCTCGCGGACATCTCGTCGAACCGCGGGAACTCGCCGCCAAGGTCAGCGCGATCAAGGAGGCATTCCCGTCTCTGTTCGTCAACGCACGAATCGACACATACTGGACTGGTCAGGACAAGCTCGGGGAGACCCTTGAGCGGATGCGCCGCTACGCCGGTTCCGGGGCCGATGGGATCTTCGTACCCGGGGACCTGGATCTGGAGACCATCGCACAGATCGTTCGGGCCTGCCCACTTCCGGTCAATGTGCTCGCCAGTCCGCGCTTCTCACGTGACCAGTTCGCCGAGGCGGGTGTGGCCAGGATCAGCACCGGCTCATTGCTCTACCGGGCCGCGATTTCTGCGGCAGTGCACTCATTGAGTGGGCTGAACGAAGACCGCCCGGCGCAGACGGCGAATGTGCTGTCCTACCGGGCGGTCTCGACGCTGGGCGATTAGCCTGCCGCGGGGCAGACGGGTTTCAGTCTTCGACCCCGTCGTCGGCGAGTGCGTCGACATCGAGGTCATCACCGGCGAGTTGGGCGACTTCTGCATCGTCCTGGTATTCGGAGATCATGTGATCGCTGCGACGGTTGCCCTGTTCGGCAGCTGGCGAGGCATCTGTGGAGAACTCTTCCGGAATGTCGGGGGTATCGTTCCCAGACTCCAAGCCCTGTGCATCCAAGAGCTCATCGTCGGCGCCTTCGATGCCGGTTCCCTCCGGGCCTTCGGCACCAGGCTCGACGGCTGCAGCGGAGGCGACATCGGCATCAAGGTCCGTGTCGAGATCATCGGCTTCGGCCTCGGCGGCATTGAGCTCCGGGTCATCAAGCTCATCGGCCGTGGGCTCGTCGAGGGTGGGGTCATCCATCAGCGGTGCACCCATCTCGGGTTCGTCCTGCCACTGTGTCGGATCGGTGGGGTTGTCGCTCATGGTCGCTCCTTCGGTGGTGGTCGATGCTTGTGTCTGTCGACGCCCACATTGTTGCACGAGCAGTGGGCCGCTCGCAGGTGTCTTGGTTCAGCGTCGCTCGTAGCGTTCCTTCCACGCCTGCCAGTCCCAGGTGCTGAGGAAATCTGTGGTTGCGGTCTGGCCCGAGTCGATGAGTTCGAGCTTATCGGCTCGACTCAGGGCGAAGTCGGTGCTGCTCTGCGAAGCGGTGTCGACGAAGATCGTTCGATCGGTGACCGAGGGCTCGTCGATATGACGCCGGTCGTGGGCGTTGATCATGGTCGACAGGAGCGAGATCCCATATTGGTAGGTGTTCGCATTGGGCCGCCATTGGGTTTCAGCCGTTGTCCTGGCCGAGAGCATCACGCCCAATGTGGGCCAGCGGGCAGGACGCGCATCTTTCCGATCGAAGATGTCGACGGGGAAGTTCGAGAGCAGACCGCCGTCTGCACCGAGCACCGAGACACCGCCGGCCACGCGCGGATCTGCGCGCAGCGATCGGGGCCGGAAGAAGAAGGGTGTCGCGGCCGAGGCACAGACCGCCTCGGCGACCGACTGCGAATCCGGATCGACGCCGAGAGCAGACTGGTAGTCCCAGGGCAGGCGCAGCATGCGACCGCGGGAGACATCGGAGACGATGACGACGAGGCGGTACTGACGCTCCGGTGGCAGCGCACTGTGCGGGTCGTGCAGGCGAAGATCGCCCCAGGTGCGGATGCCCTGCGAGGCGAGGGCGTCGGCCAGGAAGTCGTGGAGGGCTGTGCCGAGGTACATGCCCTTGTGAAACAGAAGACCTTGGATCTTCCCGAGCCACGGCAGAAGAGAGAAGGTCGGGCTGAGGTCTTCGAAGTCGGTGAAGTCCTTGCGAAGAATCGTTTCGATGAGGTTCTCCGGAGGGATTCCTGCAGTTGTCAGCGCTCCCACGACTGCACCGGCCGAGGTTCCAGCGATGCGGTGGATGGAGTAGTCAGCCGAGCTCATCGCATCGACCGCGCCGACGAGCCCGGGAAGTTTGGCGCCCCCGCCTTCGAGGACCAGATCGGTCATGGCCATGACGCGCTCCTCCTTGGGCAATCTCGGTGTCCCGACGACGCTCGTGCCGAGGGGACTCCTCTCATTGTCTACCCGCAGGAGGGACAACGAGAGGAGAAAGCCGTCTCGCCTGTCAGCGCGCCGTCGGGGCGGGATCGGTGATCTCGGCGGCCGGCGACGCAGTGTTGCGCTCTGCGACCACGGGCCGTCGGCCGGTGAAATGGTCCATGGTCTTGTTGACTCCGAGGAAGTCCATCAGCTTGTCGAAGGCCCGGGTGGGCAGCATCCGGGCTCCGGGCAGAATGCGCACCAGTGAAGGCATGGCAAGCTGCTCTCGTCCCGACTCAATGGAGTCGAGAACGTTGGTGGCAACGTTGGTTTCCTCGAGGATGGGCAGCAGACGAGGGAACTTGGTCGTGACGCCTTCGAACATCCCGGTATTGATGTAGAAGGGGCAGACGACGAGCGTATTGACGTTGTGGCCATCGGCGCGCAGTTCGGCGCGCAGAGACTCGGTGAAGCCCACCGCGGCGAATTTGCTCGCCGAGTAGTCGGTCTGACGGGCGACGCCGACAAATCCGGCAGCGCTGGAGATGGTGACCACTGAGCCCCGATCGCGTTCGATCATCCCGGGGAGGAAGGCACGCGTCACCCAGTAGAGGGCGAGGGTGTTGACATCGTAGACGCGTCGGATCGCGGCTTCATCGGCTTCGAGCAGTTTCGTACCGGTGACGATTCCGGCGCAGTTGATGAGGACGTCCACGGGTCCGGTGTCTTCGGCGATGACTGCGACCTGTTTGGCGTCGGCCACATTGACTGTGAACGAACGGGCCTGCGATCCGGTCGCCGAAATCTCATCGGCAACACGCTGTCCGGCCTCTGTTGAGAGATCCCAGATCAGAACTTCCGCAGCTCCACGCGAGGCAGCGTCGAGTGCCATCAGACGTCCGATACCGCTGCCCGCACCGGTGATCAGTACTCGTGAGCCGGCGATCTTTGTTCCACGCGTCATGTGGTTGCTCCTTTGCATCATGTGCTCTCAACTAAGATTGTGTCGAATCAAAGTTACTGTACAGTACATGTGTTTGCAATCACAAAGGGTGCCCTGTGCAGAGGAGGCTGGCTTCGGATACACGAAAAACCCCGCCGTGGCAGGGGTTTTCGTTATGTGGTGGCTCCGACCGGCGTCGATCCGGTGACCTTTCGATTTTCAGTCGAACGCTCTACCAACTGAGCTACAGAGCCAGGTCGCCAACATACGTCAAGTATGTTGAGAGAAACAAAGGCCCTTCCGAAGAAGAGCCTTGTGCTCCGCGACCCTGACCGGACTCGAACCGGCGACCTCCGCCGTGACAGGGCGGCGCGCTAACCAACTGCGCTACAGGGCCTTACTGTGTTGCATCTGATCCGATGTCGGATTTCTCAATCCTACACCGTACCCCCAACGGGATTCGAACCCGTGTCGCCGCCGTGAAAGGGCGGTGTCCTAGGCCTCTAGACGATGGGGGCCCAGGTTGTCCTCGGATTCCCCGGGGCAACGTCGTTAATCCTAGCCCAACCATTTCGCAGAGTGCAAACCGATGCCCCGTGTCCTCGGTCACACCGATTCGAGAGACCCTGAGAGCCTCCGAGAGGGGCAGCAGGAGCGTGCCAGGGGCGCCGCCCTCAGCCCCTTCGGAGACCATCCCGCTAGGCTGGCAGACATGGAGTACCTCAGTGAAGAAGAGTTCGAGTCGATCCTTGATGAGGCGATCGACCAGCTTCCTTCGGGTGTGACCGATGAGCTCGACAATGTCGCTCTCTTCGTCGAGGACCGACCCGAGGATGGCAACACCCATCTACTGGGGCTCTATGACGGAACACCTATGGGGGAGCGAGGCATCTCCGGTCTCGAACTGCCGGACAACATCTTCCTCTACCGCGACAACCTCATTGCATACGCTGAGGACCGCGATCACCTGCGGAGCGAAATCGTCATCACCATCGTTCACGAGATCGCACACTTCTATGGAATCGACGACGAACGACTCCACGAGATCGGTTGGGGCTGAGCATTACAACTGCCGAAGTTGACCGTGAAGTCCAGCGTCGCCCCAGGTCGTAGGTGGAATCTGGTGCTTCATCGGCCGTCATTGATTGGCGCTGGAGCCTGGACTTCGCTTATTGTGGGCGGGTACCCATCAGCATTCGATACAACATTCCGTCCGTATCGACGCGGGACCACAGGGGCGAAGCCCCGGGCAGAAGTGCCTTGCGTGTCCCCGCAGATTTACGGGCAGGAGGCACGACCCCTTTATGACAGTGGCATCCAAACCGACAAGCGCGGCTACCCCGGCCGTCCGTGTACTCAACCTGGCAGGCATCGATTACACCCTGCACAGCTTCGATCACGATCCAAGCACCCGCCGTTACGGGTCCGAAGCCGCCGACAAGCTCGGCGTCGGCTCTGACCAGGTGTTCAAGACCCTCATGATCCAGGTCGACGGCGCACCCGTCACCGCCCTGGTTCCCGTGTCCGGACAGCTCGACCTCAAGGGCCTCGCGTCTGCACGCGGAGCGAAGAAGGCTCAGTTGGCAGGCGTGGCCGAGACCGAGCGACGCACCGGCTACCCAGTCGGCGGCGTCTCCCCGTTCGGGCAGCGCCATGCTGTGCCGGTCGTCATCGACCGCACCGCACTCGAGCATTCCTCGGTCTTCGTCTCGGCAGGCCGGCGTGGCCTCGAGATCGAGATCCGTCCCGAAGACCTCGTCATGCTCACCAATGCGCAGCTCGGGAAGATCGCAGCCCTGGACTGATCAGTCCGGCACTGCTCACACCCATTCGATGTCACCGACGGCGGGCTCTGCCTGCCCGGCGGTGACGTCTGCGTATATGGCCAAGGCCGCGTCCACCTCGGCGACGGGAACCATCATGTCGATCTCCACGGTGGCACCGTAGCTCGACCGTGTCGTCCACCCCCTGTTCCCGGCCGCCCGATCCAAGGCGTTGGCCTGGGCATAGTCCACGTCGGCGCGCACCGGAACCAGCTCATGCTTGGTGACGATGCGTGCGGTCTCCAATGCCGCCGAGGTGGCCTGTCCATAGGCGCGGACGAGTCCTCCCGCGCCCAGCAGAGTTCCCCCGAAGTATCTGGTCACGACCGCAACGACGAAGGTCAGCTGGTGACCGGAGACGACGTCGAGGATCGGCGCGCCTGCCGTGCCCGCCGGTTCCCCATCATCGCTGAAGCGCTGTGTGCGCGAATCCGGGTCAAGGACGAACGCCGTGCAATGATGACGCGCCTTCGGGTGGGCGTTTCTGCGCTCTGCGATGACCTCCCTGGCCTCTGCCTCATCGGCGACCGGTGCCACGAAGCCGATGAAGCGTGACTTCTTGATCTCGATCTCGGTTTCGGCGGGGGCGACGATCGTGCGGTAGGGCATGCGAATCACTCTACCGAAGACCATGGACACGGGGTCGGGGGCCACTGTCACGGACCGTTTCGCCGGAATCTGATCTACGATGAGCGGACAACCTGAACAATGGTGAAAGGGTGATGGAAAGTGCAGCAGCTCAGCGACGCTGAAATCTCAGCGGTCAAGGACGAATCCGCCCGAGCCTACGAACTCGATCGGGCGCACGTCTTCCACTCATGGTCGGCGCAGGAGCTGCTGGACCCGATGACCGTCTCGCGGGCGCAGGGCTCACATATCGTGGACGGTCAGGGACAGTCATTCCTCGACTTCTCCTCCCAGCTGGTCAACACCAACATCGGCCACCAGCATCCGAAGGTCGTCCAGGCCATCAAAGATCAGGCCGACCTGCTGTGCACGATCAGCCCCGCCCACGTCAACGCCGCCCGGTCCGAGGCCGCCCGCCTCATCACCGACCGCACCCCGGCCGGTCTTGACCACGTGTTCTTCACCAATGGCGGTGCCGACGCCAACGAGCATGCGATCCGCATGGCCCGGCTGCACACCGGCAAACACAAGATCCTCTCCCGGTACCGTTCGTATCACGGCGGTACCGAGACCGCCGTCAACGTCACCGGTGACCCGCGCCGCTGGTCCAATGACCGCGGTGATTCCGGCGTCGTCCACTTCTTCGGACCCTTCCTCTACCGGACCGAATTCTCGGCCACCACCGAGGCGGAGGAGACCGAGCGGGCTCTGCGTCACCTCGAGCGCACCATCGAACTCGAAGGCCCGTCGACGATCGCCGCGATCATCCTCGAATCCATCCCCGGCACCGCCGGCATCATGTTGCCCGGCAGTGACTATATGCAGGGGGTGCGCGCGCTCTGCGATCAGTACGACATCATCTTCATCGCCGACGAGGTGATGGCCGGGTTCGGCCGTTCCGGTAAATGGTTCGCCTTCGAACACTTCGACGTCGTGCCTGACATCATCACCTTCGCCAAGGGCGTGAACTCCGGGTACGTGCCGTTAGGTGGGGTGATCATGGATGACGCGATCTATGGTTCATTCGCCAAGAAGCCCTATCCCGGTGGGCTCACCTACTCCGGTCACCCTCTGGCCTGTGCAGCAGCCGTGGCGACGCTCAAGGCTATGGATGAGGAAGGCATGATCGAGCACGCCGAGCGCATCGGCCAGGAGATCATCGGACCTCGGCTGCGCCAGATCGCTGAGAATTCGAAGCACGTCGGTGAGGTCCGCGGGGTCGGTGCCTTCTGGGCGATCGAACTCGTCTGGGACAAGGAATCACGCGAACCGTTGGCGCCCTACGGCGGAGGCTCACCCGAGGTCGCCTCGGTGGTGTCTTCGCTGAAGGAACACGGCGTGGTGCCCTTCAACAACTACCACCGCCTCCACGTGGTCCCGCCGATCAACATCAGCGAAGAGGACCTCGAAACAGGCCTGGGCGTCTTCGAGAAGGTCCTCACCGACCTCGACTTCTCCCGCTAAACCTCCCCGACGTCACTAAATACCCCCGGCGCCGGGCGCTATTAGTGACGTCGGGGAGGTTTAGCGGGCGTCGTGGGTGAACTTTCCGCCGAGGATGGTGGCGCGGACCTGGATCTGTGAGATCTTGTCCGGGGCCACCTCGGCGGGGTGAGCATCGAGGGCCACGAAGTCCGCGAGCTTCCCGCGCGAGAGTGTTCCCTTGTCAGCGCCATGCCCGGAAGCCTCGGCCGCAACCGAGGTGTAGGCGGCGATCGCCTCATCGGGAGTCAGACACTCTTCGGCCGAACCCATGATGTCGCCATCGCGGGTCCCGCGGGTCACAAAGGCCTCGATGCCGCGCAGCACGTTGCCGTCGGCGCAGGGACGATCAGAGCTTCCGGCCAGCAGCACACCGGCGTCGATGAAGGACTTCGCACGGTAGATCAGTGACCGGCGTGCCGGGCCCAGTGAGGCGTTCATGCCATCGCCGATCCCTTCGGCGAACGCGGACTGCGGGGTCACGACGATGCCGTTGTCGGCCAGGGTGGTCAGGTGCTCGTCGTGGACGAGGGCAGCGTGTTCGATCCGGTTGGGAACCGCTCGGCGCCCGTATCTGGCCTGGGCATCGACGATGTTCTTCACCGCCTCGTCGATGGCGGCATCGCCGATCGCATGGACCGCGACGGACCATCCAGAGGCGTAGGTGTCGAGGATCTGCTTGCGCAGCGCCTCGGCGTCGGCCTGCAGGTAGCCGGGATGGTCCTTGCCCTCATAGTTCTCTCGCAGGGCCGCGGTCTCCCCGCTGAGCGCGCCGTCCATGAAGAACTTGACCGGGCCCAAGGACACGAGGTCATCGCCGAGGCCGGTGCGGACTCCCGCATCGAGGCCGATTCCGAAGCCGTCGGCGGAGTTCGCCGCGATCTCGTGGAGTCCATCAGCCTGCGGCAGAAGCTGGGCGCGGGCGCGCAGCTTGCCCTCTTCGCAGGCGCGCAGGTAGGCGGTGACCTCGATGGGGGAGTGACCGATCCACCCGTAGGCGATGCCGCAGTCGCCGAAGGAGGTGATGCCTTCCTGCGCGTAGTAGGCAGTCGCAAGATCGATGGCTTCGACGATCGTGTCGAGCGAATAGGGGCGGATGAGGTCCTGGACGAGTCCCTGCGCGGTCTCTTCGACCAGCCCGGTGGGGTGCCCGGCCGCATCGGTGACGACCTTGCCGCCGACGGGGTCGCTGAAACCGGGCTCGAGAATTCCCGCTCGCCTCATCGCTTCGGTGTTGACGATCGCGGCATGCCCTGAGGTCTGACGCATGAACAGTGGACGGTCGCCGGTGATCTCGTCGAGGCGGGGCAGCTCCGGGTACTGTCCGTCGTAGTCGCGGTGAGCGTAGCCGGTGGCGTTGATCCATTCACCTGCTGGCGTCGTCGCAGCGGCCTGCTCGAGCGCGGCGTAGACATCGGGCAGGCCGCCGGGCAGGGCGGTGACATCGACCGATGCCAGGGTGAGTCCGAACCAAGCGGTGTGGCAGTGGACGTCGTTGAAGCCCGGCAGCACGGTGGCCCCGCCCAAGGATTCGACCCGGTCCGCGGTGATCCCGTCGAGCTTCTCGTCGAAGCCGATGATGCGTCCGGCGAAGACGCCGATCTTCTGCGCCCGCGGACGTGCCGGGTCGAGCGTGTGGGCGTCGAGATCGGTGAAGATCGCGTCGATGTTCATGTCAGTCACCTTTGCAGCGTCAGAGTCAGTTACAGCTTGAGGGGCAATTACAGCGTGAGAGTGTGGGATTTCGCAGCAGCCGCGGCCGAAACACCGCCGGCGGCGTGCTCACGCCCGGGCTCCGCGGATCGCGGGGTCGGTGAGGCAGCGGACGAGGGCAGGACCCTCATGGGCGAGTGCCTTCTCGAAAGCGTCTCTGAAGTCCTCGGTGCGTTCGACGGTGAGACCCAGGCCGCCGAAGGCTGTGGCCAGCGCTGCGAAATCGGGGCTGCGCAGGGATGTGCCTGTCGCCCGGCCCGGGTACTCACGATCCTGGTGGCCCCGGATCGTGCCGTAGACCGAGTTGTCGTTGACGATGACGGTGAGGTTCACCCCGTACTGTGCCGCGGTCGCGAACTCCTGGCCGTTCATCAGGAAATCTCCATCGCCGGCGATGCAGAAGACGGCCCGCTCGGGATGGACGAGCCCAGCGGCCACGGCGGCCGGGAGGCCGAAGCCCATCGACCCGTTCCGTGGTCCCAGCGCCGAGGGGAAGCTGTGCGTGGGCAGGAACCTGGTGGCCCAGCCGGAGAAGTTTCCGGCCCCGTAGGTGATGATCGCGTTGTCCGGCAGCAGCTCCTTGACGTGGACGAACGCCTCATCCATATCGACGAAGGTGGAATCGCCGGTGCCCGCCGAGGTGGTGACCGGTTTCCGCCATTCGTCGAGTTCGGCGCGGGCATCGAGGATCCAGTCGGGCAGTTCCACCGGTTCGTCGGTGCCTGCCAGATGCTCATCACCGACGGCGGGCTCATCGACGGAGCCATCGGAGGACACCGAATATGCGCGAGCCCCGTCGGCGGTGAAAAGTGCCTGGGCGAATCGGTTGACCGAGGTGACGATGTGCTGGTCGAGGCTGCCGAAGTGTCCGTGGGCGTCCGGGTCGGGGTTGATGACGACTGTCTTTGCATCGGTGCCGATGGTGAAGGATTCCGTGGCCACATCGGTGCGGACACAGCCGAGGAAGATGTGCAGGTCAGCCTCGGCGAAGGTCCTCTTGGCCACTGCGGAGGCACCGAAGCCGAGCATGCCGAGGAAATTGGGGGAGTCGTGGTCGATGCCGTCATAGGCGCGGAAGGTGCCGATGACGCCGAGGCCGCGATCACGGGACCATTGGGCGACTCTGCGGGAGGTGGCCTGGGACCAATCTTCGCCGCCGATGATGAGGACGGGACGATCGGCCTGCAGGATGCGAGCCCGCAGCTCGGTGACGTCGCCGGCATAGGGCGCCGCAGAACCGTGGACACGGGGCGGCACTACCGTTCCGGCGCTGGACTGGACGAGCACCTCTTCGGGCAGGCCCACGACGACGGGACCGGGCCGGCCGGTCACGGCGGTGTGCATGGCATCGGCGACCACCTCGGCGGCCTTGTCCGGGTCATCGAGGGTCAGGACCTTCTTCGTGGTGGTGGAGAACCAGCCTGCCAAATCGAATTCCTGGAAGGCCTCACGGCCGCGCTGGGCTGTGGGGATGAGGCCGACGAACACGACGAGCGGTGTCGCATCCTGGTAGGCGGTGTGGAGGGAGACCATGACGTTGGAGGCTCCGGGGCCGCGGGTGACCATGGCGATTCCGGGGATGCCGGTCATGCGGCCCTCGGCTACGGCCATGTAGCCGGCGCCACCCTCTTGGCGGCAGACGATCGGGGTGATAGTCGAATCATGGAGCCCGTCGAGAACGTCGAGATAGGACTCGCCGGGGACCAGATAGGAACGTTGGACGCCGTGGGCTTCGAGCTCCTTGACGAGGAGATGGCCGGCGGAAAGTGGTGCTGAGTTGTCCATGGCTTCATGCTTATCATCCTTTTGTCTCATGTGGGCAGACTCTTGAACATTCGGTCACGCAACGCCGTATGATCTTGGCACAACGGATTCCGCAGGGAATCGCTCGACATCGAGATACTTCATCGCCAGGAGGCTCAAGTATGACCGGCATCGACTCCGACGAACACCCGGCACAGGCATCATTCATGCCTGGACCGTCAGCTGCCGGAGGGACCTCCCGAAAGCGGTTGGACGCGGATGTTTCGGAGAACGGATTCCGGTCTCGGCCCAAACAATCCAAGCTCGAACGCGACCCGGGAATGCCGGCGAGCACCTGGCGTCTGCGCTCGGACGCCTGGGAGTACCTGAAGTTCGCGATCAAACGCCTGGCCATCAGCGGCGGCGACTTCTCGATGATCGCCGCCGACGGTGAGGTCTGGCGTTCGCTGCGCTCGCTGAAGACGATCGAACTGTACTGGGGCGGATTCGGTCAGCGCTATGTCGAAGACATTGCCGAGCTGCTCTCCGACGGTGAGTTCGATCGGGCCCACGACATGATCACGCGAGCCGTCAACCGCCTGCGCGGGAACACAGTCCCCGATGTGGCCGACGATGACCATCTCAATGAGGAAGAGCGCGCCGAGCAGAAGGACCGGCAGGACCCACGTCCTCGCTTCGAGGTCCTCATCGTCGACGAGACCACCGAGGGAGGCCGCGATGAGCTGCACACCGACCTGCTCAAGCTGCGCAACGCCTCCGACCAGTTCATCTACGACTACGTCATCGTCCCGACTGCTGATGACGCGGTCGTCGCGGCGCTGACGAACCCGAATCTGCTCGCCTGCGTCATCCGCCCCGGATTCACCGACCGGACCCGCGAGGTGCTCAGCCGCGATCTGCGCAGCACCGTCGCGCTCGCCCACGAGGGCACAGCCATGTCGCCTACAGCGCCGATGAGCCCGCTCAACTCGGTCCGTCGGGTGCTGCGTCTGGCCGACACCCTGGCGGGTCTGCGCCCGGAGCTCGACCTCTACCTCATGGCCGGCGCCCATATCGAGAGTTTGGCTGGTGCGCTGACTCATCGCTTCCGCCGTGTCTTCCGGCGCGAGGATCAGTTCGAACTGCACTTGTCCCTGCTGCGCCGCGTTCAGCACCTCTATGACACCCCGTTCTTCACCGCGATCCGTGAGCATGCCCGCCGCCCTGCCGGTGTCTTCCACGCGCTCCCAGTCTCCCGCGGCGGCTCGGTTGTGGGGTCGAAGTGGATCAGTGACTTCGTTGACTTCTACGGCCTCAACCTGCTGCTCGCCGAGACCAGTGCCACCTCGGGCGAGCTCGACTCGCTGCTCGCTCCGGTGGGCACGATCAAGAAGGCCCAGTCTCTGGCGGCCCGCGCATTCGGTGCCAAGCGCACCTACTTCGTCACGAACGGAACGTCGACGGCGAACAAGATCGTCCACCAGGCCGTCGTCTCACCCGACGAGGTGGTCATGGTCGACCGCAACTGCCACAAATCCCACCACCACGCGTTGATGCTCACCGGTGCCCGAACCGCCTACCTCGAGGCCTACCCGCTCAACGACGTCGCCTTCTACGGTGCGGTGCCGCTGAACCGGATCAAGCAGCTCCTTTTGGACTACCGGGCTGCCGGTCGCCTCGACGAGGTGCGCATGATCACCCTGACGAACTGCACCTTCGACGGCATTGTCTACGACCCGGAGAAGGTCATGGCCGAGTGCCTGGCCATCAAGAAGGATCTCGTGTTCCTGTGGGATGAGGCATGGTTTGCCTTCGCCCGGTTCCACCCTGTCACTCGCAAGCGCACGGCCATGGTCGCGGCCGAGCACCTGGAAGATCTCCTGGCCACCAACGCCCATTCCACGGCCTACCGCGATCAGCAGAAACGACTCTTCGACTCCGAGACCGGACAACCGGCACCCGATGAGGTGTGGCTGAACGAGACGCTGCTGCCGCCACCGGATTCGCGGATTCGCGTGTATGCGACCCAATCGACCCACAAGACTCTGACCGCTCTGCGACAGGGATCGATGATCCATGTCTACGATCAGGAATTCGCCTACGGCGGCGAGGAGTCCTTCCACGAGGCGTACATGACGCACACCTCCACCTCGCCGAACTACCAGATCCTCGCCTCCCTGGATCTGGGCCGCCGGCAGGTCGAGATGGAAGGATTCGCGCTCGTCCAGAAGCAGTTGGACCTGGCGATGAGTCTGGCATCGGCGGTCTCACGGCACCCGCTGCTGAAGAAGACCTTCCGCGTGCTCACCGCTGCAGACCTGATCCCGGAGGAATACCGGGAGACCGAACGGACGATGCCGCTGCGTGACGGTATGGCGACCTTCTGGGAAGCGTGGGACAAGGACGAATTCGTCGTCGACCCGAGCCGCATCACCGTCGAGATCAGCGGCACCGGCGTCGATGGGGACACGTTCAAACACGAACACCTGATGGACCGCTACGGAATCCAGGTGAACAAGACGAGCCGCAACACGGTGCTGTTCATGACGAACATCGGCACCTCCCGCTCATCCATCGCCTACCTCATCGAGGTCCTGGTGAAGTTGGCCGGGAAGTTCAACGACCCGCACGAAATCCAGTCTCACGAAACCGTGGCGGAGCCGGCCGCGCTCATGCCTCCGCTGCCCGACTTCTCCGCCTTCGCTCCTGCCTATGCCGCCGAGGTGCCTGCTGAGGATCCGTCGAAGCAGTTGCCCGACGGTGACCTGCGTACGGCCTATTATGCGGGTCTGCGTCGGTGGAACATCGAACATGTGCTGCCGGAGGAACTCAGTCATCGGGTTGAATCCGGTGACGAGCCGGTCTCGGCCGGATTCGTCACCCCCTACCCGCCAGGATTCCCTGTGCTGGTGCCGGGCCAGGTCATCACCGCCGAGGTGCTCGACTTCATGGCTGCCCTCGACACCAGAGAGATCCACGGTTACGACCCACGACTGGGCTACAGGGTGATCCTGAAGAAGGAACAGGCCGAAGCCAAGAAGTAGGACGAACCCACGAAACCGGACTCTGGGGCTACGGCGCAGCCTCGGCGTCCGGTTTCCGTCCGGGGAGGGCGAGTGCGGGCAGCAGCGCGAGAAGCGAGATGCCGACCGCCCACCAGAAGGACAGGTGGAATGCCTGCAGCGCGGCATCGCCGGAGGTGGAGTGGAGCGCGACGAATTGCAGGACGACCGCGACGATCGCGGTGCCGAATGAGGCTCCGAACTGCTGCATGATGCGCGTATTCATGCTGGCATGTGCGACATCCTCCGGCCCGAGGTCCTGGTAGGCCAGGGTCATCGGCGGGATGAGGACCGCGCCGATTCCGAGTCCCCGGACGAACAGCACGAGTGTCAGCCAGACGAGGCTCGTGTCGTGATCTGCGAACGCGAACGGCAGCGTGCCGATGACTGATACGAGGAAGGCGGCGACCGTCACGGTCCGACCGCCGAAGCGGGCGACGAGTTTGCCTGTCACGAAGCGGATGACAAGCGCGCCGATTCCTTGAGCGATCATCAGAAGGCCGGCCTCGAGCACGGACCGCCCCTGCACCACTTGGAAGTAGAGGGGCAGCAGGAACATGCCTGCGTACATGGCCGCTCCGGCGGTGAAGAGTGTCGACGAGGCTGTGAACATCGACCGGACCCGCATCAGCCGCACGTTCACGAGTGGGTCTGCGCTGCGGAGCGCCCAGATGATGAAGCCGACCAGCAGGAGAATTCCGGCACTGAGCGGGATGAGAACACCGGGATGGTCAAGACCTCCGTGCTGTGCGGTCTGCGAGAAGCCCAGCAGAATGCCGACCACGGCCGGGGACAGCAGGCTCAAGCCCACCCAGTCGAGTCGTGGTCGTTTCTGGTCTGCGGCGGGTGGATCCGATTGAAGATATTTCCACGCCATCACCAGGGCGACGATGACGATCGGGGCATTGACGAGGAACAGCCACCGCCAGCTGAGCCAGTTGAGAATGACGCCGCCGACGACCGGTCCCAGAATGGGGCCCAGAGCTGCGGGCATGCTGATGGTGGCGATGAGATTGGGGCTCGGCCGGTGGCCGACGGCTCTGATGGCCAGAGTCTGCATGAGTGGCATGATGAGGCCGCCGCCAAGTCCCTGCATGGCGCGGAAGGCGATGAGGCTCGCATCATTCCAGGACAGTGCGCAGAGGACTGAAGCGGCTCCGAAGATCAACAGCGCCAGCATCCATGCGCGTTTGCCTCCTATTCTCCGTTCCAGCCAGCCGGTCATGGGAACGGCCACGCCCAGTGCGAGCAGGTAGGCGGTGGTGACCCATTGGATGGTTGCAGTGGTGGAGTGCAGGTCGACAGTCAGGGTGTGGATGGCGAGAGTGACCATCGTGGAGTCGAGGATGGCGGCGATCGCGCCGATCACCAAGGTGGTGATGGCGAGTTTCGCTGCTCGGGGGAGCGGAGGCGCTGCGGCGCTCGCTTCGGCAGCGGGTGATCCGGTCTGGGAGGTGGACATGATGGGCAGGACCTTAGGTTAGAGAGGTTTTCCTCTCTAAAGTTAAACCCATCTAATAAGAGATGCAAACCTTCCTTGAGGGTTTGTGTCGTACGATGCTGAGGTGAGCGAATCCTCGATGCCCAGCCCCGCCCGCACCCGTCGACGAGGTGCGGAGCTTGAGAGCGCATTGCTGCAGGCAGCATGGGACGAACTCTCGGACGTCGGCTATGCGGGATTCACCATGGAGTCGGTGGCGACGCGTGCCCGTACCGGTATCGCCGTGCTGTACCGACGCTGGTCGAACAAGGACGACCTGGCTCTCGCCGCATTTGAGCACTACCGAGAGGCCCACCCGATCACGGTGCCGGACAGCGGCAGTCTGCGCGGTGACCTGATCGGACTGTTGGAGAGAATGGGGCGTCAGCGCGCCGGCTTCTTCTCGATCGCCTTCGGTGGTGCATTCTCCGGCCTGCTCAATTCGACAGGACTGTCATTGACGCAGTTCCGGGACAGGATCCTGGGCGCGCAGAGAACCGAGAACCTGATCATGATCTATCAGCGTGCGCATGACCGCGGAGAGATCGATCTGAACAAGATTTCGGGCACGGTCCTGGACATGCCCGTCGACCTGGTGCGACACGACATTCTCATGGATCCGAATCCAGTGGAGAGGACACGCATCGAAGCGATCGTCGACGAAGTCCTGCTGCCGCTCGTCCTGCCGACCGGGCGTGGTTGAAGTGGGGATGGCCCCGCTTCCTAAGGTGCCTGCTGTCACACCCTCGTGCTCACTATTGTCTGTTCAGTGTTCCCTGCTCAGGAGCTACACGATCTCGGACTCAACGAATCGAGTATCCGAAAAGCATTGAGCTGCTGTCTGCGAAGAGTTCGAGGCGGTCATTTCGTGCTTCAGCACGCGTGCGCAATTGTCGAGCACGCACCACTTCATCTTCTGCACAAGGAATCGGCGACTCCCTAACCCCAGGCAATACGGCGATATTCGTGACAATTCCGAATGGCTGAAGATTCTCATTCGCTCATATGCCGATGAGCTTCACCGAGACGCCGTCTTTTCCCATATCTCCGCTGCCTTGATCCATGGCTTCGATCCGCCGTTTCCGGCAGTCGAAGCAGCCGAGGTGATCAGGTCTGGGTTCCATCGCTCGAAGTCGACGATGAGAATTCGTAAGCGACTATCCTCTCGAAGTATCGGTCCCGTTCATCTCTGAAGCTCTCAGCCGAGGGCAGGTTTCCCAGCGTGCGCTTCGAGAAGGAATCGAGCAGGGGAAACGCGGGTGTAGAAGCGAAGTTCAGGCAGTAGCTCTTGCACACCGGGGCAATGAATTCTCAGGTGAAGCGATCTGCGCGGTCAAGTTCCACAGATTCAACATCTGGGGGATGATTCCTCAGGTGGACACCTTTGACGAGTTCGGCAAATGGATCGCGCTCAATGCTGGTTTCCGGATATTCAACCTTGTCTGGGCCGACCTGTTCCGCGTGCGGGGATTCAAGAGGATCAAAGCGGTGCTCGATGAACTCACCTGAATCGTCGAACGGACTACTTATCATCGAGGGCACCAGCTGTAACTGGTGCCCTCGATGATAAATAGTCCGCTCGACGGTGGCCGCCGGTCCTACCCCAGCTGCCCGGGATTGAGGACGCGGGAGAGGAAGTCCTTCGTTCGCTGCTCCTGCGGGTTGCCGATGACTTCCCTGGCCGGGCCTGACTCGACGACGTACCCGCCGTCCATGAATAGCACTCGGTCGGCGACCTGTCGGGCGAACTCCATCTCGTGGGTGACGACGACCATCGTCATCCCCGCCTCGGCGAGGTTGCGCATGACCTGGAGGACATCGCCCACGGTCTCGGGGTCGAGCGCCGAGGTGGGCTCGTCGAAGAGCATGACGTCGGGGTCCATGCTCAGGGCTCTCGCAATTGCCACTCGCTGCTGCTGACCGCCGGACAACGACGAGGGCTTGGCATCGATCTTCTCGGACAGGCCGACCTTCTCGAGGTTCGCCTCGGCGACGGCGTTCGCCTCCGCCTTCGACCGTCTGAGGACCTTGATCTGGGCCACCGTGAGGTTCTCCCGCACAGTGAGGTGGCCGAAGAGGTTGAAGGACTGGAACACCATGCCGATGCGGGTGCGCGCGGCATCGATGTCGAGATCGAGGTCCATCATGTCCATGCCGTCGACGACGATCGAGCCGCCGGTCGGGGTCTCGAGCGTGTTGATGCAGCGCAGCATCGTCGACTTCCCTGAGCCCGAGGGGCCGATGACGCAGACGACCTCGCCCTTGTCGACGTCGAGGTTGATGTCCGTGAGGACCTGGTTGGACCCGAAGCTCTTCTTGAGGTTCCGAATCGCGATGATCGGAGTCGCGGTCTCCCGCGCCGAGGTGGTGGCTGTTGGGGACATTACTTCGCTCCTGGCTCGGCGGAACCGTATTTGCGTTCGAGGACGCGTGAGAGATAGGACAGCGGAATCGTGATGATGAGATAGCAGACTGCGATGACGATGAACGGGGTGAGGTTCGCGGTGTTGACGATCTCAGCTCGACCGAGTGCTGCAAGTTCGCGACCGTCGACAGAGGATCCGAGGATGTAGGCCAGCGAGGAGTCCTTCGTGAGCAGGATGAGTTCATTGGTCAGCGGCGGCAGGATGATGCGCATCGCCTGCGGCAGCACGATCGTGACCATTGCTCTTGAGGAGGACATGCCCAGTGAGCGGGCCGCCTCGACTTGTCCCTTCGGCACGGCTTGGATGCCGGCGCGGATGGTCTCTGCCATGTACGCCGAGGACACGAGGCCCAGGGCGATCATGATGATGACCAACTGAGGCAGGAGGAAGCCGGGGAACGCGACAGGAAGCCCGAAGCCCATGACGAGGAAGACGACGAGGGCTGGGAGCCCGCGGAAGAATTCGATGTAAATAGTCGCCAGCCAGCGGTAGACGCCGACCGAGGACAGTCGCATGAGAGCAACGACCAGAGCGATGGCCAGCCCGAGGACGAAGCCCAGAGCCGTGAAGATGACTGTGTTCTTCAGCGCACCGGTGATGACCTCAGGGAACATGCCGACGGCGATGTCGACACGTCCGAAAGTATCAATGAGTGTCGGCCAGTCGGCGACGAAGGCGATGACGGCGGCGATGAGGATCAGGATTGCGTACTGGATTCCGCGGGAGAGCTTCGCCTTCTGGCGTTTGCTCATCTTGGCCTTGGGGGTGGCTGTGGCGAGAGGGACTGCGGGGCCGATGGGGCCGCTGTCTCCGTTCGCGGGTGTTGGTGACATGGGTGTCGTCCTTCAACGGTGGTGGCGTGGTGTGCCGAATCTGCTCAGGTCAACGGGCGGCCGACCCGGCCTCGAGGGCTCAGATCGACCGCCCGATCAGCGATCTCTATTTGGGAGCGTCGCCGAACCACTTCTTGTAGATCTTGTCGTACTCGCCGTTGCCCTTGATCTCCTTGAGGGTGTCGTCGACGGCCGTCTTCATCTTGGTGTTGCCCTTTTTCATGCTGATGCCGTAGTGCTCGTCGGTCTTGATATCGAAGCCGATGGCGAAGCCCTTGTTCTCGGTGTTGTAGTTGTAGAGCACGCCGTTGTCATTGATGACGGCGTCGACCTGCCCGGTCTTGAGCGCTTCGAGTGACAGCGGCAGGTCTTCATAGGTGACGACCTCCGAGTCTTTGAAGTGCTCGGTCGCGTATTCGAGGCCCGTGGTGCCCGCCTGTGCGCCGACCTTGAAGCCCTTCAGCGCTGCCTCGTCCTTGGCCTTCTTGTCGCCCTTGGTCAAGATCGCCTGGTTTGCATCGAAGTAGGGATCGGAGAAGTCGGCTGCTTCCTCGCGCTTCGGTTGGATCGTCGTTGCCGCTGCCGCTACGTCGCACTTCTTCTGGTTGAACTCGGCTCCCGAGGTGATCGTCTCGAAGGAGGTGTTGATGATCTCCTGTTTGACGCCGAGCTTCTTTGCCACGGCATCGACGATGTCGACGTCGAAGCCGACGACCTTGCCGTCCTTCTCGAACTGGAACGGCTGGTAGGACAGGTGGGTGCAGGTGGTCAGCTGGCCCTCTTTGACGAGAGGAACGCCGCCCTCACCGGTCGCCTCGGGTTTGGAATCGCCGCCTCCGCCGCATGCGGATAGGGCGAGCATGGCGCCGACGGCCACGGTGGCCAGGGTCAGGCGTCGTTTCATAGTTCCTCCAGGGGATTCGGTGACATCGATGTCACGAAAAAGGTGTTGCTCGCACGAGAGTTGTCTGAGCAATGTCTAAAGGAATCGCACCGTGTCCTAGGTCACGCTCGGGGTGAACGGTGTTCCGCTGCGGCGGTCGTTGCCAAATCGTAGTGTTGAGATTCCGTTGCAGCTAGAGGAATCGAAACCCCTGGTCGGCTTCAATCTTCGGCTCTGACCAGGTCCGAATGGAGGTGGTGAGTCATGGCCGCTCCAACGGCGGCCATGGAGAAGTCGACCGACAGCTGATTCTTCACCAGACGGTAGGTTCGAGCGGTTGCTTCAACGGGCTTCGCCGAGGCAGCCACGAGGATCTGCGGTGACTGCAGTTCGAGGACGAGTCCGTCTTCGGTCGCAGTCAGTGTGCCTTCGGCCAGTTCGGCATGCCCGGTTGGTTGGGCCAGGACGAATTCGACGCTCGAGGGAGTGGGGCTGCGCAGGAACCCTGTTTCCATGTGCATGGGCTGCCCATCGGGTGACCAGGTGCGCTGCTGATAGACCAGGAAGGGTTTGGCGACGTCGCGAAAAACCAGTTCCTCGGTATAGCTGAAGGGGTCGATCGTGGGGTAGTGGCCCGATCCGGTGCCCCGCCAAGTGCCGATCAAAGGCTGCAGTTGTGGCGGAAGTGCCATGGTCGTCCTCCTCGGTGAGCCGGCTGTCCTCGTCTCGATCCTAGGGCATGTTCCGGCATTGGTGCCGGGCCCGAGGATCGAGACGCCGGACGCTTCAGCTCAGCTGAGCCTCCATGTCGAGGTCCGAGGTGTCCTTGGCCAGGAACAGGGCGATGAGCGTGAGAATCGCCGCCCCGATGATGTAGAGGCCGCAGTAGAAGATCGTTCCGCCTTCGGTCTGCCACAGGGCGACCATGGCGAAGGGCGCCGGCCCCGCGCCGATGACGCTGGACATGTTGTAGGAGATCGCCGACCCGGTGTAGCGGACGTTGGCGGGGAACAGCTCCGGCAGGTAGGCGGCCATCGGGCCGAAAGTCAGGCCCATCAGGATGAAGCCGACGATCAGGGCGATGATGACGCCGGCGGTTCCCGCGTTGAACAGGACGTTGACGACGAGGCCGTAGGCGGCGATGAGGATCGTCACTCCCATGAGCATCTTGCGCCGCCCCAGCTTCTCAGCCAGGGGACCGGAGACCACAGTGAAGATGCCGAAGAACACGACGCCGATGATGAGGTAAGTGAGGAACTCACTCTTCGTATACCCCAGCCCCGCGACGAACCCTGCGGGATCAAAGACCGTGCCCGCAGCCTCGGCGGCGGCCTTCGCCTGACCGGTCGTGGCTGGTGAGGTGCCGTAGGTGAGGGTGAACGCGGTCATGAAGTAGAAGATCACGTAGGTCGCGAACATGATGAAGGTGCCGAGGACCAGTGGCTTCCAGCTTGTCTTGAAGACAGCGGCGAGAGGGGCCTTCGAGATCTGCTGCTTCTGGGCGACCAGCTGGAATGCGGGGGTCTCCATGAGCGACATGCGGACATAGAGGCCGACCGCGACGAGAAGAGCCGAGAGCAGGAATGGGATGCGCCAGCCCCAGGCGAGGAACGCCTCGGGGGAGGTCCACCTGTTGAGTCCGATGAAGAGCAGGTTGGCAATGATGAAGCCGATCGGAGCGCCGAGCTGCGGGAACGTGCCCCAGATGGCGCGTTTGCCCTTTGGTGCGTTCTCAGTTGCGAGCAGTGCCGCACCCGACCATTCGCCGCCGAGGCCGACACCCTGGCAGAAGCGCAGGAGGACGAGGAGGAGTGGTGCCAGAATGATCCAGCCCGGAGCGCTCGCGGTGGGAAGAAGCCCGATGAGGAAGGTGCCGATGCCCATGATGAGCAGCGATGCGATGAGCGTCTTCTTGCGGCCGACGCGGTCACCGAAGTGGCCGAAGATGATGGAGCCCAGAGGGCGGGCGACGAAGGCGACGCCGAAGATTGCGAAGGAGCTCAGCAGCTGCGTCGTCGAGGTCTGGTTCGGGAAGAAGAGGGCAGGGAACACCAGCGAAGATGCGGTCGCGTAGGCGTAGAAGTCGAAGAATTCGATCGTCGTGCCGACCATCGAGGCGGTGAGAACCTTGCCTCGGGTGTTGTTCTTCCGAGTCGCCGCAATGGCGTCGTCGTGCTCTGATCCAGGCTGCGCGTTCGGGGAGCCCGGCTGTGTATCGGTGGACATGTTCTTTTGTGCTCCGCTGTAATCGAAAGACGAAGGCACGGGCGGATGGTGCTCGTGTCAGATGGAAGCCGCCGGACACAGGGATGAAGGGCGACTGCTAGACACTACTCCTGTCTCAGAAAACGCGCCCTTCAAGTCTCAGACGTTGAGATTACTTGTACGTCCGAGTGATCTGTCCGACTCCGGCGTCAAGACACGGCAAGGCTCGCCAGAACGTGACAGGCCTCGGCAGGACTCAGAGCTCGACGGTCGAGCGGTTCTCGGAGCCGCCTCGGCGCAGAGCGATCGCGATTATGAGGACGATGAGTCCGAGCAGGCACAGACCGACGCCCACCCAGGCCGGGGCGCGGTAGCCCATGCCGGCGGTGATGACGATGCCGCCGAGCCAGGCGCCGAGGGCGTTGGCGAGGTTGAACGCGGCGTGGTTCATCGCCGCGGACAGGCTCGGGGCGTCGTGGGAATCGCGCAGCAGACGCATCTGCAGAGCGGTCGTGATCATCGAACCGGCGATGCCGATGAGGAAGAGCGCGACGATCGCAACGGCGGCGATGTGGGTGAAGGCACCGAATGCGGAGAGCACGATGGCGGAGAGGATCATGCCGCCGATGCCGGAGCGTTCGATGGACTTGTCGACGAGCGGACCTGCGATGAGTGAGCCGGCGGTCATTCCGAGGCCGTAGACGGCGAGGACCCAGGGGATCGCAACCTCAGGGACGCCGGCGACGTCAGTCATGGTCGGGGTGATGTAGGTGTAGACGGCGAACATGCCGCCGAAGCCGACGGAACCGGCAAGGAGAGTGAGGACGATCTGCGGACGTGCTAGTGCCTTCATCTCACCGCGAGCTGAGGGGGCTGCGCCGAGTTTCACACGGGGGACCGCGATGGCGACCATGACGACGCAGAGGATGCCGAGTCCGGCGACGAGGGCGTAGGCGCTGCGCCAGCCGAACATGTTGCCCAGTGCCGTGGCGATGGGGACACCGACGATGTTCGCGATCGTCAGGCCCAGCATGACGCGTGACATTGCGCGTCCGCGACGATTCGGGGGCACGAGCGTGGAGGCGACGATCGCGCCGATGCCCAGGTAGGCCCCGTGGGGGAGTCCACTGGCGAAGCGCGCAATATTGAACAGGGCGGCGTCGGGGGCGAGCATCGAGGCGAGGTTGCCGAGGGCGAAGAGCCCCATGAGGCCCAGCAGCAGATTCTTGCGGTCCATGTGAGCGGCGATCGTGGTGATCAGCGGTGCGCCCACAACGACGCCGATCGCGTAGAACGACACGGCATGCCCGGCCTGCGGCACGGTGATGCCGAGCTCCCGGGCGATATGGGGCAGCAGGCCCATGGTGGCGAACTCGGTCACACCGATGGCAAAGGCGCCGATCGCTAAGGCGAAGACGGCGAATTTGTAGACTCGGCGTGGCACCGGAGCGTCGCTCATGGAGTCCCTTCGGACGGAGTGGGTAGGTCGAACAGACGCGATGCCCGGAGTCGGAGACCCGACCGGACGATTCACCGCAACCGAACAAGCCTATTGCTCAGCGACGGTCATCGGTAGCCCCTCCGACGCAATGTGACGATTCGAACAGCCTCGCGGACCAGGACCGGCTCAGCTCCAGCCAGCGCCTCAGCTCAATTCGTCCATCTCCGCCAGTGCCTGCGAAGCCACTGAGAACGCGGTGTTCGCACTCGGTACGGAACAGTAGATGGCCGATTGGAGCAGGACTTCCTTGATCTCATCACGGCTCAGACCATTGCGGACAGCGGCCTTGACGTGCATCGCGAGCTCGGCCTCGTGACCGCCGGCGATCATTGCGGTCAGCGTGATCGCCGAGCGCATGCGCTTCTCCAGGCCAGGGCGGGTCCAGATCTCGCCCCAGGCGTAGCGGGTGATGAGGTCTTGGAAGTCGGCGGTGAAGTCATCGACCTTCGCATTCGCGCGGTCGACGTGAGCGTCGGAGAGAACCTGACGGCGCACGGTCATTCCGGCCTCGCGGACCTCGTCCCGGCTGGCTTCACGTGGACCAGAGGCGGTCGGCAGTTCCGCCGAGGCTGCACCTGAGTTCTCTGCGCTCGCAGCGCTTCCGCCCGTGGTGTTTCCGTCCAGAAAATCGTGGAGCAGACCGGCGACGACTGCCGGCGCCTCGGCGGGTACGAGGTGGGCCGCACCCTCGATGACCTCGAGGAGGGCACCGGAGATGCCGTTGGCGATCTCTGCGAGCTTGGTCGGCGGGGTCGGTTGGTCCTGGGCCCCGGCCACGGCGAGAACAGGCAGAGAGATGCTGGACAGACGTGAGCGGACGTCGAAGGAGGCCAGCGCATGGCAGAGCGCGGCGTAGGAGAAGCGGTCCGCGTCCTGCAGCGAATGCAGCAGTGCGGCCGAAGTCTCTGGTTCGCGGTCCATGAAGCCCTCACCGAACCAGCGCTGGGCTGAACCGATGACCTGTGTGGGAGTGCCCGAAGTGGCGACGACCTCGGCGCGTTCTTCCCAACCGCTGGCCTCGCCGATCTTCGCGCCGGTGCAGAACACCGCGGCGCGGTCGAAGCGATCGGCGTGGTCGAGGGCCAGCTGCAGGGCGATGGCTCCGCCGATCGAATCACCGGCCACGCTGATGCGGGCAGCAGCAGACCCGGCGACATCGGGAAGGATGCGATCGAGGGTAGCCAGGACCGCCTCGGCGAGGTCGCTCATCGTCAGCTTGGGAACCTCGGATGTCCCCGCGGGGACGTCGACCGGTGCCGAACGACCGTGACCGGGCAGATCGATGCCGATGACAGTCGTCTCCGGGTGCACTCCGCCGAGGTGGGTGGACGCGGATTGCCACAGTGCGCTCACCGAGGTGCCCAGTGAGGGCAGGACGATGAGGATGCGCGGGTTCGCGGTGGCGAGGGCGGTCGGTGCGGCAAGGACAGTTGCGGTCAGTTCCACGTCAGATCACTTTCTCGAGGCGAAGGGGAGGAGGCCCGGTGATACGGGCTCGGGTCCGTTGATGGTGGCGATGATGGTCTGGCGGATGTCTTCGGCATCGCCGAGGTAGTTCTCCGGTGAGAAGAAGCCGGCGAGGTCGAGTGCGTCGTCACCGGCGACCGGGTGCTGGGCCAGTGCTGCTGAGAGTGCGGCCACCGGGTCACCGTCGGGAGCGATGATGTTCTGGATCTCGGTCTTCGACAGCCTGTCGCCGAAGGCGATGTTGAGGCGTTCGGCATAGATGCCGGGGCTGGCGGTGTCCACGTTCTTCAGCATCGCGTCGGGGTTGACGCTCAGTCCCTCGACCATCGTCTGGAGCATGATGAGGGAAGACACCGCCAGGCTCATGAGTTCGGACAGGGCAGGCCATTCGGCGTGCCAGGCTCCGTCGGAGCGTTCCTCGATCGCTTCGGCGGCGGTCGAGGTCAGTGTGGCCATGGCACCGGGGGCGCGCATTCCGTTGCGGTGGAGCAAGACCGCCGAGGTGGGGTTGAGTTTCTGCGGCATCGCCGAGGATCCGCCGGTCGAGGCCAGGCTCAGTTCGCCGACCTCCGGGCGGGTGCCGATGAGTACGTCACGAGCGATCGAAGCTCCGACGGTCACACACTGTGTGAGGTGGGAGGCCCAGTTGAGGACCCGGACGCGGTCGGTGTGCCAAGGCACGGGAATGCTGGTGAGCGCGGCGTCGGGTCCGCGCAGCTGCACATGGAATTCGCGCAGCAGTGCCTCGGTCTGGGTCCCGGCGAACTCGCGGATCGCGGCTCGGGTGCCGGCCGCACCTCCGACCTGCACATAGTCGATGCGGGGGGTGAGACTCTGGACCTCCTGGACTTCCGAGGCCCAGGCCGCAGCCTTGAGTCCGAAGGTCGTCGGCAGGGCCGGTTGGGTCAGGGTGCGGGCCAGGCACACGGTCGAGGCATGGGCGTCGGAGAGGCCGACGAGCGCCTCGGCGATGACGTCGAGGCGCGCATGAGTCTGGCGGGCGACGCGGGCCATGAGCAGCCCGAGCGCCGAGTCCATGACGTCCTGACTGGTCAGGCCCTTGTGCAAGGCCCGGGACGCATCCTGGCCGAGCTGTGAGCGGACGGCCTTGAGGAATGGGATGACCGGATTGCCACCGGATTCGGAGTCCGCGGCCAAGGCCTCGAGCGCAGAGGCTTCTGAGAGCAGGGACCGGGTGGTGGCTTCGATGCCCGCCACCGCCTCGGCGCGGGCGTCAGCGGAGATCAGTCCGGCATGTGCCTGAGCATTGATCCACGCCGATTCGACGTCGCCGAGTGCAGACACGAGGGCGACATCGTCGATGGCTTCGGCGCCTCGCAGATCGCCTGGGGCGAACAGGAGGCGCGTATGGGCAACGCTGTCAGTCATTGTGTGTCCTCTCCAGCCGCTGCAGTCGCGGTTGAGTAGCCTGATGCGACTCTGGCTCAGTCTTCGTGACTGGGGAACCGCAGGAACGGTGTCTCGTTCTCACCCTGCAACCGTATGTCGAAACGCAGCGATCCGTCAGCCTCACGGGTGGCAATCAGTCGATCTCTTTCGTCTGACTCCAGGGAGGACAGCAGGGGATCAGCGGCCAGGGCTGCGGTGTCTTCGGGAAGATAGATCCTGGTGAAGAGTCTGTTGAGCAGCCCACGGGCGAAGATGACGACGCTGATGAACGGCGCCTTGCCGGGCTCCGTGGCACCTGGGTTGAGAGTGGAGAAGACGAAGCGGCCTTGTGGGTCGACCTCGTTGCGGCCGAATCCGGTGAACGTGAATCCGTCACGGCGCAGCGATCCCGAATTGCTCGAGACTTCGCCGTTCTCATCGGGCTGCCAGATCTCGAGGATCGCATCGGGGATGGGGTCACCTGCCCCGTCGTAGACGTAGCCGTGGAGTTGGACTGCCCCGTCCTTGGCTGGGGGGACGAGTTCGTTATCGCCGGGCCAGGGCATGGCGTACCCGTAGAATGGTCCGACGGTCTGGCCGGGTGTTGCGGTGAGCTTCGTCTCAGTCATCGTCCTCTTCTTCCATCCAGGTGCGGTTGCCTCCGGTGAGCACGATGTCCCAGTTGTAGCCCATGAGGAATTCGTGCTCGGTGATGTTGTGATCGTAGGTGGCGACGAGGCGATCGCGGGCCTTCTGATCCGTGATCGACTGGTAGATCGGGTCGAGAGCGAACAGCGGGTCACTCGGGAAATACATCTGAGTGATCATGCGCTGCGTGAACTCGGAGCCGAAGAGTGAGAAGTGGATGTGGGCCGGCCGCCACGCATTGTGGTGGTTCTTCCATGGATAGGGGCCCGGTTTGATCGTCGTAAACGAATATGAGCCGTCGTCTCCGGTCAGGGTGCGACCGACGCCGGTGAAGTTCGGGTCGATCGGGGCCGGATGCTGATCGCGTTTGTGGATGTAGCGTCCGGCGGAGTTGGCCTGCCAGATCTCGACGAGCTGGTTGCGCACGGGTCGTCCGTCGCCGTCGAGGACGCGGCCGGTGACCTTGATGCGTTCGCCGATCGGTTCCCCGCCGGCCTGGATAGTGAGGTCGGATTCGAGGTTCGCCAAGTCGCGGTGACCGAAGGCGGGGGAGAAGAGTTCGATCGTCTCCGGATCGGTGTGCCGGGGGTCCTTCGTCGGATGCCGCAGAATCGAGGACCGGTATGGCCGGTAGTCCAGGCGCGGCTGTGTCTCGGCCGGTGTGCCGGCGGCGACTGCGTTCTTGTGTTCGGTCTCGATCGCCTCGATCTCGGCAGACAGGGTCTGCTGTGACTCGGCCGCATCATCTGGGCCGGAGAGCTTCTGTGCACCCATGGTCGAACCTTTCTTCTCGGTGTCGCAAATTCGTGGTGGTTCTGCTGTTTCGTTGACTGAGCAGGCTCAGCCCTTCGGCCAACCCGTGTAGCACTCGGCGAGGTAGCGCCGGCCGTGCTCGGATTCGAGGATCGAATTCAACTCGCCGAGACTGCGCTTCGTTTCGAAGGCATCCTGGCTGGGGTCGGAGTGGAGCATCCGGGTCATCTGGTAGGAGAAGTTCTGCGCCTTCCACACGCGTTTCGTCGCGGTCTGCGAGTACCTGGCCAGCGCCTCGGCGTCGGAGTTCTTCAGCGCCGAGATCAGGGCCGGGGCGAGCACGGACACGTCGGCGAACGCGAGGTTGAGGCCCTTGGCTCCGGTCGGGGGAACGGTGTGGGCGCTGTCGCCGGCGAGGAACAGGGAACCGTGCTGCATCGGTTCGGTCACCGCCGAGCGGAAGGGCAGGATGTTCTTGTCGATGATCGCACCCGTCTTCAGATGGAAGCCGTCTGGTCCCTCGACCCGGGCCTGCAGTTCTGACCAGATGCGGTCGTCGGACCAATCGCCCACCTCGGTGTCGGCCGACGTTTGGAAGTACATGCGCTGCACGTTCTCGCTGCGCTGGGAGATCAGCGCGAAGCCGCGTTCGGAGCGGGAGTAGATGAGGACCTCGTGGCTGGCCGGTGCTTCGCAGAGGATGCCGAACCAGGCGAAGGGGTATTCGTGAAAGAAGCGCTGCTTCGTGTCCGCTGGGATCATGGCCCGGCAGGGGCCGCGGGAGCCGTCGGAGCCGACGACGTAGCGGGCATTGATGCGCAGTTCCTCGCCGTCCTCGGTCGTGGCAGTTACCCAGGGGTGTTCGGTTTCGATATCGCCGATCGCGGTGTCGGTGACCGAGTAGAAGGTGGGGCGGCCGGTGCGTTCGCGGGCGGCGGAGAGGTCGACGAAGATCTCGTTCTGCGGGTAGAGCCAGACGGATTCGCCGATGAGATCAGGGAAGTCGAAGGAGTGGCTGACGCCGTTGACGCGGATGTCGATGCCGTCGTGACGGTGGCCGGCGGTGTGCACGCGGGATTCGATGCCTTCGGCCTCGAGCATGCGCACCGATCCTGCTTCGAGGATTCCTGCACGGTGAGTGTGGGCGATGTCGTCGCGGCTGCGGTTGTCGATGACGACGGAGTCGATCCCCGCATTGTGCAGCGTATGGGCGAGCAGGAGCCCGGCCGGACCTGCTCCGACGATCGCAACGTCGGTTTGAAATTCTGGCACCTGGGCCTCCTTGCCGTAATCGTCCTCTCAGTGTGCGCCCGGTCACTGACACAAGGCGAGGCTGTTATCAATGAATGAGAAAAAGCGCGGCGGGGGCACCGACGATTCGTCGGTGCCCCCGCCGCGCGGACCGCAGGGTGCGGTCGCCCAGTCGTTGCCTTACTTGACCGGAGCCGGGTTGATCACCCGTCCCCAGGTGGACTTGTTGCCCCAGATGTTCTGGCGCAGTCCCTCCAGTTGGAGGATCTGGGAGTGGTCGACGAACAGGTTGCATTCGTTTCCATAGTTCTTGATATACCACTCGAAGACAGGTCCGTCGGCGGCTTCGAACATGACGTTCTCCAGGCCGAGGCCGTTGATGATGGAAGCCGCCGCAGCGGTGTTCCACTCATCGACGTTCTCCGTGATGCCTTCGGATTCGATCATGATGATCGAGGCACCGGCGTCCAGTGCCCGCTTCCCGCGGTCGACGAGGTCGCCGATGTCCTTCGCGGATTCGGCGGCCAGCTCGGCCTCACCGGAGTCGCCTCCGGAGCCGATCTGGATGCCCAGTTCGGGCTTGGCCTTGAGTCCGGCTTTGACGACCTTCTCGACGAGTCGTTCCAGACCCGAGGTCGGCAGCATGATGAAGCCGGTCGAGATCTCGATGACATCGAAGCCGACCTCCTTGGCCTCCTTGAGGTACTGGTCGACCGCGTCGTCGCCGTAGCGCAGCACGGTCTCGATCCAGCCTCCCGAGGAGACATAGGAGCCGTTGTCGTGGGCGATGTCGCTCATCGCCTTGACCTGTTCGGCGGGGACGAGGGAGAAAGACCCTCCCGCCCACTTGATGCCGTCGACCCACTGACCGGCGACGTCGAAGACGTCCTGCAGGTGGCGGGTGCCGAAGGTCGAGTAGTACGGGGCGCGGATCTCGGTCATCCCGATGGTGCGGGGCTTGGCCGGGCGCCAGGCGCGGGGGACGAAGTTCATGGACACATCGAAATCAATGGCATTCGACATTGTGTTTCCTTTCTTCGGTGTCGGCGGTGTGCCGACTGGGAGTGGTCAGCTGCGGGCGAGGGGAACCTGCGCGAGGACCGCGGTGAGCTCCTTGATCCGGTGATTCTCGAGGTCGTGGACGAGGTCGGCGATCTCGTCTCGCAGTCCCACCTCGGCGAATGGGGAGGTCAGTGCGTCGAACTTCCTCCGTGCGCCCGCCCAGTCGAGCGGGTGCGTGGTGAAGCCCTCGTAATCATCCGTGCTGGCCCGGAACTGCGTGCCATCGCCGAGCGTGACGACGAGGTCGGCGCACATGTGCTCGGGGAAGCGGTCGCTGAACTCCTTGGAGGGAGTGATCGTCACCTTGCGCATGAGGTCCTGCACATCGTCGTCGACGATGCGCTCGGACTCGTACTGAGCTGGGTTGAGCTCCCCGTCGAGGAGGACAACGGCGACCATCCAAGGCAGTGAGTGGTCGGCCTCTTCCTTGGTGCGGATCGAGCGCTTGTCGCCCTCCTCGCCGCCGCCGATGATCGAATACGCGACGTCGAAGGTCGTCAGCTCGACGCTGGCGATGGCATCGGTGCGGAACCCCTCCTGGCTGCGGATGTCCTGGGCTGCATCGAGTGCGGACTGGGAGTGGATCTCGGCGTTGTGCTTCTTGATGATCGTGCCGGTGACCTTCTCCAGATCCTCGGCCGACCAGTCGAGATCGAAGTCCCCAGCCAGGGCCTTGAAGCCCTTGTTGCCCTCGAAGACTTGGGCGGGTCCGGTGATCCCGTGTGCGGCGAGAAGGGCGTCGAAGACTCCCTCCTTCGACACGTGCGGGTAGGCCAGGCCCTTCCAATGGCTGAGATCACCGGTGCGCGTCACCCGCAGGGCGACGTTCGCGGTTCCGGCCATGGCGGCCGCGTGGGCGATCTGCTCGGCGTTCAGACCCAGTGCCTTCGCCGAGGCGGCGCCAGCAGCGAACGCGCCCTGTGTCGTGTGGTCGAAGCCAAGGTCACGGACCGGAGCGACGTCCGAGAGGCGCGCGTGGATCTGATAGGCCACGGCGAAGGCCGTGAGGAAGTCCGCCCCCGAAGCGTCTGCGTGCTCGGCTGCGGCGAGGACCGCGCCCATATTGTCCGACGGGTGGTTGGTCTCATCCTTGGCGAGGTAGGCATCCATGAAGTCGAGATACCTGCTCAGGGCCGAGTTAAAGAAGGCGGCGTGGTCCGGGCTGGTGTGGCCGCCGCCGATGAGGGTGGCTCCCTGCCCGGCATCGAGATCTTCGATCAGTGCGCGGATCTCCTGCAGCGGCTCGGCATCGAGGGCGCCGATGGCGACGCCGATCGTGTCGAGGACGCGGATTTTGAGCTGCTCGAGGGCCTGCTCGCTGAGCATGTCCAGCGAGGCCTTGTCGACGAATTCGGCGAGTGCCTGCACATCGGTGAGTGTCTGTGTGGCTGTTGTCTGACTGCTTGTCATTTTGACCTCTCCTAGTTAGGTTAGGTATTCCTAACTATTTCACCAAAAGTATCTTGATGTCAAGGTACTTTTGGTGAATCTGGATCACAGTGAGGCAATTGTTGTGATTGGTCTGACGTTGACGTGAGATTGATTGTTGAGCAGAATGGGCGGTTGTTGTGACCCCCGCCGTACTGCCGCCAGAGAAAGCAGATTCATGATCATCACCGGACTCATCGTCGGCCTGGTACTCGGATTCGTCCTCCAGCGAGGGCGATTCTGTGTGACCGGAGCCTTTCGCGATCTCACGCTGACCGGAAACACTCGGTGGTTCTCAGCACTCATCCTCCTCATCGCCGTTCATTCGATCGGGCTGTTCCTGCTCAACAGTCTGGGGGTGATCACACTCGAAGCATCGCCCTTCCCGTGGTTGGCCTCCATCGTCGGCGGGCTGATCTTCGGGTTCGCCATGGTCCTCGCCGGCGGTTGTGCCACAGGCACCTACTATCGGGCGGGCGAAGGTCTGGTCGGCAGCTGGTTCGCGCTGATCTTCTACGCGCTGGTCTCGTCCGTGATGAAGAACGGTCCGGCCGCCTCGGTGACGGAAGGGCTGCGCTCGATCACGATCGAGAGCGGCACGCTCCAGGCGTCGACGGGGCTGAGCCCGTGGGTCTTCGTCGCGATCATCTCAGCCATCGCCATCGCGGTCACCGTGCACCACAACAAGAAGACCGCCACGCCCGTCGCGACCCTGCCGCCGCTGAAGAAGGGGTTGGCGCACATCCTCACGGAGAAGCGCTGGAACCCCTTCGCCACTGCTGTGGTCATCGGCATCATCGCAACGATCGCCTGGCCGCTCTCGGCCGCGACCGGACGCAACTCCGGTCTGGGCATCACGACGCCTTCGGCGAATCTCACCACCTTCCTGGGCACGGGAGACTCATCCCTTGTCGACTGGGGCGTCATGCTCGTCATCGGCATTCTTGTGGGCTCGTTCATCGCGGCGAAGGCCTCGGGTGAGTTCCGGATCCGTGTGCCCGACCGAGGGACAGTGGTCAAGTCCATCCTCGGTGGAATCGGCATGGGTGTCGGTGCCGCGATCGCCGGCGGATGCACGGTCGGCAATGCGATGGTCTCGACCGCACAGTTCGAATACCAGGGCTGGGTCGCAACCTTCTTCATGATCGTCGGCGCAGGAGTCGCCGCGAAGTTCACCATCAAGTCGGGGGCGCGGACAGGTGTCGCGCAGCCCGCAGAAAGCAGGAGTGTATGAAACAGGTACTAGAGACAAATGGACTGGTCTGCCCGTTCCCTCTGGTTGAGGCCAAAGACGCAATCGGCGGAATGGACAACGGCGATGAGCTCGTCATCAACTTCGACTGCACCCAAGCCACCGAGGCGATCCCCCAGTGGGCGGCCGAGAACGGCTACCCCGTGACCCACTTCGATCGCACCGGTGACGCCAGTTGGACGATCACGGTTCAGAAAGCCTGACCGGCAACAGGCTGCCGCTCGGCTGGCATCTCGGCCGTTTTCTCGACCGCCCGAGCGTCCCTGGCTCTGAAGTGGCCCTGCAGATCGGCAGGGCCGCTTTTGTTACCGCGTAGTTCCAGTGGTGTGCATTGTTCTGGAATCGCTTGAAGAATCACCTCTGTGCCGAAAAGCACAGGTGTGATAAATGGCGTTAGTCAAAAAGTAATTGTACGATAATGAACGAATCACTACCGATGGTGATCTGTGCACATACGTGCTTTTCCAAGGAGTCAGAATGACGCAGTCCCCGACGCGCTCTCGTAAGTTCAAGGCTATCCTCGCAGGTGGCATCGTGCTCGGCGTCGGAGCTGCAGTGACGCTGGCCGCCTGGACAGACAACGAATGGGCCGAGGGAACCTTCGGTGCCGGTTCGTTCAACGTTCAGGGCAGCACCAATGGAACCGACTTCACCGATCACGAGAGTTCGGGTGACGCAGCGTCGTTGAGTTTCGACCTCGATGGCGGCAAAAACCTGTCTCCAGGTGACACCGTGGCAGCGCCCTTCGTCCTCCGTCTCGATGATGCGACTACATACGACGCAAGCGTGGTCCTCGAATCCGCCGCAGGCAGCGGTGCCAACGAAGCGAACCTGAGCTACGGAATCGTCACCGTCGACGATGCCGCGTCGTGCGGCGAAGGTGCAACGGGCACAACCGTCGTTCCGGCCGGTACGGCTTTGGATGCGACCACAGGTGCTCAGGGGTTTGACCTGACCGCAGGCGCGGGCAGCGCAGCAGGTGCTCCTGTCACCCTGTGCTTCCAGGTCACCGCCAGTGACGATCTGACGGAGGGTGATGCCGCGAAGGCTCAGTGGCAGTTCACCGCAACCTCCGCTGAATAATTCCAGCGGACTCCGTGCAGTTTCCAACGGATGCCTCTGGCGATCCGACCCTGTCTGAGCAGGTCTTGAACGAGACCTGCTCATACAGTCGACTCCGGAAACGGCAGCGCGAGCAGAATCGGCGACGCCTGCGCAATCGCCGAATCAAGGCGATCCTCGCCGGAGGATTGGTCTTCGGCATCGGTGCGGCGGCGACGTCGGCGGCGTGGACCGACGCAGAACAGGCCACTGGTTCGTTCAAAGCGGGTACGTTCAACATTGATCTCTCAGTCGACGGTACCAACTGGAACAACACGTCGACGATGACTTTCAACGCCACCGGGCTGTACCCGGGATCGAAGGTCTACGCTCCGGTGTTCATTCGGACTACGCCGGACACCTCGATTGATGGTGAGCTGACAGTGTCGAGCGGAGGGACAGGCGGCACAAGCGGCATCGCCGGGTCACTGGTCTACAAAGCGGTGACGGCCTCATACTCGTCCGGCGGTTTCACGTGTAATGCCTCGGCGTTCAACTCAGGTGCGGACTACGTCTACGGCGGTGCTTCAACTACGACGAATCTCTCGGATAAGGACCACTCAGGCGCCGGTTCGCGGTTGGTCGGCCAAGCCGGCAGGTCGGTTCGAGCCTACTGCTTCGAAGTCACTCTTCCGACGACCACCCCGAGCTCAGCACAGGGCACCTCCGCGTCGAACACTTGGACATTCACTGCCACGAACAAGGCACCGTCGTGACAAGTTCTCACGACGCCGCCCCTAGAAAGCGCCCCACATCGTGGCTCGGCGCGGCCCTGCTCAACATCCTCGCTGCATTGGGCGTCGTGTGCATCGTCCTCGTCATCCTCAGCTTCGTCTTCAACATCTCGATCATGATGTTCAAAACAGGCTCGATGACCCCGACGATCACCGCCGGTTCGATCGCCTTCGTCCACGAGATCCCTGCGCAGGAGATGAAGGTCGGCGATATCGTCACCGCCGACCGTGGCGAGAAGGTCCTGCCCGTGACGCACCGCGTGACCTCGATCCTCGATGCGGATGCTCAATCCGGCGAGGTCACCTTCGAGATGAAGGGCGACGCAAACGAGGCGAAGGATCCCGAGCCCTACTCCGCCGAGACCGTTCGCAAGGTCCTGTTCTCCATTCCCGGTATCGCCCCGATCATCCAGCAGCTGCGAAACCCGTTCGCACTCGGCGGCATCACGATCGCGGCCTCGCTGCTCGTCGTCTGGGCGTTCTGGCCTCGACGCGAGGACGACGATGCCGACCGCGATGACGTCGTCGAGGCACCCGCAAGCTCGGCCACGCACTCCGAACCGCAGCCAGCCGTAACCCGATCACCCAAGCACGCCGTGGCGCTTCCCGCCGTCGCTGCCATCGTCGCCGCCGGAACAGGAATGTTCGGGCCCTTACCGCAGGAACTCGCCGCAATCCCAGCAGCTGAGCCGGCAGCGGCTGCTTCCGGTGCGGAGACCACTACCCCCGCTGAGGTGCACGGACAGTACCTGCGAATGCGGGCAACCGGAGACGAATCGACAATGCTCAGCCTCAGTCCCGGTGCTTCGGCTGACTGGACGGTCGACGTGTGGGCCGACGCTCCCGACCCTGGAAAAGTGGAACTGGAGATCGGCTCCGGCCAGTTGTCGGAGGCCCTCGCGTCACAACTACTCGTCGACGTTCGCACATGTTCCCAGATCGTGCCGATGGATGAGTGCCCTGGCGGTGCGGCAGAGCCGGTCAATGATGTGGCGCTCACCGACCTCGGTGCGTCACCCGACAATGACCGACGGCTGCTCGAAATGCCCAGTGATGAGAAGCGCCGAGTTCAGGTGACAGTCACCATGAACAAGAACGCCGACGCCGAGGCGGTGGCAGGTCACCGCAGTGGAGTCCGCCTGACCGCCATCGGCCAAGGAGAAGAAGTCTCGCTCGGCCCCGGAGACCCGGGTGCTCCAGGTGAACCCGGCGCACCAGGTCCTGACAATCCAGACGTCCCCGGTGATCTGCCACGAACCGGTGTGGAAGGTTTGCTGTGGATCCTCCTGGCCGCCGCAGTGCTCATCGCGACTGGGTCGGCCGTCGTGGCCAGAACGCGTAGTCGGAGGAAGCCATGACTCAGCCTCGTTGGCATCAGTTGATTCGGGGTCGTCGAGTCCGTGCTCTGATCGCAGGGTTCGCGCTCGTCATGCTCGTCCTCGGCTTGTCCGGTGTGCGTTCGACGACGGCCGCTTGGACCGACAAGGTTGAGGCAACAGGATCGTTCTCGGCTGGATCGCTGAAGATCAGGGATCTTACTTGCACGGACAACAGCGGATTGCTCGGTCTAGGCGGCGACCAGTTAAAGCTGGATTGGAAGAGGCCGCAGATATCAGACTCTGTGCAACTCGCATACACAGTCACGGTTATCAGGACTCCGCTGCTCAGCTCCCCCAGCACGACAACCTACACCACTGAGGAAACGACACTGACATATCGGGACACGAAGCTGTCGCTGTTGTCCATTCCTACTTACACGCTCACTGTTCAGGCAAAGCCGATCGGTGAATGGATCGGAAGCGCAGCGACGGTGAAAGGGCATGGAATCAATCTCGCGACTCTCGGGTTGGTCTTGCGCTGCAATTCTTGATGGGCAGGACCCATCTTTCGTGGCCACGCACCCCTCAAACCCTCACCACAGTCTCCGCCCCATCAGCCACAGTCAACCGCATCGCAGTGTTCTGCTCAACGAGGCTCCAGCCCTCGTGCTCGATGCCTGATGACGACACGATCATCGCTCCATCGTCGAAGCGCCGCCAGCTCATCCGATAGTTGCGCTCGTCAAGTTTTTGAGACAGTTCGTTGATGATTTCTCTTACGCCGCCAGG
>NZ_JABUYD010000083.1:0-473 GCF_014897515.1 Brevibacterium sp. FME17
CGACAAGCCCGGTTGGGTCGTTTGACACCGATTGAGTACGAAGCAATCATAGAGCCAGCTGCCTTGGCAGCATGACACTCACACTGACACCTCTCCTTGCATCAGACCCAGTATTGCAGCCGGTTCAAGATAGATTTGCTGCTACCAGAGATCGTCGGTGTTTGTATGGCGTGTCTGTTTGCTGATTCAATTTCCTATATTGTTTGATCGAGACGACTCTGTGTCAAGGAAGTAGGCGCTCTGTTCGGAAGCAGCACTCGGTAGTACCTGTGTAGCGAGGTGGTGGGTAACCTCGCTACATCTCGGACATTGAATCCCACCACTTCAGTGCACATGATTTCGGAGCTTTGTACGGATCGTTCCATAGGCACGACCGAATACCGCTTCCGCACACCGAATGCCGCTTCTCTGCAAATAGGGCTCATCGTAATCGAGAGTGTAAAACCGGTCTGAAACCACCGGACTCAAGTAGG